>NZ_JBXWNE010000002.1:0-436228 GCF_059610225.1 Ruegeria sp. YTSA105
TCCGGCGTAGCTCAGCGGTAGAGCAGTTGACTGTTAATCAATTGGTCGTAGGTTCGATCCCTACCGCCGGAGCCAATTTCCCCAAAACACACCGCAAATTATCATGGATGCCCGCCTTCGCTGTGCGCATGTTTTTTCGACGAAAAAACTCACGCCCCCCTCTGGACGCCGAAGAGTCGGGTTGCTATACGGCGCGAACCGTTCCGGCGTAGCTCAGCGGTAGAGCAGTTGACTGTTAATCAATTGGTCGTAGGTTCGATCCCTACCGCCGGAGCCAATCTTCCAAAATTTTCACGACTATAGAAACACCCTGCCTCAGGCCGTGCGCCATAACTCAAGGCAGATGATAAACGGTTTCAAAGGTTCATCCTCTAATTTTTTCATTCCATTCAACTCAAAGTTGAGGGATAAGTTCCCAATTACATTTGCATTGAAGGACTTAGTCTGGGCCCAAGTTATTAGCAGGCTCAGGTGAACTTGAGATAGATTGAAAGAAGATTTTATGCCGGTCACGCTTGTCCCAAAGCCAAACCAGGCAGATCAGAAACGCCACTGGTAAGTCGCGAAACGGACATACGAGCATAAGGAAGTATCATGAAGCAGGTGAACTGTTTGATCATAGGTGCTGGCTTTGGCGGCATTGGTATGGGCTACCAGCTCAGACAAGCGGGAATCGACAGCTTCGCAATACTCGACAAGGCCACTGAATTTGGGGGCACTTGGCAGCATAACACCTATCCCGGTGCGGAATGCGATGTGCCCTCGCATTTGTATTCTTACTCTTTCAGCAAAACGCCGAACTGGAGCCGAAAATGGTCGGGACAGAAAGAGATTCTGGATTACATCCGGGATTGTGCGGAAACATTCGGAGTGATCGCGCATTTACGCCTTGGCTGCGCCGTCACTTCAGCAAGCTTCGATCCGACAAGTGAAATGTGGACTGTAACGACCAAGGGCAATGGAGATGAAACCTATCTCTGCCGCCACGTGGTTTGCTCGGTTGGTCAGTTGCACTTTCCCAACCGTATTGGGATACCGGGGATGAAACTCTTCGGGGGAACCATATTCCATTCTGCCGAATGGCGCCATGATATCGACCTGAAGGACAAATCAGTTGCCGTGATTGGAAATGCAGCCAGCGCGCTGCAGTTCATCCCAGAGATCGCTAAACAGGCACGCAGTTTGACAGTTTATCAACGCACGGCAAATTGGGTCATGCCCAAAGGCAACAAGACCTATGGCGAGAGCTTCAAGTCGCTGATGCGTTCGATGCCTTTCCTTCAAAAACTTTATCGCTTCCGCCTTTGGGCCGAGAATGAGTTCAAGATCTTTCCAGTCATGAAAGGATCGAAACTGCACGAGATGCTGATGCAGAACATACTGAACCGGCATCTGGAAAAGACGATATCGGACCCAAAACTCCGCGAGGAGCTTCGACCAAAATACCCGCCCGGCGCGCGTCGCCTTTTGGTCTCGGACAGCTACTATCAGACTTTAAACCAGGACAAGGTTGAGTTAGTGACGGACGGAATCGACTGTTTCACCAAAGACGGGATCAAGACCACAGACGGTACCGAACGCAACCATGATGTGGTCATTCTTGGCACTGGGTTCCAATCCAACCCCTTCCTGCAAGCTATTGATATCAAGGGACGTGATGGTATCTTGTTGCGCGATGTTTGGGATGAAGGTGGTGCGCGGGCCTATCTTGGCATCTCGGTTCCCAAATTCCCTAATCTGCACATTATTTACGGACCAAACACAAACCTTGGCCACACGACGGTACTGGCCATGATCGAAGCGCAAATCGGTTTTGTCATCCAACTTATCAAGGCGGCCGATCACGGCACGATCGAAGTAAAACCTGAGGCGGCATTGCGTTTCGATGACGAGATGCAACAGCGTCTTGCCAAAAGTCAGTGGGCGCGGATCGAGCGCAGCTATTACAAAGATGGCGAGCGGATAACCACCAACTGGCCCGGCAGTTCATTCGAGTATTTCAGGCGCACGAGGAAGCCCAAACTGGCAGATTTCAGGCGTGGAACTTCAGAAGGCTGAGGGGCTATAGATCTACGTTCGCCGCGAAGTCAGAAAACCCGGCAAACCATCTCGCTTGTGTCTGCCAGGCCAGTGATCTTGCGCTAGGTACTCAGCACATCTTTGAAGTCTTCCCGCAGGTTGCGTTTCAGGATCTTGCCAGTCGCGTTCAGTGGCAGCGCGTCCACAAAGACTACCCTGTCCGGGATCTGCCACTTGGCGATCTTACCACCAAAAAACGCCAGCAATTCTTCTTCGCTTGGGTTTGCCCCCTCGGCTTTCACCGCCACAAGAACGGGCCGTTCGTCCCATTTCGGATGCGGCACACCCACAACGGCTGCGCCTGCCAGCTTTGGATGTGCCACCGCGATATTTTCGAGCTCGACCGAACTGATCCATTCACCGCCGGATTTGATGATGTCCTTTGAGCGATCTCGGATCGTCATATACCCGTCCGGGTCCAGTGTCGCCACGTCGCCAGTGGCAAACCAACCGTCTTGCAGCAGACCCTGATCCTGCATCATGAAATAGCTGTCCAATACCCAGTATCCGCGCACCATCAGGTCTCCCTGTGTTTCACCGTCACGCGGAAGCTCATTGCCGAAATCATCAACGATTTTCAATTCGACCCCATAACAAGGACGGCCCTGACTTTCCCGAAGCCCATACTGCTCTTCTTTGGGCAGTTTTCCATGTTTCGCCAAGGGCTGGTTCGCGGTTCCCAGCGGGCTCATCTCGCTCATCCCCCAGGCGTGGACTGTATCGACACCATAGGTTTCGCGGAACGTCTCGATCATCGACGGCGGACATGCGGCCCCACCAATAACTGTGCGCTCAAGACTGGACAGTTGACTGCCCGACTTCTTTGCAGAGGCCAGCAGACCCTGCCAGATCGTCGGCACGCCCATGGCCAGTGTCACCCCATAGCTGTCAATCAAATTGACCAATGCCTCGCCATGCAAATCTGGTCCCGGTAATACCATCCGAGACCCCGACATCGCGCAAGCGTACGGCGATCCCCAAGCATTCACATGGAACATCGGTACAACTGGCAGTACCACATCCATCGCCGAAAACCCGATCACGTCACGCGTGTTGGACCCAAAACTGTGCAAAACTGTCGAGCGATGGGAATAGAGCACCCCTTTGGGGTTGCCGGTTGTGCCCGAAGTGTAACAAAGGCTTGAGGCTGTGTTTTCGTCCAGCCTCGGCCATTGAAAGCCGGAATTACCGGTTTCGATCAGCTCATCATAGAACTGCACCCCTGGAACCTGCGAGATTGCGTCATCATTCCGCGGACCCATTAACACGAAATGCTGCACCTCTGTCAGTTGGTCCTTCAAAGCGGCGACAAGCGGGATGAATGTGGCGTCGAAAAACAGAACCCGGTCCTGCGCATGATTGATGATATAGGTCAGCTGCTCTGGAAACAGCCTGGGGTTTACGGTGTGGCAGACGAATCCAGCACCCGAAGTGCCATAGTAGATTTCCAGATGGCGGCGGTTGTTCCATGCCAATGTCGCTATCCGAGCGTGCGGTTCCAGCCCAAGACCTAACAGTGCAGAACCTAATTTTCGTGCGTTCGCGGCGACTTGCGACCAGTTCGTTTCAGTCAAGCTGCCGTCAGTTTCGACAGAATATATCTCGGTTTGGCCATGATAGCGATCGGCATGCTCGATCAGTGACGAGATCAGCAACGGTTGCGTCATCATTTGTCCCAGCATGGACATCCTCCCTGTGTCGGGGCCGCTTTTTGCAGCACCTTCTTGTTTGCCACGCATCTTCTGCAATCGGCGCGGTCAAAAGAAACCCTGCCAAGCATTTAATTGTCTGACAATAGAAGAATGCGTCATGCCAGGGCTGTAAAGCTGGCTTTTATTCGGTTTCCCGGTGCAACATGGCATAGGCAACAAGGGCGGCGGTTGACCCGTCTTTGGTCTCGGTACCTTCTGCACCGTCCACGATTGGCCCCAGTGAAGTCGCCAGTTCCTTGCCCAGTTCAACGCCCCACTGGTCAAAAGAGTTGATCCCCAACAGGACCCCTTCGACGAATACGCGATGCTCGTACAGGGCAATGACCTGACCCAGAACAAAAGGCGTTAGCTTGGGGTACATCAGCGTGGTCGAGGGACGATTGCCAGCAAACACCCGATGTCGGGCCTGACGTTCGCATTCTTCACCCGTCAACCCTTTGTCGGCCATGCGCTGCCGCGCCTCGTCCAGCGATCGGCCGCGCATCAGCGCCTCGGACTGGGCCAGACAGTTGGCCAGCAGCAGCCGGTGATGGTGGGTCAGCTCAGGTTCATGTCCCTCGGCAGCGACCATGAATTCGCAAGGGATAACGTCTGTGCCCTGATGGATCAGCTGATAAAACGCATGCTGACCATTGGTACCAGGCTCACCCCAGACCACCGGACCCGAAGGAATGGTCAGCGCACTGCCGTCCATGGCAACGGATTTGCCATTCGACTCCATCTCGAGCTGCTGAAAATATGCGGGCAAGCGCAGGAGACGCTGATCGTATGGCAGCACGGCCCTGCTGGCATATCCCAGAACCTGCCGATGCCAGACACCGGTCAAAGCCAACATCACAGGCATATTCTCGGACCAATCGGCTGCGCGAAAATGCACGTCCATTGCCTGTCCACCGCGCAAAAACGCATCAAAGGCCGTCGAGCCTACGGCAATCATCACCGGCAGGCCCACAGGCCCCCAAACCGAATAACGTCCGCCGACCCAATCGGCGAAACCAAACACGCGCTGTTCGGGAATGCCAAAGGCCTGAGTCTTGTCCAAAGCACTGGAAACCGCAGCAAACTGTCGGGCCGGCTCCCCGCCGCCATCGACCATCCAGGCGCGCGCGGTGCGGACATTGGTCATGGTTTCAATGGTCGTGAACGTCTTGGACGCGACAATCACAAGTGTCCGCGTCGGATCCAGCTGCCGTAGAACATCGGAAATATGTGCCCCGTCTACATTCGAGACATAGTGCAGCCGCGGCCCGTCGTGATACGGAGCCAGTGCATGCGTGGCCATAACCGGTCCCAGATCAGACCCACCAATTCCGATATTCACCACATCGGTAAAGCTGCCCCCTGCCCCGGCCACCGCGCCACCGCGCACCTCTTCGGCAAAGACACGCATCCGCTGCAGCGTATCCAGAACGCCAGGCATGACATCCAGACCATCCACGTCGACCGGACCGCCATCCAGATTCCGCAATGCCGTATGCAGAACCGAGCGTTCTTCGGTTTCATTGATCTTGGCACCCGCAAACATCGCGTCGCGCCTGTCGGCAAGCCCCGCCTCGTCGCATAGGCGGATCAGGGCCGCGCGAATATCCGTGTCAATCTGCGTCTTTGAATAGTCAAACAGCATATCGCCCGTTGAGGTCGAGAAAACCTGTGCCCGATCCACGTCTTGTTCGAACAAGTCCAAAATGGAACGACCGCCATCTGACGCAAATGCCTTGAGAGTATCCAGGTTCATAACTCTACTCCGCCCAATGGACCGTCATGCCGCCCAACACAGCAGCAATCGGTGCCTCTTTGGGATGCAGGGACATGGCTCGGTCCAGCGCCTTGCGTTTGGCTTCCCCGAAAATCACCAGATGCTTAGACAATGCGCCATCCAAGACCGGAGCCGTTAATGTAATCCGCGCCTCAGGCTGAACTTCGGGCCGGGCCACGGCCAACGTCGGCGCATGCCCGTCCAATGCGGCGGCCAACCCGTCCATCCCCGGAAACAGCGAGGCGGTGTGCATATCTTCGCCCATACCCAGCATGAGAACCGAAAGAGGCAGCACGGGCGCAATCAAGCTCTCAATTTCGGGCAGCACCGATTCCGGATCTTTGCCATCCAGATACAGCGGCATATATTGCGCGACCGAGGCGCGATTGGTCAGCAAACGCTCTTGGATCAGCCGCGCATTTGCGCGATCGCTGTCGCTGGATACGCACCGTTCATCCGTTGGCAGAATTCGGACCCGATCCCAATCCAAATCAGCGGCACACAATCCGTCAAAGACCGGCCCGGGTGTGGTACCGCCCGGCACAGCAAAAGAGACCAGATCGTGATGCAGCAGCGCCGCCTCAAGATCTCCGGCGATAGCATTGGCCACGTCGATGGCTAGCATATCCCGGTCGGCGTATTCCTGAATTTTCATGGGTTTATCCCTTGCCAACGGCGACCGTCCCGTTTCATCAGCAGCTCGGCGTCGCCCGGCCCAGTGCTGCCGCTCTCATAAGGTTTCGGCACGTCGCCACGCGCCTGCCATCCTGCGATGATCGGGTCTGTCCAAGCCCAGGCGGCCTCGACCTCATCACCGCGCATGAACAGCGTCTGATTGCCTCGGATCACATCCATCACCAGACGTTCATAGGCGTCTGGCGGGTCCTGGTTCTCGGCGCCCAATGCCTCGGCAAAGCTCATATCCAGGGGCACGTCGACCAAACGCATACCTCCTTGCCCGGGCTCTTTGATCGTCACTTTCAGCGTGATGCCCTCATTTGGCTGCAGGCGGATCGATAGCGCATTCGCATGACGCCCGGCATCCGCTCCAAAGATCGAGTGCGGCGCGTCTTTGAACATCACATTGATCACCGAAGACCGGGCCACAAGGCGCTTGCCCGTGCGCAAGTAGAACGGTGTTCCTGCCCATCGCCAGTTGCTGATATGCGCCCGTAGCGCTACATAGCTTTCCGTGGTCGAGCGCGGATTTCCAACCGCTTTGCGGTAACTTGAACTTTCGCCCTCAAACTGCCCCCGCACGATATGATGTGGCTTTACCGGGTCCAGAGCGCGAATGACCTTGAGCTTTTCATCACGCACCGCATCCGGGTCGAACTTGGCCGGAGGTTCCATGGCGATCAGGCACAAAAGCTGCATCAGGTGGTTCTGCATCATGTCGCGCATTGCGCCTGCGCGCTCGTAATACTCTTCACGGCCGTTAATTCCGACGGATTCGGCTACGGTGATCTGGATATGGTCGACATACTGGCTGTTCCAAAGTGGTTCGAACAACATGTTGCCGAACCGAACAGCCATCAGGTTTTGGACGGTTTCCTTGCCCAGATAGTGGTCGATTCGATAGATTTGACTTTCCCTGAAATGCGCGGCCAGCGTGGCATTCAAAGCTCGCGCACTTTCCAGATCATGGCCAAAGGGTTTTTCAACCACGATCCTCGTCTGCGGCGTTGTCAGATCATACACCTCGATCCGTTCCGCCAGAGGGCCAAACAACCGCGGCCCCACCGAAAAATAGAACGCCCGAACCCGATCCGGCTGAAGTTTCTGCGCAAGCTCGGCCCAGCCATGATCCGCAACAGCATCCAATGTCACATAATCAACCCGCTGCAAAAACGCGTTCAGCGCAGCGGTGTCCTGACTGTGTCGTCCGGCATGTGCCTCAAGCGAGTTGCGGACCAAATTGCGGAACTTGTCACGGTCATAATCCGTTCGGGCCGCCCCGATTACTTGCGCGCCTTCAGCCCACTGGCCAGCACAAAACCGGCGAAACAGAGCGGGCAGGATTTTACCCTGCGCCAGATCGCCGGTTCCGCCAAAAATGACCAGATCAAAGGGGTCTACAGGTATGACGCGAGAAACCATGTGTTTTCCTTACCTTGCCCTATGCTCAATGTCCAATGTTAGCGCAACCATTTTTGCGGATTTCCGCGACATCAATTCTCTGTCAGTTCACCCATGTCTCACTTTGCGAAACGGTCTGAAACCTCTAATTCAAGGTGACAACAGAAAAGAACCGGAAACCGGAATGAAAGACAACGCCCCTCAGATCGTCAATATCGGCAAGTTTCAAAACAAATTGGTGACAGCGGATGGCCAGACTCGTGCCTCGGTGGCGTTGACCAACCCCGAGACGCTCTGGTTCAATACCGGGACTCTGTGCAACATCGAATGTGTGAACTGCTATATCGAAAGCAGCCCGACCAATGATGCGTTGGTCTATATCTCGGCGGGTGAAGTGCGGGACTATCTGGACCAGATCGAAGACAGAAACTGGCCCGTGCGTGAGATTGGCTTTACCGGTGGTGAGCCGTTCATGAACCCCGACATGATCGAGATGGCACGCGCGGCGCTGGAACGCGGCTATGAGGTGTTGATCCTGACCAACGCGATGCGGCCAATGATGCGCCAGAAGATGCGCGAGGGATTGACTGAACTTCAGCGCGACTACGCTGGGAAACTGACGCTGCGGGTATCGCTCGACCATTATCGTGCCGACCTGCACGATAAGGAACGTGGCAAAGGCAGTTTTGACAAAACCGTGGAAGGTATGAAGTGGCTACGCGATGGCGGATTCCGGATGGCTGTTGCCGGCAGAACCGTATGGGGCGAGGACGATGAAAAAAGCCGTCAGGGATATGCTACGTTATTCAACCGCCACGGGTTTGGCATCGACGCGCATGACCCTGCGCGAACGGTCCTTTTCCCTGAAATGGACGAAACCGTCGAAGTGCCGGAAATTACCACCGCCTGCTGGGGTATCTTGGACAAATCACCCGCGACTGTGATGTGCGCCAGTGCCCGGATGGTGGTCAAACGCAAGGGCGCTGAAAAACCTGCCGTTCTGGCCTGCACGTTGCTGCCTTATGAGCCGGAATTCGAGATGGGGCATACGCTGGCCGAGGCGGAAGCGGACGTGCACCTTAACCATCCGCATTGTGCCAAATTCTGCGTCCTGGGTGGGGCCAGCTGCTCGGGTTGATCAGTTCAGTTCCGGCGATTTCCAGAATTTTGTACCCGACGCGCCCGCTGCCACGCGCCACCCTGTCTTGGACAGTTCAAAAAAGGACCGACCGTCGGTGAATCGCACGGTTTCCGTCGTGTTTTCGTCGCCGTACATGGCACCGGTTTCGGCGGTCGCGTCATAGCCTTGAGTGATGAACTTATCCAGATCAGCAGCTGTTTCGAACATGATCACAAACTTGGATTCAAAGCCGCCGATGCCGATCGCGCCACCCACGCCGCCTGTTCCCATGTTCATATATGTGTGCTGGTCGGTGTCCATTGACACCGCCACACCCCGCCCATACCCAGCCGAGACTGGAAACACCGTAACCTTGCGCGAGTCGAACACGGCATAGCCGGCACAGACCTCGTACAGCGCACGCGCTTCGGGATTTTCGGCCAGCAACTGATCCAGAATCTGCGTGGCCAATGTGTCCAGCTTGGCGCGCGTCTCTTCCGGAGTGGCCTCATTGCTTAGCAATTCGGTGGTCGAGTCGACCGTACCCTCAACAGCTTTCGCGCCTTTATCGATTGTCTCGCCAACGGTTTCGGCCCCTTGCCCGACAACGTCAGCCGCGTTTGCCGCGCCTTTTTTGATCTTGTCCAAAACTCCCTCAGCGGCGACTGGCCCACCAAGCAAAACGGCGGCGACAAACAGCAACATTCTGGGCATGCGGCATT
Source organism: Ruegeria sp. YTSA105 (assembly GCF_059610225.1). Classification (NCBI taxonomy): domain Bacteria; kingdom Pseudomonadati; phylum Pseudomonadota; class Alphaproteobacteria; order Rhodobacterales; family Roseobacteraceae; genus Ruegeria; species Ruegeria sp. YTSA105. Next base: position 9,469 of record NZ_JBXWNE010000002.1, read on the forward strand.
TCCTTAGCTGATCAATGGTTTGGACACGACCCTAGCCTAAGAAAATCAAATGGAACACGCCCTTTCGTTACACAGCCAATAATCTGCCAGGGTGGCTAATTCACCCGAAACTCGCCAACTTGGTTGCGCCACTCTCCGGGCGCGATCATCTTACGGTGCGTGAATTTTACAGAATGTAAGGGGCCTTCGATCTCTCGCTGCCAGAAATCAATGAACTCGAACAGTTTCGGATGATCCGGCGCCAGATCGTATTCCTGCCAGATGAAGGTGTTCAGAACATGGATATAGTCGGGCATGTGGTAGAATAATTCCGCCGTTGTCAGCCCATATCCTTTAAGCATCAATTCCGTTTCGCTGCGCTCCATTTCGACCTCAATATTAATTGCAAGGTCCCCCTATTGTATCACGAAAACACCCTAATCCTTAGTTAACAATATGTTACCGTGATGTTACCGGAGTTTCTCACTTGCAAAATGGTTGCTTGCTTGCACCTTATGTACCGGGTCTGATAAGGTGTATCCACAAGATATAGAGTCTGCATACAGAACGGGCAGTTTACGTGAGCGATACGCCAGAAGTTCCTGAAAATATGGATGAAAACCCGCCAGAACGCCCCGTTTACGGTGGCCCGACGGTCTCCATCGAATCCGAAATGCGCACGTCCTATCTGGACTATGCGATGTCGGTCATTGTTAGCCGTGCGATTCCTGATCTGCGCGATGGGTTAAAACCGGTGCATCGGCGCATCCTTTACGCGATGCACGAGACCGGAAACACCCATGACAAATCCTATCGCAAATCGGCCCGTCCGGTCGGCGACGTAATGGGTAAATACCACCCACACGGCGACAGCGCGATCTATGACGCGTTGGTGCGGATGGCTCAGGATTTCTCGATGTCGCTGCCGCTGCTGGATGGTCAGGGCAACTTTGGCTCGATGGACGGCGATAACCCGGCGGCCATGCGCTATACCGAAGTGCGGATGGACAAGCCCGCCGCCTCTCTGCTGGCGGATATCGAGAAAGACACCGTCGATTTTCAGGACAACTATGACGGCAAAGACAGAGAGCCGACAGTCCTGCCCGCACGGTTCCCGAACATGCTGGTCAACGGCGCTGGCGGCATTGCCGTGGGCATGGCGACCAATATCCCGCCGCACAATCTTGGTGAGGTGGTCGACGCCACCCTCGCCCTGATCGACGATCCCGATCTGACGTCCGAGCAGCTGATCGAGTATGTTCCAGGCCCCGACTTCCCGACCGGCGGCGTAATGCTGGGCCGGTCCGGCGCGCGCAAAGCCTATTTGGAAGGGCGCGGCAGCGTCATAATCCGCTCCAAGACCCGCGTCGAGGAAATCCGCAAGGACCGCTACGCCATCGTTGTGGACGAGATCCCCTATCAGGTGAACAAGGCTTCGATGATCGAAAAGATCGCCGAGGCCGTGCGTGAGAAGAGGATTGAAGGCGTCAGCCACGTTCAGGACGAATCCGACCGTAACGGCGTACGTGTGGTGGTCGAACTCAAACGTGACGCCACGCCCGAAGTTGTTTTGAACCAGCTTTTCCGTTTCTCGCCGATGCAGACCTCGTTTGGCTGCAACATGCTGGCGCTGAATGGTGGCCGGCCCGAGCAACTGACTCTGCGCCGCTTTCTGACCAGCTTTATCGATTTCCGCGAAGACGTTGTTGCGCGCCGTACGGCTTACGACCTGCGCAAGGCCCGCGAACGCAGTCACATCCTGTGCGGTTTGGCCGTTGCAGTTTCGAATGTGGATGAGGTGGTTGCAACCATCCGGTCATCCGCTGACGCCGCGCAAGCGCGTGAAAAGCTGATGACCCGCCGCTGGCCCGCGGCTGAGATCGAAAGCTATCTGCGCCTGATCGACGACCCTCTGTCCATGATGAACGACGACGGCACCTATAACCTGACCGAAGTTCAGGCCCGCGCGATCCTCGACCTGCGCCTGCAGCGATTGACCCAGATCGGTGTCAAAGAGGTTACGGACGAACTGGAAGAACTTGCGGGTAAGATTCAGGAATACCTCGATATTCTGTCCTCGCGAGAGCGCATCATGTCGATCATCGGAGATGAGCTGCGCAGCGTTCGTGAACAGTTTGCCGTGCCCCGTCGCACCGAGATCGTCGATTGGTCCGGCGACATGGAAGATGAGGACCTGATCGAGCGTGAGGATATGGTCGTGACCGTCACGTCGGGCGGCTACATCAAGCGTACTCCGCTGGCCGATTTCCGGGCGCAAAAACGTGGTGGCAAGGGCCTGTCGGGAATGCAGACTAAGGAAGAGGACGTCGTTACCAACCTCTTCGTGGCGAACACGCATACACAGTTGTTGTTCTTCACCACTGACGGGATGGTCTACAAGCTCAAAACCTGGCGTCTGCCGCAATCCGGGCGCACTGGCAAGGGCAAAGCCATTGTCAACATCCTGCCGATTCCGACCGGGGTTTCCATCGCGGCGATCATGCCCGTGGATGTGCCGGACGAAGAATGGGAAAACCTACAGATCATCTTTGCCACCAGCGCAGGCGATGTGCGCCGGAACCGACTGTCGGATTTCACCAATGTCCGCCGCAACGGCAAGATTGCGATGAAATTGCCCGAAGGCATCGAACTGGTGAATGCACGCATCTGCTCTGAAGACGAAGATGTGATGCTGATCACCAATTCGGGCCGCGCAATCCGGTTCCGCACCACTGATGTGCGCGTGTTCAACTCACGCGAATCTACCGGTGTTCGGGGTATAAGGCTGAGCGGTGGCGACCGTGTCGTCTCGATGTCGGTGATCCGCCACTTCGAAGCTGATCCGGATGAACGCGCCGCCTATCTCAAGATGCGCCGCGCAGTGGCAGGCATCGCCGATGACGGTGAGACGGATGAGGATGAAGCAACCCCCGGCACGATCACGCAGGAACGCTATGCCGAAATGTCCGCTGCCGAAAACATGATCCTGACGATCACCACGGGCGGTGCAGGCAAGCTGAGCTCCAGCCACGACTACCCCGTTCGCGGGCGCGGTGGCATGGGTGTTGCGGCGATGGATAAGGCGATGCGCGGCGGGGCACTTGTGGCCTCGTTCCCCGTCGATATCGAAGATCAGATCATGCTGGCCACGTCCAAGGGTCAGTCGATCCGGGTCCCGATCGAAGGCATCTCATTCCGCTCGCGGTCAGCAGGTGGCGTGAAGGTGTTCAACACCGGCAAAGGCGAAGAGGTCGTATCCGTTGCCTGGATCGCAGATCAGGGTGATGAGGACGAGACGGAAGAGTAAGCAATGAAAGCCGAGGCTCTCTGGCCTCGGCGATGTTTCTGGGTGTTTGGTGTGCGGACAAAACTGCCTATCAATGCATAGACCTAATGCCCGAATTAAGGCTAAGTACCGACCTGCATCGCGTGGTATTTTGATGCTCTTTATTTTACCTGAAGTTGGCGCATAAGGACCTCAACCATCTTTTGTGCCTCAGAAGCATCAAGCCGTCCGTGCTGCAACAAAAACTCTGCGACATCTCTGTCTGTGTACCGGCCCGTAACTATGTCATCGCGCAAGATCAACTTTTGGCGCGCAAATTCGGCGGCGTTGTCGTGGCAAATAATGCATTTTTCTTGGAATAGACGGCCAGATTCTTGGATGAACTCAAACTGTTCTATCAGCACATTGATTTCTTCGTCTGACAACTCGCCGTGTCCTGCCTTCAGATAATCAATGACGGGACGACCAGAAGCTTTTCCGACAATGCCGCTTTCTGACACAATCAATTTTTCGGAGACAAAATCTCCTGCATGCGGCAGGTGACAAGACGCGCAATTCTCTTCGTAGATCAAATGGGGATTCGCCCTCTGGGCAGTTGAGGGAACTGCCCAAACTATAATACTGATTGCTATACCAATTTGGATAAATCCGTTCATGTCGGAAGCGCCTAAGTAGTGGACAATCCATTGTCAGAGTAGGTGAACTAAAAGTCTCGATCCTTGACAAGTGTCAACTTATAAGCAGGTTGGCGCTTTCTCGGCAGGTTTGGGCTCAGAGCAAGCTTTCGTCTCCTATCACGAATTGGGTGTACGATTGAGTGCGTTGTCTGGTCAGGCCCAGTTAGGCCCACTATCACAACCCGTACAACGATCCAAACTTTTGCTCCAGATACTCCAACAGTGGTTCTGGACCCGGTTCCATGCCACTGGCGCGTTGGATGATCTCGCGTGGGGCGAAAAGGCCGCCGTGGCGTTGGAGGTTTTCGCGCAGCCAACCGGTGGCGCCCGACGTGTCACCCTTGGCCAGTTGAGTATCCAGATCGGGCAGCGCGGATCGCAGAGCCTGGTTCAGGCATCCGGCATAGACATTGCCCAGCGAGTAGGTCGGGAAATACCCGAACAGACCGACGGACCAATGGACATCCTGCAAGCATCCGTTCGACGGCCTATCGACCGCATAGCCGAAATCCGCCTTGAACCGGTCGTTCCATGCACCCTCAAGGTCTCTGACCTGCAGATCACCGCTCATCAACGCACGCTCAAGATCAAAGCGCAGCATGATGTGCAGGTTGTACTGCACCTCATCCGCCTCGGTGCGGATATAGCCGTTATGGACCCGGTTGACCGTGGCATAGAACGCATCGGCATCGGCGACGCCGAAACTGCCAAAAGCCTCGACCATCTGGCCAAACAGCCAGCCAGTATAGGCGCGTGATCGACCCAGTTGGTTTTCGTAAATCCGGCTCTGGCTTTCGTGCACGCCCATCGACACGCCCTGCCCCAGCGGGGTCAAAAGGTAGGCCGGGTCGATGCCCTGTTCATAGGCGGCGTGGCCGACCTCGTGAATGGTTGAATAGAAACAGTTGAACGGATCGGTCTCGCTGGTGCGCGTGGTGATCCGCACGTCCAATCCGCTGCCCGAGCTGAACGGGTGAACGGCCTTGTCGACCCGGCCAGTGTTCAGGTCGTAACCGAATCCGGTGGCCAGCTTCTGTGACAGGCGCATCTGGGTCGCTGAGTCAAACGTCCCAGTCAGGGCGGCCGGTCCGGGCTGATCCAGTACGGCTGCTCGCAATGCCACCAGACGCGGACGCATCTGGTCAAAGATCGCAGCGATCTGAGTGCCGGTCGTATAGGGCTCGTAATCTTCGACCATGGCGTCATAGACATCACCGCCCTGTGCCAGGGCCTGACCTTCCTGACGTTTGAGCGCCACAACCTCTTCCAACACGGGCAAAAAGGCCGCCACATCCTCATCGGCGCGCGCCTGTGCCCATGTGCCCTGCGCGGCTGAGGTAACGCGTGCGATGGTCTTGGCCAAATCGGCGGGCACTTTCACGGTCCGCTCATAGAACCGGCGGATCTCGCGCAGTTGCGCGCGCGCGACATCGTCCTGCGGGTCGGCCTGCTCCAGCCACTCTGCCACACGCGGATCAGACCGTCGGGCATGCAAAACAGATTCGATCGCGGCCATTTCTTCTGCGCGCTGCGGTGCTGCGCCGCGCGGCATCACTGTTTCCTGATCCCATCCCAGACGCCCGGCAATCTGACCAAGGGCTGAAGTTTCACGTTGGAAGGCCATCAGTTTATCATAGGCAGTCATCTGGGTCAGGCTCCGCGGATCGAAGTTGCGATGGGATAGGCTGTCAGGAAGCGCGCACGCAGGATCAGAGTCCACACGATCACGGCCATGAACTGATGGAAAATGGCGATCTGCCAGGGGGCCGCGTAGATCACGGTCATGATCCCGACAACCACCTGCAGCGACAAGGCAGCGAACATCATGTTGAAGGCAAAGCGCGTTTGCGGATGCGCACTGGAATTGCCACGCCGCCAGACAACGATGGCAAAGATCAACAGCAGATAACCCGCGCAACGATGGATGAACTGCACAAGCCCGGGGCTTTCGAAAAAGTTCCGCCACATCGGTTCCAGTATCGCCGCGTCCGGCGGGAAAATCTGCCCGCCGATCAATGGCCAGTCGGTATAAGACCGCCCAGCGTCGATACCTGCGACAAGTGCGCCGATGAGGATCTGCAGGAATGCGAAATGCATCAGGCCGGTAGACAGGGAAAACAGTTTGGCCTCTTTCGCGCGGCGGGCCTGCATCAGGTCACGCTCTTCCCGGCCAAGTTCGAACATATACCAGGCGAGGAAACCCAAGATCACAAAGGCCAGACCCAGATGGATCGCCAGGCGATAGCTGGCAACGGCGATCATCCCCTCGCCCTGCGTCACGCCGGACGCGACCATCCACCAGCCAACGGCGCCCTGTACCCCACCCAAGGCACCGGGGATCACCAGCTTGCCGGTCCAGCCGGTGGGTATCTTGCGCGCAATATGGAACCCAAAGAAGCCAAGCGCCCAGACCAGCCCGATCACGCGGCCCAGCTGGCGGTGGCCCCATTCCCACCAATAGATGGATTTGAAATCCGCAAGCTCCATCCACTGGTTCTGGATGCGCCACTGGTCGATTTGCTTGTACTTGTCGAACTCGGCCTGCCAGTCGGTTTCGGTCATCGGCGGGACAGCCCCGGTGAGCGGGCGCCATTCGGTGATCGACAGCCCGCTATCGGTCAGGCGGGTCAGCCCACCCACCGCAATCATCACAACCACAAGCGCAAACAGGATCATCAGCCAGGCCCGGATAGCCTTACGCGCACCACCGCGGCCCCGGTCAATCATACCAGGTTGAATCGCTTGTTGTTTTTCAGAGTCTGAGACCTCTTCGAAGATGCTGCGCTTGCCGCTCATGCGTTCCTCATGTGTCTTGAATTTCGTTGCAAGCTAGGACCACCATGGGACGAGGTCCAGCCTTACCCTTTGTCTTTCCAACGGACCATCTGACGCATGACCCCGTGCAACATCTGCACATCCGCCCGCGTCATCCGCATCCGTGACCACAGATTGCGCAGATTGGTCTTCATGCTTTCGGCTTTTTCAGGGGGGTAAAAGAACCCCGCCTCTTCCAGCCGGTCTTCATAATGTTCGACCAGCTTTTCGACCTCGATGCCTGTGGCCCAGTCGCCTTTGCCCAGATCGGTTGCCTCATGCACGACGTCGCCTGTCTGGCGCATCCACTCATAGGCGGTCAGCAACACGCATTGTCCAAGGTTCAATGAGGCATACTCCGGATTCACCGGGACCGAGATGATGGCATTGGCCTTGGCGATATCCTCATTCTCAAGCCCAGCCCGTTCCGGGCCGAACAGCACGGCGACTTTTTCGCCCGCAGCGACCTTTTCGGCCGCGATCTGCATAGCGCGTTCGGGGCTGAAGACCGGCTTGGTCAACCCGCGCTGGCGGGCCGTAGTAGCAAAGACATAGGTACTGTCAGACAGCGCGCCAGCCAGATCGTCAAACAGCTGCGCCTCATCCAGCAGACGGCCCGCCCCACTGGACATGGCCACCGCCTTGGGGTTTGGCCAGCCATCACGTGGGGCCACGATCCGCATCCGGTCCAGCCCGAAATTCCACATCGCCCGCGCGGCGGCACCGATATTTTCACCCATCTGCGGGCGCACGAGCACAAATGAGGGCTGGGATTTGTCGCTGGGCATGGTTGTCTCCGAAAACTGCGCCTGCTGTAATCGTCGCGCCAACGCAGGGCAAGCCATTGGCGGCGCCAATTCTGCCTGAAACAGGCATAAAAGTTTGCTTCCGGCCCGCAATCCGCTAAACCGCGCAAAAGACTTAAAGCTAAGGACGCGCCGATGGACACCCCCGAGCAGCCGCAGATTTACCTGATCACCCCGCCGACCATCACGTTGAGCACGTTCCCCGACCAACTGGCCCGCGTTCTGGACAGCACCGAAATCGCCTGCATCCGTCTGGCCCTTGCGGGAAATGACGAGGATACGATTGCCCGTGCCGCTGATGCCTGCCGCGAGGTGGCACATACGCGGGACGTGGCGCTGGTGATTTCCAACCACGTCCTGTTGGCGCAGCGTCTGGGTCTGGATGGGGTGCATCTGGATGATGGCGCGCGCTCGGTCCGGTATGTGCGTAAGGAATTGGGTGCCGATGCCATTGTCGGCTGCTTCTGCGGCACCTCCAGCCATGACGGCATGTCGGCTGGTGAGGCCGGGGCGGATTATGTGGCCTTTGGCCCGGTTGGTACGTCCTCTTTGGGTGACGGAACCGTGGCCGAGCTCGATCTGTTCCAGTGGTGGTCCGAGATGATCGAAGTGCCGGTTGTGGCAGAAGGCGGCCTGACCCCCGAATTGATCCGTGACCTCAGCCCCTGCACCGATTTCTTTGGCATCGGGGATGAGATCTGGTCACAGGATGACCCATCCGCTGCACTGAACGACCTGATCACCGCCATGGGCTGAGCAGGATGTGAGCGTTAACCCTTGCACCCACGCCGGGGCTGCGGCATGACGTCGACATGACTCAGAACAGCGAAATTCTTTGTATCGGTTCTGTCCTGTGGGACGTGATCGGACGTTCTGCTAGCGCCATGCGGCAGGGGTCGGATGTTCCCGGCAGGATCACCCGCCTGCCCGGAGGCGTGGCAATGAACATTGCCATGACGCTGGTGCGCTTTGGCATGACGCCCACCCTGCTGACCGCCATTGGTCGCGATCCCGAAGGCGACGAGTTGGTCAATGCTTGCGCCCGGCTGGGGATGGTAACGGATCACATCTATCGCTCGCAGGACCTGCCGACCGACCGATATATGGCTGTCGAGGGCGCCAATGGATTGATTGCCGCGATTGCGGACGCCCATTCACTTGAGGCTGCAGGGGCAAAAATTCTGAAACCCCTGATGCAAGGCCCATTAGGCACAGAGACCATGCCATTTGATGGTCCTGTTGCTTTGGATGGCAACCTGACGCTGTCGCTTTTGGAAGAAATCGCGCAAAGCCCAGCCTTCGCCGGAGCCGACCTGCGCGTGGCACCGGCCTCACCCGGCAAGGCCGATCGCCTGCTGCCTTTCCTCAAACATGCCCGCGCGACGCTTTATGTGAACCTCGAAGAGGCTGGCATCCTGTGCCAGCGCGAATTCGCGGATTCGGCAAGCGCCGCCAAGGGGCTGCTGGATCGCGGCGCGCTGCGCGTGCTGGTGACTGATGGCGGCAGTTCGGCAACCGTTGCCAGCGCTGAGGAAATCTTGACCCAAAAACCCCCATCCGTTCTGGTCACCCGTGTGACCGGCGCGGGTGATACATTCATGGCGGCGCATATCGCATCCGAGGCCACCGGTGCCCCAAGCGATGAGGCCCTGTCACGTGCCTTGCATGCCGCCGCAACTTACGTTTCCGGAGAAACCCCACTGTGATCAACATTCAATATTCTGCCGAGGTCCGCGCCGCAAAAGACGCAGGCCAACCTATCGTTGCGCTGGAAAGCACGATCATCACCCACGGTATGCCCTACCCGCAGAACATCGAGGTTGCGGCACAGGTTGAACAAGACATTCGAGAGGCGGGCGCTGTGCCAGCGACCATGGCGGTGATCAATGGTACGCTTCACGTCGGTCTGGAAGCCGAAGAGTTGAAAGCACTGGGCCAAGCGCATGGGGTCGCCAAACTGTCCCGTGCCGATATGGCCGCCTGCATGGCAACCGGTGGCACCGGTGCAACAACGGTCGCCGCAACCATGATCGCCGCCCATCACGCCGGGATCGACGTTTTCGCCACCGGCGGTATTGGAGGCGTCCACCAAGGGGCTGAAACCTCGTTCGATATCTCTGCTGACCTGCACGAATTGGCCCATACCCCGGTCACGGTTGTTGCCGCAGGCGCCAAAGCCATCCTCGATCTGGCCAAGACGCTTGAGGTTCTGGAAACACTGGGCGTTCCGGTCATTGCCTATGGCCAGGACGAATTTCCGGCCTTCTGGTCGGCAAAATCCCCGCTGGCAGCCCCTCTGCGCATGGACAGTGCGGAAGACATCGCGCACGCACATGCGACCAGACGCGCGCTTGGCCTGCCCGGCGGCCAACTTGTCGCCAATCCGATCCCGGAGGCCGATCAGATCCCATCCGAGGAACTGGCCCCGATCATCGCCTCGGCACAGGCGGATGCAGATGCGCATCGGATCAGCGGTAAAGGGGTCACTCCCTACCTGTTGCAACGGATTTATGAGCAGACCGAAGGTCGTTCCCTGACCGCCAATATCGCATTGGTCCGCAACAATGCCCGCCTGGCAGCCGGGATCGCCCGCGCCCTGTCCGCCAAGGCGGATTAACATATAGCTATTGTACCAAGGCCAAGGACTGCTTAACTAAATTCGCAAGCCACTCAGGACCGTAATGAACACTCCTTTTGACGAAGAACCCAACCGACAGCCCGGCCTGTTCTCACGGCTGCGCGCGTCCTTTCTGACGGGCATCGTCGTTATTGCGCCGGTGTGGTTGACGATCTGGCTGATCTGGTCTGTTGTCGGCTGGATCGACAGTGCGGTTCTGCCGCTGGTTCCCCACCAATTCCAGCCTGAACAATATGTAGGCATCAACCTGCGCGGTGTAGGTGTCATCTTTTTTCTGGTGTTCACCGTCGTGGTTGGCTGGGTTGCCAAGGGCATCCTGGGCCGATCCTTTATCTCGTTCACCGAAAGCCTGGTGAACAGGATGCCGGTCATCCGGTCCATCTATTCAGGCATCAAGCAGATTTCCGAGACCGTCTTTGCCCAGACTGAACGGTCATTTGAAAAAGCCTGTCTGGTTCAATATCCGCGCCGTGGCATCTGGGCCATCGGGTTCGTCTCGACCACCGCCAAGGGAGAAGTCAACGAACGTGCAGAAGCGGGTGGCGATCTGTACAGCGTGTTCATTCCGACGACACCCAACCCGACATCGGGGTTCTTGCTGTTCTTTCCGATCGAGGACGTCATCCTTTTGGACATGTCGATCGAAGATGCCGCCAAGCTGGTGATTTCGGCCGGTCTTGTTTACCCGAACGACAAAGACCCGACCCAGCCACCAGAGTGACTATCCAAACATTTCCGGCAGATTGACCGTGCTGCGTGCACCCAAATCGGCCTTGTGATCTGTCAAAAACTGATCAGCTGCATTGCGGCCAGCTTCTTTGAGCTTATGCAGGACCACAGGGTTGGGCACTGTCTTGGTCGCGACCGAGAGGTCATTCATCAACGCGTCATCGGCAATCATGTGAACCAGAACACGGCTCATTTCGCCCGCTTTCAGCTTGCCATCCTCCAGCAAGCGCTGAACGAAGCTTATGGCCCTCAGTTCCCGAAACAGCGATGAGTTAAAGCCAATCTCATTGATCCGGTTCTGGATCTGCTGCGGCGTCTTGGGGATTTCTTCCCGTTCCAGAGGGTTGATGTTCACGATCACCACGTCCTCGGGCAGATCGGAATTGAACAAGGGATACAGAGCTGGATTACCGGTATATCCGCCATCCCAGTAAGCCTCGGTCCGGCCCGATTTTGGATCGAATATCTCGACCGCCTGAAACAGGGTTGGCAAACAGGCGGAAGCAAGGATGGCCTCAGTCGACAGCTCATTCCCTGTGAACACCCGTATCTTTCCGCTGCGCACGCATGTCGCGCAGACATACAGACGCGGACCTTCGGCAGCGCATATTTCATCGAAATCAAAGCGCTCAACCACGGGCTGCAAGGGGTTACGGTAGAACGGCCCATAGGCATAAGGCGAAACCAATCGCGACCAGGCGTCGCCTACAGCAAACGGCAGCGAATTTTCGATGGACTGTGCGATATGTGAGGGCTCAAACGCACGCATCCAGTTGGTCAGGTTCGTATCGTCGACGGCCCCCATACGAGCCCAGAGCGCATCAAGATTGGCGCGCGCGCCCTCCCGGCCGCCCCGTACCATGCCAGACTTATAGGCCGCACCGTTCAGTGCACCTGCCGATGTTCCGGTGATGGCCGCGACTTCGATATCATCTTCGTCCAGCAGACGATCCAGCACACCCCAAGTGAACGCTCCGTGCGCGCCGCCGCCCTGCAAAGCCAGATTGATACGTATCACTGCCCTACTCCCCAAGGCTCAGAGCGCGGTCCACCCGCCATCAACTGAAATCGTCGTGCCGGTGATCTGCGCCGCCGCATCCGAGCACAGAAAGATCGTCGTACCGCCCAGTTGTTCGACCGTAGCGAATTCTTTCGAAGGTTGCCGCTTTAGCAGGACATTCTTCACGACATCCTCACGGCTCATATCGTATTCTTTCATCGTATTGGGTATCTGCTCTTCGACCAGCGGCGTCAGCACATATCCCGGGCAAATCGCATTACAGGTAATCGGCTCTTGTGCGGTCTCGAGGGCTACGGTTTTGGTCATCCCGACAACACCGTGCTTGGCCGCGATATAGGCGGCTTTGAAAGGCGATGCCGTCAACCCATGGGCCGATGCAATATTCACCACCCGTCCCCAGCCCGCCTTGCGCATCATCGGCAACGCGGCGGCAGTGGTGTGAAAGGCCGAGTTCATGTTGATCGCAATGATCGCGTCCCATTTGTCGGTTGGAAACTGATCAATCGGCGCCACATGCTGAATGCCGGCATTGTTGACCAGGATATCGCAGGCTCCAGCCTTTTCGATCAGCGCCCGACACTCGTCACCCTTGGACATGTCCGCTTTGATATAGCGCGCGTTGGTTCCGGTTTCCTGCCCGATCTCTGCGGCCAGAGCATGATCTTCGTCGCGGTCAGTAAACGAATTCAGCACCACATCTGCCCCGGCCTTGGCCAGCTCGCGGGCGATGCCTAGCCCGATGCCTGAATTCGATCCTGTGATGATTGCTGTTTTGCCCGAAAGACTCATGGCTGTTCTCCGTCAGATTCCGTGTTGACGGCACAGTGCCATGCTGCACCTGCAAAGAAAACGGGGAAAGATTGGGGGCGCTGTATCAGCGAAAATCGCACAAAAAAAACGCCCGCACGAAGCGGGCGTTAAGTTATTGAGGCAGGTTTCATACAGGCAAGAAACCTATCGAGCAGTACGCCCTTTATAAGCAATTCTACGCCTTCGTCCAAGCTAAAAGTTTGATAATATGAAAAATCATGGCTACGGTGAATCCCAACAAAATAAGGCCAGAGCAGGATTGTTTCCAAAATGAGCCCCGATTTCCTTCGCCCCGTTCGCCCTATGATCGCGGGAATCGTTAGTGTTTTTGCCGTTGCAGCAGCCCATGCAGAATCGACCCATGGCATAGCTATGTATGGCGACCCTGCCCTACCACCGGATTTTGTGTCGCTACCCTATGTCAACGCTGATGCACCCAAAGGCGGCAAAGTCGTATTTGGAAATACCGGCGGCTATAACAGCCTTAACCCGTTTGTGCAAAAAGGCACGTCACCCTGGCAGTTGCGATTTTGGACCCATGAAAGCCTGATGGGGCGTTCCTGGGACGAGCCTTTCACTCTTTACGGGTTGTTAGCCGAATCAGTTGAGACGGCTCCAGACCGATCCTGGGTCGAATTTACCCTGCGAGAGAATGCCCGATTCTCGGATGGATCACCGGTCACTGTCGAGGATGTCATATGGTCATATGAGACTTTGGGAACCGAAGGGCATCTGAGATATCGCGGCCTTTGGGGAAAGATCGACAGTATCGAACAAACCGGACCGCGTTCCGTCCGCATCACGTTTAACGACCCCGACCGCGAGCTTGCGTTGATCGCCGGGATGCGCCCGATCCTTCAGAAGGCACAGTGGGAGGGTAAAGACTTTGCCGACGCGCCGCTGCAAGACATCCCCTTGGGGTCTGGACCATATGTCATCGACGGGTACGAAGCCGGACGGTATGTGAACCTGCGTCGCAATCCGGATTACTGGGGCGCTGACATTCCGTTTCGGCGCGGCACCATGAATCTGGATGAGATGCGGATCGAGTTCTACGGGGATGGCACAGTCGCATTCGAGGCCTTCAAAGCAGGCGAGCTCTCAGCCGTGCGCGAGTTTAACGCCGATAAGTGGAACAACCAGTATGACTTCCCCGCGGTACAGCGCGGCGATGTGCTGAAAACCGAAATCCCGCATCGCAAGCCTTCGGGCATGACCGGATTTGTCATGAATACGCGCAAGCCACCCTTCGATGATTGGCGCGTGCGCGAGGCTCTGACTCTGGCTTTCAATTTCGAATTCATCAACGACACCGTCACCGGAAGCGCGCAACCGCGGATAACCTCGTATTTCTCGGGCTCGGATCTGGCGATGCAACCCGGTACTGCCACCGGTCAGGTGGCTGAACTGCTGCAGCCGTACGCCGATACACTGTTGCCCGGTACGCTGGAAGGTTACGAGCTGCCGGTAGGTGACGGTTCGGAACGCAACAGGGCCAATCTGCGCAAGGCAACCAAGCTTCTGCAAGAGGCTGGCTGGACAGTTCAGGATGGCGTGTTGCGAAACGCAGATGGCGAAGCGTTCATCGTTGACATGGTCATCAGCCAGGGCAGCCTCAACGTTGTCCAGAATGTCGGAACGATCGCCGAAATCTATGCGCGTACGCTTGAACGGCTTGGCATCGAGCTTACAGTCGAAAAAATCGACGACGCACAATACACCTCTCGGATGGATGCGCATGATTTTGACATGACCCCATTTCGCCGGGCTCTTTCCCTGTCGCCGGGTAACGAACAACGCCTGTATTGGGGCAGTGAAAATGCTGACACGGCAGGAACACGTAACCTGATGGGGGTTCAGTCGCCAGCAGTGGACGGTTTGATCGATACGATGCTGGCCTCTGAAAGCCACGAAGATTTCGTGTCTGCGACCCGCGCGCTGGATCGCGTTCTAACCGCTGGCCGGTATGTCATCCCGATCTGGAGCTTTGACGTCGGCCGGATTGCACATGCGCGTGAGCTGAAACAGCCGGAAACCCTGCCCATATACGGTGACGGGCCGGAATACATGCCGCAGGTCTGGTGGTACGAGGAATAGCAGCGCCTCAAAAGAGGCGGCCCCGTCCTTTCCTAATTGCTAACTGTCCGTGCCAATCTCGTTCCAGAGGATCGCAACCGCGCAGATGTGATGCAATAAGACCCGTTCGGCGTTTGCTGTGTGGGTCTCATATCCTTCGGCGGATTCTGGCACAGACCCGCAGTACCACGACATGCAGGTAAATGCTGTGGGCATTCCGCTATAAATTGATGCGATCCCTAGTTTCAGACAAATTTGAAAAATTTCAACAAGGGGCTTTACGTAACGGGTTCGAAAGATATAGCCTGCGACTAGTACAAATGTATCCAATTTGAATTACGCCAAACATTACCGACACATAGCTGTGTTACAACATCAGGAACAGTATTTTCGGACCAGCCTCCACTCACTCAAAACTATTTGGTCCGTAGGCCCGTCTCAGATTTCCTGTGGCGGGCCTAACTGATTTAAACTTCGCACGCTCAAGGTGCGACATTTTGCCATAGCCCTACCTGCAAACACCATTCGTACCCTGAATTCAGGGCCGAGCAGATCTGTAGCCAGACAAACAGAAAGCCCAATTGATGTTTAAGTGGAACGATCTGACGCAAGATTGGAATGAAATGTACGCCCGTGCAAAACGGCGGTTTCCCAATTTGCGCGACCGAGACATGGATGCGGTCGGGCGCGACCGTGCGCAATTCGAGGCTTATCTGGCCGAACGCCATCATCTGACGGTGAACGAGGCACATGAAGAGCTTGAGGATTTCCTGTTCACCGAAGCGCTAACCCGTGAAGTCACCAAACATCTAGGTAAGTGACGTCACCCACAGGATCATCGCGTCTTCTTCACTGACCGAAACGACATTATGCCCCATGCTGCCGTCGTAATAGGCGCTGTCACCGCGGCGCATTTCGACGGGTTCGTAGAACTCAGTATACAGGCGAACGACACCCGTCAGCACGTACAGGAATTCTTCGCCATCGTGGCGGACCCACCCGTCAAACTCATCCATCGACCGGGCACGTACACGGGCGCGATAGGGCAGCATCTGCTTTTTCGTAAGCGTTTCAGCCAGCAATTCGTGCTCGTATGTTGTGGTTGCGTGGCTGGTACCTTGTCCCATCCGGGTCACGGCCATACGCCCGATCACCTGCTCGCGCTGTGGCGGCGTGAACAGCTGCGGAACAGAGATTTCCAGCCCGATCGCCAGTTTCTTCAGCGCATCGTATGTAGGCGACATCTGCCCGTTTTCGATTTTGCTGAGCGTTGAACGCGCCAATCCCGCCTGATTGGCCGCTTGTTCCAAAGTCCAGTTTCGCGCCTTGCGCAATTCACGCACACGGACGCCAAGGTCCAGCGGTTCAACCTCTGTATGCTCGCCCGAGTTTCGGGCAATTCGGATCAGAGATGTCTGCTCTTTGGTTCTCATGCGCCACTCTATAGGGCCAGCCTGTCCCGCTTGCAACGCAGCAGTTGCCGCGTTAGCCAGACGCCATGCTTTCCCTGTTCGATCAAGGCCCGCCCAAGGCCTGCCCCACCCCCTTCAATCTGGCCGCGCATGTGTTGCGTCAAGCAGATCGCAATGGCGACAAGATTGCCTTGTGCGTACTTGGCGCAACGTCGGCACAGAACTGGAGCTTTGCTGCGTTGAAACGCGCGATCCTTGCAACCGGTACAGGTCTGCTGCGGGCCGGTTTGAAACCGGGCGATCTGGTCTTGATGCGTTTGGGGAACACGGTTGATTTCCCAATAACCTATCTGGGTGCAATCGCGGTCGGCATTGTACCCGTGCCGACATCGTCACAGCTGACGCAGCCAGAAACGGCAAAGATCATCCAAGATCTGAAGCCCGCCGCCATATTGCGCGATCCCGATATCGCCAGCGCGGATCACCCGAACCAAATATCTTTGAGCCAACTGCGCGAGATGCGCGATCTACCTCTGTCCGAGTTTCGGATGGGCGACCCCGAAGACATGGCTTATGTGGTCTATACGTCTGGCACCTCGGGCAAGCCACGGGCCGTTGCACATGCCCATCGTGCAATTTGGGCGCGGCAGATGATGGTGGATGGGTGGTACGGCCTGCAGGAAACGGATCGATTGTGCCATGCAGGTGCGTTCAACTGGACCTATACGTTGGGGACAGGACTGATGGATCCCTGGACCATTGGCGCGACAGCGCTGATACCGGAACCCGGCACCGATCTGTCGAACCTACCCGATATGCTGCGCAATCACCGTGCCACGATATTTGCTGCAGCTCCTGGCGTGTTTCGGAAAATTTTGAACGAAGCAAACGATCTGCACCTTCCCGATCTGAGGCACGGTCTTTGCGCTGGCGAAAAACTCTCACGGCATCTGCACCAGAAATGGACACGGATCACCGGGCACGAGTTGTATGAAGCTTTTGGAATGTCCGAATGCTCGACCTTCATCTCTTCAAGCCCAGCCTATCCGGCACGTGGCGATGCACTGGGGCAACCACAACCCGGGCGACGTGTGGCAATTTTGGGTCCAGACGGGCCGGTTCCACAGGGGAAAGAAGGGACCATCGCCATCCACCGATCAGACCCCGGCCTAATGCTGACCTATCTCAACGCGCCGGACGAAGCGCTGGCCAGGATGCAGGGCGAGTGGTTTCTGACCGGCGATCAGGGTGCAATGGCAGTTGATGGTCAGATCACCTATCTTGGCCGAGACGATGATATGATGAATGCAGGCGGCTACCGGGTCTCACCGATCGAGGTCGAGGCCACATTGTCCCGATATCCCGGCATCTCGCAGGTCGGCGCGGCCGCCGTTGAGGTCAAGCAGGACAGTTTTGTCATAGTGGCATTCTATACCGGGCCGGAAAAGCTGGACGAGGACGCCCTGCGCGCCTATGTCGAGACAAATCTGGCGCGCTATAAGCAACCGCGCGCCTTTATCCATCTGCCTCAGCTGCCAACAGGCGGCAATGGCAAACTTTTGCGCCGGGCGCTGCCGGCCTATTTCAAGGCGACCAATACATGACCCAGACCGTCAAGCTCGACATCATGTCTGACCCGATCTGCCCCTGGTGCTATATTGGCAAGACTCATCTGGACAAAGCGTTGGCTGCAACTCCGGATCATCCATTCATCATTGAATGGCACCCCTTTCAGCTGAACCCCGATATGCCGGTCGAAGGCATGGATCGGCGCGAATACTTGGAGCGCAAATTCGGCGGAAAAGACGGAGCCATCCGTGCGTATGCCCCGGTGGTCGAGCATGCCGAAAACGCAGGGTTGGGCATCGACTTTGAGGGGATGAAGCGCACCCCGAACACGCTGGACGCTCATCGGCTGATCCACTGGGCCGGGATCGAAAACAAGCAGAACGCTATAGTTGATGCCCTGTTTCAGGCCTATTTTGTACAGGGTCGCGATATCGGTGACCACGAGGTTCTGGCGGATATTGCCGACAGTCAGGGGATGGACGCCGCCGTCGTCATGAAGCTGCTGAAATCCGACGCCGACCGCACCGACATCAGCAACCGCGACGCGCATTCCCGGCAGATGGGTGTGACGTCGGTACCGACTTTTATCGTTGCCAACCAACATGCTGTCCCCGGCGCGCAACCACCGGAAATGTGGGAACGCGTGATCGGTGAAATCATGTCTCAAATCGAGGCTTCCCCTGCAAAATAGCACAGCCTCCTGTGCATTCTGATCACTGGCCGTGCCCAATCCGCTGTGATAGCGCGAACGGGTCAGGAGAGCCCCATGAGTAATCGCATGCCGCGCGGAGAATTTGTCGCTTTGATCGCAATGATGTTTGCGACAATCGCGTTTTCTATCGACTCGATGCTGCCCGCCCTGCCGCAGATCAGCGCGCAACTCAGCCCAGGTGATGCAAACAAGGCGCAGTTGATCCTGACCTCATTTGTGCTGGGCATGGGGATCGGCACCTTTTTCACCGGCCCTCTGTCGGATGCATTCGGGCGCAAGCCGGTAATTTACGTCGGCTCTGCGCTGTATATCCTGTCTGCCGCAGTTGCCTGGGCCACCTCCTCGCTTGAGATGCTGTTGATTGCGCGCATCTTTCAAGGCATTGGCAGCGCGGCCCCACGCGTGGTGGCCATGGCCATTATCCGTGACCTTTATTCCGGCCGCGAGATGGCCCGCATCGTCTCGATTGCCATGATGATCTTTACGCTGGTTCCCGCCATCGCGCCCATGATGGGTGCCGGGGTGATCGCTCTGGCCGGGTGGCGTGGCATCTTCGCTTCGTTCATGTTGTTCTCTTTGATCACCATCACTTGGATGGGCCTACGTCTGAGCGAACCTCTGGCACCCGAAAATCGCCGTCCCCTGCGCCTGCCGCTTATGATTGATGCCGCGCGGCAGATGTTTACACACCCGACTGTGCGGGTTTCGATCATGGTGCAAACGCTTTGCCTTGGGATGCTGTTCACCATGCTGACGATGGTACAACCTGTTTATGACATCATCTACGACAGAGCAGACAGTTTCCCATTCTGGTTTGGTTTCGTTGCTCTGATGGCTGGCTCGGCCAGTTTATTGAACGCGACTTTGGTCATCCGATTGGGGATGCGCCGGATTGTAACCTGGACTTTGGGCGCACAGATCGTCTTTACATGTTTTGTCATGTTAATGAATGGTCTGGACCTTTCTGATGGCGCCTCATTTGCGCTTTTCGTCAGTTGGCAGACTGCCGTGTTCTTCATGGCCGGTATGACGATGGGCAACCTGAATGCCATCGCGATGGAGCCGATGGGCCATATTGCGGGCATGGCAGCGTCAGTCATAGGCGCGGTATCAACCGTTCTGGCCGCTGCAGTGGCAGCCCCCTTGGGACAGTTGTTTGACGGATCGATCCTTCCCTTGGCAATAGGTGTCCTGACCATGTGCACGATGGGGTTCGGCCTGATGCTGTATATGGGCCGGATAGAAGACAGATTGCCCGCCTGATCTGTGCAGAGCGCGTGAAACACGTTATCCTCCCCTTGTTTCGAGGGGAGATTTTCAATGAGCGACTACTACGATCTGGGCACCCATTCCTGTCCGGTAAGCACCTCTTCGCCCGATGCGCAACTGTGGTTCGACCGGGGGCTGGTCTGGACCTATGGCTATAACCACGAAGAGGCCGTCGTCTGTTTTCAGCGCGCGCTAGAGCATGACCCGAACTGCGCCATGGCCCATTGGGGCGTCGCCTATGCGGCGGGGCCGAATTACAACATGCCCTGGGACCTGCACGATGACGCGGGCCGGCAAAAGGCGCTGGCGCTGGCCTATGATGCGACGCAGCTGGCCATGTCTCTTGCGGGCGAATGTACGCCGGTTGAACAAGCGCTGATCCGCGCGCTTCCCGCCCGCTATCCCCAGCGCGAAGCCATTGACGACATGCACAACTGGGATCACGATTTTGCCGATGCCATGCGCGCAGCGTTTGCATCGCAGCCCGCTCATCTGGACCTGCGCACGATCTATGTCGAAGCGCTTTTGAATCTCACCCCCTGGCAAATGTGGGACCTGCAGTCAGGCCAACCCGCAAAGGGGGCCGCCACTGTCGAAGCGCAACAAGCGCTGGAAGCGGCGATGGCGAATGACCCGGCAGCGATGACCCACCCCGGTCTGCTGCACTTGTATGTTCACCTGATGGAAATGTCGCCCACCCCGGAAAAGGCGCTGAAGGCCGGGGACATCCTGCGGACGCTGGTGCCCGATGCGGGGCATCTGGTGCATATGCCAACCCATATCGACGTGCTGTGCGGCCACTACCAGAACGTCGTCCACTGGAACCAAAAAGCCGTTGAGGCCGACCTGAAATATTACGAACGCGAAGGCGCGTTCAACATCTACACCGGCTACCGCCAGCACAATTATCACTTTGTCATATATGGCGCCCTATTTCTGGGACAGATGGAACCTGCTCTGCGGGCCAATCAGGGATTGTGGGACACCACCCCCGAAGACATGCTGCGCATAGAAAGCCCCCCCATGGCGGATTTCTTCGAAAGTTACATGTCAATGGGGCCGCATATCCTCATCCGGTTTGGCCGTTGGGAAGAGGCAATGGCGCTTGAGCTGCCCTCGGACCCCGATCTGTACTGCACTCTCACGGCAACCACGCATTATGCCCGGGCCATTGCTTTTGCTGCCACTGGGCAGGTCAGCGAAGCCGAAGCCGAAGAGCAGTTGTTCCTCGCTGCCAAGGCCCGCGTGCCAGAATCGCGATTGCTGCACAATAACCGCGTGATCGACCTGCTGGACATTGCCCGCGAAATGCTGCGTGGCGAAATCGAGTATCGCATGGAAAACTACGATGCGGCCTACGCCCATCTGCGCCGCTCGGTCGAACTGGACGACACATTGCCCTATGACGAGCCATGGGGATGGATGCAGCCCACTCGTCACGCGTTGGGTGCATTGCTGTTCGAACAAGGGCATACCGCCGAAGCCGAGGCCATATACCGCGAGGATTTGGGGGTGGGCGATACGCTCAGCCGAGCCTCTGTCCATCCTGACAATGTCTGGAGCCTCAAGGGCCTGCATGACTGCCTGAAGGCGCGCGGTGAGACGGTTGAGATCGTGCAGATCAAACAACGGCTCGATCTGGCTCTGGCCCGTGCGGACCGGGCTGTTGGGGCGTCCTGTTTCTGTGCCCAAGCCGCCATGAGGGCCGCCGAATGAGATACGCCCTGCTATTCGCTTTGCTCTGCAGCCCGGCGCTGGCGGATCGACAGTCCTTTCCGCCCATCGACGAGGCCGAGCGGGATGCCACCCTCGTCTCGTTCCGGGCAAACCTGCTGAACATGGTAGCCGAGCGCGACATCGAAGGCGTGCTGTCTGTTGCCTGCCCGGATATTTACCTTAGCCACGGCGGCAATGGCGGCCCGGACGAGCTGCGCGAGTATCTTACTCCCGGACCGGCAACGTCAGAGCAAGATGATGATGACAGCGAAAAGGTTGTTGAAACCTTTTGGTCCGATCTGGAAAACACCCTGACACAGCCTGGCTATTTCAACGAAGACGGCGAGTTCTGGATGCCCCACCAATGGCAGCTCACCCTACCCGCTTCGCTGGATCCGGCGTTGGCCTATTTTGTGACCGCTCAGGATGTAACTCTGCGCAACGCACCAAACCGAGGCGCGGCGATACTGGACCTCATCAGCTATGAGGTCGTCATCATCCGCGACTTCTCCCCCATCGCGCAGTACCAGAGGGTTCTGCTGACAGACGGCGGCCAGGGCTATATGCATAGCGATTTCCTGTGGCCCATGACCGGGTTCCGGGCTGCATTGGCGCAATCCGACGCGGGCGACTGGCAGTTGTGCACCTTTGTCAGCGGTGACTAGGCTTTGGCCTTTTTCTTTTCGGCCACAAGTTTTTCCGCCAGATCGCGGGCGATGGCAAAGGCCCCCTTGATCTTGTCGCTGTCCTTCTTCCAATCGCGGTGCACGACGATCTTGTTATCCTTGACCTTGGCCAACCCGCGCTGGTTCTGGATGAACTCGACCAGCCCCTGAGGCGAGGCAAATTTGTCGTTGTGAAACTGGATCGTCGCGCCTTTGGGCCCGCCATCTAGCTTGGCAATCCCTGCCCGTTTGCACATCGCCTTGATGCGCACGACCAGCATCAGGGTGTTGACCTCTTTCGGCAGCGTGCCAAAGCGGTCTATTAATTCAGCCGCGAAGCCTTCCAATTCCACCTTGGTCGACAGCGACGACAAACGGCGATACAGGCCTAGGCGGACATCCAGATCGGGCACATAATCCTCTGGGATCAGGACAGGGACGCCAAGATTGATCTGCGGCGCCCATTGGTCATCTGCATCCGACAGGCCTTCCATCTCACCGGCTTTGATCTTGGCAATCGCCTCTTCCAGCATCGACTGGTAGAGTTCATAGCCCACATCGCGCATTTGGCCCGACTGTTCCTCTCCCAACAGGTTACCCGCCCCTCGAATATCAAGGTCCTGAGACGCCAACGTGAACCCCGCCCCCAGCGTGTCGAGCGAGCCCAGAACGCGCAGGCGTTTTTCGGCCGTGGCAGTCAGACGGGTGCGCGGTTTTGTGGTCAGATAGGCATAGGCGCGGGTTTTCGACCGCCCGACCCTGCCGCGGATCTGATAGAGCTGCGCCAGCCCGAACATATCGGCCCGGTGCACAACCATCGTATTTGCAGTCGGGATATCCAGCCCGCTTTCCACAATCGTGGTGGCCAGCAAAACATCGTATTTGCCGTCGTAGAACGCATTCATCCGATCGTCGAGTTCCCCCGCGGCCATCTGCCCATGCGCCACCATATAAGTCAGCTCGGGCAGTTGCTCTTTCAGGAATTCCTCTATCTCGGGTAGGTCTGAGATGCGCGGGACGACATAGAAACTCTGCCCGCCACGGTAATGTTCACGCAGCAGGGCTTCGCGGATCGTGACCGCGTCGAACTCACTGACATAGGTGCGGATCGCCAGCCGGTCGATGGGAGGTGTGCCGATGATCGACAGGTCACGCACGCCGGTCAGGGACAGTTGCAGCGTTCGTGGAATCGGCGTCGCGGTCAGGGTCAGGACATGGATATCGCTACGCAGCTGTTTCAGACGCTCCTTGTGGCCAACACCGAAATGCTGTTCTTCGTCGATGATCAGCAGACCCAGATTGTTGAACCGTATCGCTTTTGCCAGCAAGGCATGGGTGCCGATTACAATATCCACTGTGCCGCGCGCCAACCCATCACGGGTCTGTTGCGCCTCTTTGGCCGAGATGAAGCGGGACAGCTGCCGCACCTCAAGCGGGAAGCCCCGGAAGCGATCCTTGAAGCTGGCCGCGTGCTGACGCGCCAACAGCGTTGTCGGTGCGATCACCGCCACTTGCACGCCCGACATTGCGGCAACAAAAGCGGCACGCATTGCGACCTCGGTCTTGCCAAAGCCCACGTCGCCACAAATCAGACGATCCATCGGCGCGCCGGAATGCATGTCTTCCATGACCTCACCGATTGCGCGCAGCTGATCGTCAGTTTCCTGATAGGGAAAGCGCGCACTGAACTCCTCCCACGCGTGCGGAGGCGGGTCCATGATCGGGGCCTTGCGCAAGGCCCGTTCGGCAGCGATGCGGATCAGCTTATCCGCCATCTCGCGGATACGTTCTTTCAGCTTGGCCTTCTTGGCCTGCCACGCGCCGCCACCCAATCGGTCCAGCAGACCCTCATCATGACCGTATCGCGACAGCAGTTCGATATTTTCGACTGGCAGGTACAGTTTGGATTGTTCTGCGTATTCCAGCAGCAGACATTCATGGGCGGCACCGGCCGCCGTCACGACTTCCATCCCCAGATAACGCCCGATGCCATGATCCACATGGACAACCAAATCACCCGGGCTAAGGGATTGAGTTTCGGTCAGGAAATTCTCGGCCTTGCGGCGCTTTTTGGGCTGCCGGATCAGCCGGTCGCCCAACACATCCTGTTCGGCGATCACGGTCAGGTCGGGCGTTTCGAACCCGTGCTCCAGCGCCCAGACGGCCAGATGCAGCCCGCTTTTGCCGATGCGCGTACCGTCGGGCACGGGGATCGCCTCGGCAAGGCCTTCATCCTCGATCAGCCCAGTCAGACGTTCGCGGGCCCCTTCGGAATAAGAGGCAATCAGAACCGGCCCCTTGGCCATTTTGTCGGCGATATGGCTGGCCAGTGCTCCGAACAAGCTGATGCTTTCCTGCTGGCGTTCCGGGGCAAAGTTGCGCCCGATCCGACCACCAGCATCGATCACCCCGGGCCCAAGGGCCTGAGGCAATGCATTGAATTGCAGAACGCGCCTATCGCCGACAGCTTGTTCCCAAGCAGTGTCATCCAGATAAAGCAGGCCCGGTGGTGTCGGTTTATACACCGTGTCCATGCGCGACCGGTTCTCAAGCGCGAGCCGCCGCGTTTCGTATTGATCCGCAATGGTTTCCCAACGTGCCAAACGAGCAGGCGTGACCTGATCATCCAGCGAGATTGTGGCACCAGGCAGATAATCAAACAGCGTTTCAAGCTTTTCGTGAAAGAACGGCAACCAATGCTCGATGCCTTGATGCTTGCGGCCTGCGCTGACGGCCTCGTACAGGGGATCATCGGTGCCCGCCGCCCCAAACTCGATGCGATAATTCTGCCGAAACCGGGTGATGGCGGCGTCATCTAGAATGACCTCGGACACTGGCGCCAGCTCCACAACAGCCAGCTTTTCGGTCGTACGTTGCGACACCGGATCAAACCGACGTGCTCCATCCAGAACATCCCCGAACAGGTCCAGCCGCACCGGCCCGGATTCGCCGGGCGGGAAAATGTCGATGATGCCCCCTCGAACGGCATAGTCGCCGGGCTCCATCACCGTGGGGCTTTGCGTGAAGCCCATGCGCACGAGGAAATTCCGCAACGCGGTTTCATCAATGCGGTGATCGACACGGGCGGTAAACGCCGCCTCTCGCAGCACTGCACGGGCGGGCACGCGTTGGGTTGCGGCGTTCAGAGTTGTCAACAGCACGTATTGCTGCGGCATCTGGTGCACAAGTGCGGCAAGGGTGGCCACACGCGCTGCCGAGATATCCGCATTGGGCGATACCCGATCATATGGCAGACAATCCCAACCTGGGAACACATATACCGGCATGTCAGGCGCAAAAAAGGCAAGCGCCGCGCGCATCGCCTCTAGCCGTTTGTCATCACGCGCAACATGGCACACCGGCCCGCCCGAGCGCGCCAGCTCATTCAGGACAAGCTGTGCGTCAAACCCTTCGGGGGCGCCGCCAACGATTACTTGGTTCGGACCCGTCATCGCCAAGCCTTTCTGATTTTACCAACCCGGGACGCCGATGGAAAAATTCTGGTACATACCCCAAAGCGAAGTGATCAAGATCGAAATCATACCAACTATCTGGGTATAGATCCGGCAGCGCGTAAGAATCTTGGAAATATACTCCAGACTGGGTGTTTCCCGGCGCAGTTTCCGTGCGGCTGATACATTGATCAGCACGACAAGACAAATCGGAAACAGCAACAAAAACACGGCCTGCGCGAATTCGACACCGTAATAGAACCCCAAAGTGGCGAGGCCCGTGAACAGAAAACAACTAAACGCTAATATCGCGAGGCCGGATACATCCAATATATAGAGCAATCGGTTTCCGTTAATGCGGACGATATCCATCAAATCCTGTTCCGATTGCCCACCTACCCGTCTTGCGCGCACAACAAGGTCATACGGCACGCCCATGGCCCAGTGGCTGGCCGATGACCACAACACCGCAAGCCCGATCCAATACCAGAGATTCGAAAAGCTGCGCATGTCGATGAGTTCAAAAATCGAAGAGTATAAGTCCACGCGTCAGCCCTTAATTTCCGTCTTCAGGGACCTTCTTCGCAAAGACGCGTCCATCGTTACCCTTGAGACTACACGGAATTCATGCCACCCAATGCTGGAATTTACAAGGAGAGCGCGTCATGAAACCGACCATTGCCCCCTATCCTCTGGCCCGTTTTCGTCGAACACGCCAATCACAGGCGGTGCGGGCGCTGGTCCGCGAGAATACACTGACCACCGATGATCTGATCTGGCCGGTTTTCGTCCGAGACGGCGAAGGTATTGAAGAGCCTGTCCCCTCGATGCCTGGTGTCATGCGCCGCTCGGTCGATCTGATCGCACAGGCTGCGGTCGAAGCGCAGGCCCTGGGTATCCCGGCAATCTGCATCTTTCCCTACACCGACGCCTCCCTAAAGACCGAAGATTGCGCCGAAGCCTGGAACCCCGATAACCTGTCCAACCGAGCCATTCGCGCCATCAAGAAAGCCGCACCCAATATCGCGGTGATGACGGACGTGGCGCTGGACCCATACAATATCAACGGCCATGACGGATATGTGGTCGATGGTGAGATCATAAACGATCAAACGATCGAGGCGCTTGTAAAGATGACGCTGGCGCAAGCAGATGCGGGCGCCGACATCATCGGACCGTCAGATATGATGGATGGCCGGATCGGTGAAATGCGGCGCGCCCTGGAAGGCGCAGACCATCACAACGTGATGATCCTCAGCTATGCGGCCAAATATGCGAGTGCGTTCTACGGACCGTTCCGAGATGCAGTGGGCGCCTCGGGCGCGCTGACGGGGGACAAAAAGACCTATCAGATGGACCCCGGAAACTCGGACGAGGCGCTGCGCATGATCGAGCGTGACCTGACCGAAGGCGCAGACATGGTCATGATCAAACCCGGCATGCCCTATTTGGACATCTGCCGCCGGGTCAAGGACACGTTCGGTGCGCCAACCTATGCCTATCAAGTCTCGGGCGAATACGCGATGATACAAGCCGCGGCTCAGAACGGCTGGATCGACGGAGAGAAGGTCATGCTCGAAAGTCTGCTGGCGTTCAAACGCGCGGGATGCGACGGGATCCTGACCTATTTCGCGCCTCAGGCCGCCCGGATCCTGCAGGGCTAATCCCCCGCGTTTCCGCGATTTTTCGCCGACTATCTTTGGTCACCCGGCAGCTTTCCCGTGACACGAGGCGACAATCGGCGTATTCTTGCGGACAAGATCGGGAGCACCCGACAATCAGGCATTTATACAGAGATAAAAAACATGAGCAGTTCCAAACCTACTCGATTAAGCCGTCGTGGCTTTGCTTTTGGCATGGCCGGTCTGTCAGTGACCGCCGCCTGCGGCAATGGAGTCGGCAGTTCCAACGCAGCGACGATTGACGCCCGTGTGGATGCGACATTGAACCAGATGTACGCCACCTACCCCAACACGCTCGAAATCGCGAACAAGGCCAACGGCATGCTGGTCATGCCTCTGATAACCGATGCCGGACTAATCGTCTTTGGCGGTGCCTACGGCACAGGCGCGCTACGCATTCAGGGCGCGACAGTTGATTACTATTCCGCAATTTCGGGAACCGCCGGCCTGCAAATCGGTGCCCAACAATATGCGCATGTCCTGTTCTTCATGACACAGGACGCGTTGAACGATTTCCGCCGTTCCAGCGGATGGACCGCCGGGGCCGAAGTTGGCTACGTGGTCGATGCGACGGGCGATTCTCTGTCGACCGACACCACCACCCTGCGTTCGCCGGTTCTGGCGGCGGTCTTCGGACAGGCAGGGCTAAAGTTCGGCGCGACGGTCGAAGGCACGAAATACACCCGCATCATTCCCTGATACCGGACTACCCTCCCCCCTCAAGACACCCCGCTTTCGGCATCAGGCCCGAGGCGGGGTTTTTCATTCAAACCGCGGTAAACACGCATGTTCTCATGCGGTTCCTCTTTCGATCCGTCCAGCCATCCTCTAGTGTCTGCACAATCATAGAGTGAACGGAAATGTGACCGCTGATGGGAATTGTCTTTCGCTGGCTTGTGCGTATCGCCTCGGGTCTTGTTCTGCTGACATTGGCGGCTGTGATGCTGGTGTATTTTCTGGCCAGCCAGTCACTGCCGGATTACGATCAGACCGTTAAAGTTGATGGCCTGACTGCGCCGGTTGAGGTTGTCAGGGATACTGCGAATGTTCCCCATATTCTGGGCGCATCAGACCCGGATGTCTTCTTTGGGCTTGGCTATGCCCATGCACAGGATCGCCTCTGGCAGATGACTGTTCTGCGCCGGACAGCGCAGGGCCGATTGTCCGAAGTCTTTGGCGCTCGCACTGTTCATATCGACAAGCTGTTGCGGCGGTTTGATCTGTACGGGCTTGCACACCGGTCGGTACAAGCCCAGGACGACTATACCAAAGAGGCCCTGCGCGCTTATGCTGCCGGGGTGAATGCACGACTGGCCGAGATTAACGAAAACGCATTGGGCCGTGGTGCGCCAGAGATGTTTTTGTTCAATGCGCCTGTATCGCCCTGGCAACCGGGCGACAGCCTGGCCATCATCAAACTCATGAGCCTGCAACTTTCTGGCCATCTTGAGGATGAAGTGCTGCGCGCGCGCACATCGCTTATGCTGGATGACCAGACCCGACTGGCGGATATTCTGCCTGATGTTCCCGGGCCGGGAATCGCCGCTCTGCCCGAATACGCCGCCCTGTTTCCCAACCTGCCCAGATATGCGGCCGGATCGTCGATGCCGGACACGCCCATCTCGCCCTTTCCAGAGCGCGGATTGGCCGGAGCATCGAACGCATGGTCTGCCGCGCCCACAAGATCTGCCAGCGGAGGGACGCTTCTGGCCAATGACCCGCATTTGGGTTTCACAGCGCCGGGTATCTGGTATCTGGCCCGTCTGGAACTGGCCAAAGGCGGCGTGATCGGTGCCACGATCCCCGGCATCCCGGCGGTGATGACTGGACGCAGTGATCGGCTGGGCTGGGGTTTGACCTCATCCTATCTGGATGATCAGGACATCCATATCGAGCAGTTGAACCCAGAAAACCCCGAGGAATACCTGACCCCCGAAGGATACAAGACCTTTCGCAGCCGCCCTTCGATCATCGAGATCAAAGACGAGGCTCCGATCACACTGACCCTGCGTTGGACCGAGAACGGACCGGTTCTGCCGGGCACCCATTACGATCTTGGGACGATCACGCCGCCGGGTCATGTCGCCTCGCTGTCCTGGACAGCCCTGAGCGCACAGGACACATCCATGTCAGCCTCGATGGCGCTGATGAATGCGGACACTGTCCGACAAGCCATCACCGCAGCCGAGCTGTTCATGGCGCCATCTCAGAACCTGTCATTGGTCGACAAGGACACCATCGGCATGAAGCTGATCGGCGCAATGCCGCAACGTGCCGCAAAGAACCAAAGCCGGGGGCGTATTCCGACGCCTGGCTGGCTGGCCGAAAACCGGTGGCAAGGCCGCCTGCCCTATGCTGACAACCCCGAATTCGTCGCACCTGCGGGCGGCATTCTGGGCAACACAAACAACAAGATCATCGACCGGCCATTTCCCGAACATGTCTCGTATGAATGGGGGGATACGCAGCGCATCCATCGCTGGGAACGGCTGATGCAATCGCGCGAGGTACACACGCGCGACAGCTTTATCGAGGCACAGCTGGACACGGTCAGCTTTACCGCGCGCTCTCTGCTTCCGCTGATCGGGGCTGATCTGTGGTACACCGGCGCCTCTGCCCCCGAAGGTACCCAGGAACGCCAGCGCCAGATCGCGCTGAACCTTTTGGCCGAGTGGAATGGTGAGATGAATGAACACCTGCCAGAACCCCTGATCTATGCTGCTTGGGTTCGGGCGCTGCAAATCCGGTTGATCGCAGATGAGCTTGGCCCCCTGGCGGCTGAATACAAACATGTCGAACCACTGTTCATCGAACGTGTCTATCGCGACATCGACGGAGCTTCGGCCTGGTGTAATGTGCGTCAGAGCGCGCCGACAGAGACCTGCACCGATATGGCGCGCATGGCGCTGGACGATGCGCTGATCTGGATTTCCGAAAAATACGGAGGATCACTGGAATCTCTACGCTGGGGTGACGCGCACCAAGCGACACATGACCACCCGGTTCTGGGATCGGTTCCGGTGTTGCGATTCTTTGTGAATATCCGACAGTCCACCAGTGGTGGCGACAACACCCTGCTGCGCGGCAGAACATCGGGCGAAGGCCCCGATCCGTTTCAGAACGTGCACGGTGCAGGCTATCGCGGCGTATATGATTTTGCGGATCCCGACAGCTCGGTCTTTATCACGGCTACGGGCCAGTCAGGTCACTTCCTGTCGCGCTACTATGACGATCAGGCCCAGCTTTGGCGTCGGGGTGAATACATCCCGATGTCCCTGGACCTCGACCTGGCACATGCAGCCGCCGTCGGAGTGACCACCCTTATCCCCCGCTAAGTTCCGTGCTTCGGCAAGACCTCGCCCGTTTATTTTCCATCGCGTGGACGCAGAATGGCGTTTGGCATACGATCCATAGGCCTAGGATTTGTGTGCGGGGGACCAAATGGCCAGTATCCGGGATAAGCTGAACAATCTCGCGCGAGATTATGCGATCGCCTGGAGCTCGGGCGACCCCGAGGCTGTTGCCAGTTTCTATGCGCCCGACGGACAGATCACGATCAACCGTGGAGAACCGATCATTGGCCGCGCTGCGGTGGCGGAAATGGCGCGCGGGTTTTACACTGATTTCCCCGATCTTGAGGTCCGCTGCGACATGTTTCGCTGGGCGGGAAGCCACGCAATATTTGTCTGGACCCTTGAAGGGCACCATTCCAAAACCGGCAATCACGTCGTGACGCGGGGCTGGGAAGAATGGGAAATGACCGACACCAACCAGGTCCAGAACTCTTTGGGTTGGTTCGATGCCGAGGATTTTCAGCGCCAGATTGACGGCTGATCACGGACCACTTTGTTCGATGGGTATAGGAAAGTTCTTCCCCAGTCAGGGTTCAAAGCGCTGCGTATTGCGAAGCTTGTTTCTCTGTCCACAGCACGTCGATCACAAAGCCATCTTCGGTCTGCTTTTCGGACTGCACGACTTCCTGGCGGAACAACCACGCGCGCTTGTTGCCTTCGGCAAATCCCAGTTCCAGCGTTGCCTCAGAACGTACGCCCTGTAGCGTGACGGCAATTTCCGCCAAAAGCGGGGCGATCCCTTCGCCGGTGACGGCTGAAATCGCGAAAATCCCCTGATCCCGCTCTGCCCGCGCCATCGCTGCTTCGCGCTCATCCGGGGACAGCAGGTCGATCTTGTTCCAGACCTCAATCCGGGGCCGCGTATCGTCAATACCCAGTGAAGTCAGGATAGTTTCGACATCCTTCGCCTGCGCCTCAGATTCATCGTGGCTGATATCGCGTACGTGAACCACGATATCAGCGCCCAACACTTCCTCCAGCGTGGCCCGGAATGAGGCGACCAACTCGGTGGGCAGGTTCGAAATGAACCCCACCGTGTCCGACAGGATCACTTCGGGACCGTCAGGCAGTTCGACCCGGCGCATGGTGGGGTCCAAGGTGGCAAACAACATGTCCTTGGCCATGACATCGGCCCCGGTCAGGCGGTTGAACAGGGTTGATTTGCCCGCGTTGGTATAACCTACCAACGCCACAATCGGATATGGCACCTTGGCCCGCGCGGCGCGATGCAGCGTGCGGGTCTTGACCACCTTCTGCATCTGACGACGCAAGCGCACCAGTTGTTCATCAATGGCCCGGCGGTCCGCTTCGATCTGGGTCTCACCCGGGCCACCCACAAAGCCCAATCCGCCCCGCTGCCGTTCCAGGTGGGTCCAGGCACGCACCAGCCGGGTCCGCTGGTAACTCAGCGCGGCCATTTCCACCTGCAATACGCCCTCACGGGTGCGCGCACGGTCGCTGAAGATTTCGAGGATCAGCCCGGTCCGGTCGAGGATCTTGACCTTCCACGCCTTTTCAAGATTGCGTTGCTGAACGGGCGTAACCGATCCGTCGATCAAAACCAGCTCGACTTCGTTCTCGTGCAACCGTTCGGCCAGTTCCTCGATCTTGCCGCTACCGAACAGAAAACCGGCCTGCGCCCGAGGTAAGCGCACAACTTCGGATCCGATCACATCAAGGTCGGGCAATGCAGCGGCCAGGGCCACCGCTTCTGCCAGCGCCGGTCCTGGAACGCGGCGCTGTTCATCTGATTTGATTTCCGGATGCAGCACCCACGCTCGGGTGCGCACCCTTTCATGTTCCATCAAGAGGCGTCTTCGCCCTCATACAGGCTGATCGGCTGCGATGGCATGATGGTCGAAATCGCGTGTTTGTAGACCAGCTGCGACTGTCCGTCGCGGCGCAACAATACGCAGAAGTTGTCGAACCAGGTGATCACACCCTGCAATTTCACACCGTTGATCAGGAAAATTGTGACCGGGACTTTTGCTTTCCGTACATTATTCAGGAACGCGTCCTGCAGATTCTGTCTGTCCGAAGCCATATTCTTATAATCTCGCCATTGTTCTTGCTACGCGCTGCGGACCAACGCGCTCCCTCCGGCGGAGTATGGAGTGTCGTTAACCGATATTCCAGATGAAAAATCAGTCACTAGCATGGTTATTGTTTCTTAACCCCTCAATAGAGCGGGTGTGATCAAGGCAATAATCGCCAGCGTTTCCAATCTGCCGATCACCATAGCGGCACACATGGTCAGCTTGGCACCGCCCGAAAGGTCGATCAATCGGATAGGAACATCGGTTGCCAATTCGATCAACGGCCCTGTCGTGCTCAGCGCGGCAACGCTCAGCACCATAGCGTGTTCGAACCCCGTACCCATGGCAGCAAGCAACACATTGAACACAGCGGCTGTCAGGGCAAACATCATGAAAAATATCCAAGCGATAAAGGCCCCATCGCTTTGGATGCGACGGTTTCCGCCACCCACTCCGCTGACCGAAGACGGATAAATCAAACGGTCAATTTCGCGCGCGCCGTTAAGGTACAGAGCGAAAACCCGCAACAGCTTTACCCCGCCCGCCGTTGTTGCAACTCCACCGCCGATCAGCGCAAGCCCCATCAGGATCAATCCCGGGGTGCCCAGACCGGAAATTTGCTGGGCATCATCCCAGTTTGCACTTTCGAACCCCGCGGTTGTCAGAAATGACAAGACCGTAAAAATCATGCCCCAAATTACGCTCAACGCCTGAAGAGGTTCCATCTGGCCGCCAATTTCGCTGACGCCGGCAAGAACCCTGAAGAAAAGCAGCGCCGCTACGCCTGCAACGATCATGAGCCCGATCCGGAACTCGGGGTCCTTATCCAGCCGCGAATATCCTGAGGTAGCTGTGTCCGAGGAAAAGGTAAGCCGCGACAAAGCGAAGAACAGGAACAGAAACAGGATGGCCTCACCGGTTACGCCAGCCTGCGCTCCCTCAAGCCCACCAACCGGTGAGATACCCGATGTGGCCATGGTCGACATCGCATGACAGATGGCGGTCAGGCCCTGCTCTCCTGCGATCACGAGCAACAGCCAAATGACAGCGGTCAGCCCGACATAAACCGGCGTCAAAGTCAGCGTGACGCGGATAAGACGCCCGCGTGGGTCTACCATCTCGCTTTGCGCCACGCCTGAAACCGGGCGACCGGGTTGACCACGGGCTGTCACCTCGAACCCGCCCAGCGACAACGGCGCGAGGATCGCGGCCGCTGAAATCCACATCAAAAGCCCGCCCATCCATCCGACCTGAGCCCGCCAAAGGTGTAACGGCGCCGACAACCGGTCAGGATCAGGAAACAAATCAGCCCCGGTAGTGGTCAATGCGCTGACCATGTCGAAATAGGCATTCAGAAAGCTCGTATTACCCAACGCATCATGCAGAGGGATCGCAAGAAACAAGGGCAATACGGTGAAACAGCCTAACAAGACCGCCAACTGGCCCAATGTCCCTCGGCGCGGCATTCTGTTGGATGTTGCCAGCGAGATGATCCCGACCACGAACAACCCCAGCAACCCGGAATAGAAGAACGACCGGGACGTTTCGTGATCATCCAGCACCAGCGCAAATATGGCAGGCATCCACATAGCGGCGGCAAAAATACCCCAGAGCAGAAGAAACAGCGGCAATCGCCGAATGAGGCTAACCTGTTTTTTCCGTGCATGCGCCATCAGAAGAAATCGATCGAGACCTGCATCAGCCGTTCCACCTCGGGGACGTCTTTGGCCAAGGCAAAAATCGCCACCACATCCTTTTCTTCAATCCTGAGACTACCGGTGGGGCGCAACATCTCATCGCCTTTGCGTACGGCACCAACCAGCACACCTTCGGGGAAATCAATGTCGCGCAGCCTCTGCCCGGCCATAGGAGAGGTTGAAAGTACTTCGGCCTCGATCACTTCGGCCTCTGCATCTCCGATGGAATAAACCTGCCGCACGCGTCCGTGCCGAATATGGCGCAGAATCGAACTGACGGTGGTGGCGCGGGGGTTGATATAGGCGTCGATACCCAGCGGCCCCATCAGGGCAACCATGCTGGGATCATTGATCAGTGCAATCGCCAGAGCACAGCCTTCGGCCTTGGCACGCACGGCAACCAGCATATTTACACGGTCATCATCCGTGACGGCCAACATTGCATCCGCGCGTTCGATGCCAGCTTCGCGCAGCAGCGCCGCGTCCAGACCATCACCGTGAAGGACAATCGTTCGCTCAAGCGCTTCGGCTGCCACTTCCGCACAGTGGCGGTCTCGTTCTATTATCTTGGCACGCACGCGGCTTTCACGTTCTTCCAATGTCCGAGCAACTTCAAGACCAACATTGCCGCCGCCGACAATCACCACCCGGTCCTGCCGTTTTTGCGCCTTGCCGAAAACCTCCATCGTCCGGTCCACGTCTTTGACATTGCTAAAGACATAGCATTCGTCACCGACAAACAGCTGGTCCTCGGATTCCGGGGCAAACAGCGTACCCTCGCGCCGGACACCCACCACGATAGAGCTGAGCGTCGAAAACAGATCGGTCAGTTGCCGCAATGGCGTGTTCACGATCGGGCAATCCTCGGCGATGCGTATGCCAAGCAACTGCGCTTTGCCGTCCATGAACATCTCGGTGTCAAATGCGGATGGGGCAGACAACCGGCGCATCGCCGCGGCGGCAACCTCGCGCTCGGGGCTGATCACCACATCAATCGGCAGGTGATCGCGGCGATACAGATCCGAATGAATCGCCTCGAGATAGGATTTCGACCGAAGCCGGGCGATTTTGCGCTGAATGGAGAAAACCGAATGTGCCATCTGACAGGTGACCATGTTCACCTCGTCCGAATGGGTGGCAGCAATAATCATATCCGCATCGCGCGCGCCCGCTCGGTTCAGAACATCCGGATAGCTTGCAAATCCCGCAATCCCCTGAACATCCAAGGTTTCGGTCGCCCGTCGCACCAGATCAGGATTGTTGTCAACCACAGTAACGTCGTTCAACTCGCCCGAAAGATGCCGTGCAATCTGCCAGCCAACCTGACCCGCACCGCAAATGATGACCTTCATGCTATTGGCCCTTCTGCCTGAAATCTTTGAATGACAGATGCCCCCCAGACGGTCAATTAGTTTGTAACACAAGCAAAGCTGAGGCAAGGTAAGCGTATGAAAACAATAGCTCTCACGATTTCTTTGACTCTGTTGCTAACTGCGTGTGGGCCGCTTTCCCTGTATTATCAAGAGGGCGAGACAGTTTCGCAAATGCAGTCGGAAACGACCGGATGTCAGGTTCAGTCCCTCAAAGACGCCCCTGTTGCCAATCAGGTGCGACAAGGGGCACCAACCTATTGGCCAGGTCGCACCTACTGCGATGGTCGGGGAAGGTGTCATCGCACCGGAGGCTGGTGGCAGCCCGGTCAGATCTATACGGTCGATGTGAACAAAGGGCTGCGCAACAAGCTGGAAGCACAATGCATGGCGCAGAAAGGCTATCGCCCGGTCAGCCTTCCGCCTTGCAAGCAGGGCGTAAAGTCGCGTGTTGCTGCGGTCCCAACAACACAGCTGCCACCGCTCAGCACAGATTCATGTTTCGTCAAATTCGACAACGGAACGTTTCAGATCATTACCCCAGGTCAGGCAGGGTAAAGGCCGGCGGATCACTCCGCCGGTTCAGCCTCGTCCAGTTGCGCGACCCGCGCGCCCGATTTGTTCGAGGTCACAACGCCCAGAGATTTCAACTTACGATGAAGCGCGCTGCGTTCCATGCCGACAAAGCTGGCAGTGCGGCTGATATTGCCCCCGAACCGGTTGATCTGGGTCAGCAGATATTCACGCTCGAACGCCTCGCGAGCTTCGCGCAACGGCAAGGTCGCCAATGCCCCGGACAGAACGACGCGTCCCGATTCATCGGCTTTTTCTTCTTCGTTTGGCAGCTCACGCGCTTCGATCGGGCCCGTACCGTCACCCAGAATGAGCACCCGTTCGATCAGGTTCTTAAGCTGACGCACATTGCCCGGCCAGGTCATGGTCTGCAGCAACGCGACAGCTTCGTCTGAAATCTCGCGCACCGGCAGGCCTTGGGATTCATTGCACATTTCAATAAAAAACTCGGCAAGAACCGGAATATCCTCGCGCCGGTCTTCTAGCGAAGGCACCGAAATAGGCACAACATTCAGACGATGGTAAAGTTCTTCCCGAAAACGATCAGCGGCGATTTCTGCATCAAGGTCACGATTGGTCGAAGAGATCACCCGCAGGTCGACCCGAACCTTGTCGGTACCTCCAACCCGTTGAAACTGTTGATCAACCAGAACCCGCAGGATTTTTGACTGGGTTCCCATGGGCATATCTGCCACTTCATCAAAGTAGACGACGCCACCATGGGCCTCTTCCAACAGGCCTGCCTCAACCCCGCGTTCGGTAGTTTCACGGCCGAACAGAACCTCTTCAACGCGCTCCGGCTCGATCCCGGCACAGTTCACGGTCACGAAGGGCGCATTTGCCCGGTTCGATTCTGCATGGATATAGCGCGCGGCGATTTCCTTTCCTGAACCGGCAGGGCCTGTCAGCATCACACGCCCGTTGGACTTGGTAACCTTGTCCAGTTGGCTCTGCATTGCCCGGAACGAGGCCGATTTGCCGATCATATCCGAGCTTGTGACCTCTTTCCGCTTTAGCGAGGCGTTTTCGCGGCGCAGGCGCGAGGTTTCCATCGCGCGGCGGATCACAACCATCAGCTGGTCGATGTTAAAGGGCTTTTCAATAAAGTCATACGCCCCCTGCTTGATCGCAGCGACAGCGATTTCGATATTCCCGTGGCCCGAAATGATCACCACCGGAATGTCTGGGTTGTCGCGCTTTACAGTCTTCAGAATATCAATCCCGTCCATCCGGCTGTCTTTCAGCCAGATATCCAGGATCAAAAGCCCCGGGGGTTCGGAATTGATGGCTGCCATACACTCGTCCGAGTTGCCAGCCAGCCGGGTGGAATAGCCTTCGTCCTCGAGAATATCGGACACAAGCTCGCGAATATCACGCTCGTCATCTACAATCAGAATGTCGCTCATCTTTGGCCTGCTTTCAGTTTGTTTGTATCAATTGCCTGCTTTTTCGGCGCTGAATTTGAGGAAATATTGCTCACGGGCAAACGGATCACGGCCATTGCGCCAAAATGGTCCTGTCCGTCAAATACGGGGGCGTCCTCAAGTGTCAGCACCCCGCCATGTTCTTCGATAATCTTTTTGACGATCGGCAGCCCCAGCCCGGTGCCCTCGTCGCGTGTGGTCACGTAAGGCTCAAACAGCCGCGCACGATCTTCCGGCAAGCCGATACCGTTGTCGGCAATGGTAATTACCGTGCCCGCATCGTCACCGATCACAGTAACCTTGATCTGAGGCTTGAGGTTCTCAGGTGCCCCTTTTTGTTTCAGCGTTTCAATCGCTTCGCCTGCATTCTTGATCAGGTTGGTAAGCGCCTGATTCAGCATTGTTGCGTCTACATCACCTGAAATCGGCTGATCTGGAAGCATCGCTTCGATTTCGACATCCGGCTGACCGGCTTGCTGTAAAAGAACAGCCTCGCGCACCAACCCCACCAGATTCTCTTCGTGCCGATCCGGTTCCGGCATGCGCGCAAACTTTGAAAATTCATCCACGATCCGCCGCAGGTCATTCGTCTGGCGAACGATCACATCGGTCATGGATACAAGGATATCGCAATCATTCTCATCCAGTTTGGACGAAAACTTTCGTTTGATCCGCTCGGCGCTGAGCTGGATCGGGGTCAAGGGGTTCTTGATCTCATGCGCGATGCGGCGCGCCACATCACCCCAGGCTGCCATTCGCTGTGCACTGACCAGATCGGTCACGTCGTCAAAGGCAACCACATATCCTTCAAGCCCGCCATCTTCGCCGCGGCGGATCGCCATGCGGACCAACAGGTTTTCCAAATGGCCTTTTCGCGTGACCTTGATTTCACCCTGCACAGCCTCTTGCCCGCTGTCCTTGAGACTTTCGAACAAAGGCATGAATTCGGGCACCGCAATTCCAATGGCAAGATGTTCCTCTCCACGGGACCAATCCAACAGGCGTTCGGCGGATCGATTCACAAACGTCACACAACCATCGGGGTCGACACCAACAACACCAGATGTGACCGAGGTCAAAACCGAATCGAACAGCCGACGCCGGCGTTCGATCTGCCGTGTGTTCTCCAAAAGGGTATCGCGCTGCCCTTTCAACTGTCGGGTCATCTGATTGAAATAACGGCCCAGCATCGCAATTTCGTCATCGGTGGCTTCTTCGATAACCTGAACGCCCAGATCGCCTGCCCCGACACGCTGCGCAGCGGTGGTCAGGCGTCCAACCGGGCGCGAGAGACGCTCGGCGAACCACATTCCCAGCGACACTGCAGCCAGGATCAGGATCACGGCAAAACCCAGATAAAGCAGGCCGAATTCAAACAATACCCGTCCGCGTTCACTTTCAAGCTGTTGATAGAACTGAACTGTTTCCTTGGTATCGTCCAGCAGCGTCAGCAACTGCCCGTCCACTTCCCGGCTGACATAGAGATACCGATCAAGATAAGCCTTCAAAGGCACAAGCGCCCGAAATTCACTGTTTTGCCAATCGGCAATGATCAGCAATTCATTCTCAGTCGCT
This sequence comes from Ruegeria sp. YTSA105, assembly GCF_059610225.1. Lineage (NCBI taxonomy): Bacteria > Pseudomonadati > Pseudomonadota > Alphaproteobacteria > Rhodobacterales > Roseobacteraceae > Ruegeria > Ruegeria sp. YTSA105. Next base: position 48,810 of record NZ_JBXWNE010000002.1, read on the forward strand.
TGGGCCATCTGTTCGGAGGTCGGCTTTTCGAAGTTGAAAAGATAAGAGCGATCCCCCCGGGATCGGATTTCGCCATTTCCATCAATGACATAGGCCTCACGCAGACCGCGCTGGATTTGCGCCTGCCCTTGCGCCAGAACCTCTCGCAGTTCAGCATCGGAAATATAGAAATCGCGCGTCCGGGCATTGTCCAGAAAAAGCGCCAATACGACGGCGTCCTGGGTCAGGCCCTCTCGGTGTTCCTGTTCATAAGCTTCCGCAGCAGTAAGCGAGGATCCGACAACCTGCCTTACGCGGTCGGAAAACCAACCCTCAAGACCAATATTCACCGTCAGACCGGCAAAGATTGCAACCGTGACAGTCGGCACCAGAGCCAACAGCGTGAAAGCTCCGATCAGTCGCAGGTGCAAACGGGACCCCGCGGATTTGGCCCGGCGCGCTGCAATCAGGTTGCCTACCTGACCCAGAACCAGCGCCGCAACCACGAGAACATAGACCAGATCCGCAAGCAGGATCAGGCGCAATGAGGGCGCGGTTGCCCCCAGATCGAATGGACCAATGACCAGATAGGTAGTCAAAGCCAGCACCGGGCCCAGCAAAACCAGACCCAAAGTTCCAAAATTGCGCAGCCTTCGGGATTTTCGCCACCGATTGACTGATAAAATCAGCCCGCTCTGTGCTCGGGTTGCCACCGTCTGCCCTCATCCTGATGTGCCGCTTGCGCGACTTACCGCCATATGTCGTGGTCGTTGCCCGGTCGAAACCCGGATGCCACGCTTTGTGTGGCGATATTACATCAGTTTGCGCCGCCGTGTCACCTGAATATCGAGCTCTGTTATCTTTTTGCGCAGCGTATTCCGGTTAATCCCTAGAAGATCAGCACATTTTGCCTGATTTCCCCCGGTCGCATCCAGGGCCAGTTCAATCAAAGGCGCCTCAACCTCACGCAAAATACGCTGATACAGACCCGGAGGTGGCAACATATTTCCATGTAGATCGAAATAGCGGCGCAGGTGGCGTTCGACCGAAGCCGAGAGCTTTTCGCGTTCTCCATTGCCCAGCACTGGCTCGGCTTCGGGTTGGCTGCCCAGCACCGACTCGACCTCGGTTTTGGAGATTTCATCGGCGCGGCTGGTCAGGCTCAATCGACGGACCGCATTTTCAAGCTGCCGTACATTTCCGGGCCAGGAATAGCGCCGTACCAGCTCGACCGCATCCGGACTGAACCAGCGTTTCGCGCCATGTTCGCGTTCTTCACGCGCCAGGAAATGATCCGCAAGCAAGGTGATATCATCGACCCTTTCGCGAAGGGCCGGAACATGCACTGTCGCACCGCAAAGGCGATAATACAGGTCTTGCCGGACGCGCCCGTTCTCCATGGCTTCGGTCAGGTCCGATTGGCTCGTAGCCATGAACCGAGGAACATGATCGCCTGGAGTGTCCATCATCCGAACGAGACGCGCCTGCAATTCGTCATCAATATCCGCGATCTCGTCGATAAGCAGCGTACCGCCCCGCACCCGTGCCATGACGCGCGCCGGGCCTTCAAGATCCCGCAGGTCGGTGGCAGCGGCCGTTACAAATGGCAGCGTCCTGCGATCGGAAAAATCATGTATCGCTTTGGCGATCAACGACTTGCCCGTTCCACTCTCGCCCGAAATCATGACCGACAGATCGGTATTCATCACCCGCGCCACCAAGCGATACAGCGCCTGCATCACTGGTGTCCGCCCCACCAGAGGCAGCTCTTCCGGACGCTCTTGGGACGTGTTACCGGCATCTGACTGCGTGCGCTGTTTCTGTTCCAGCGCGCGCGCGGTACGCTTCATCAAATCCGGCAGGTCGAAGGGTTTCGGCAGATAGTCATAAGCTTCCGCCTCGGCTGCCTGGATGGCCGTCATGATCGTGTTTTGCGCCGAAATCACGATGACCGGTAATCCCGGTCGGTCCTGAGCGATTTTTGGCAACATCTCGAGCCCATTGCCATCCGGCATAACTACATCGGATATGACCACGTCACCTTTGCCCTCGGCCACCCAACGCATCAAAGTGGTCAACGACGAGGTTGCATGCACCTTACACCCAGCGCGTGTCAGGGCCTGTGTCAGAACGGTCCGAATTGTGCGGTCGTCATCTGCAACCAGTACTGTTCCATCCATCAGGTGCTTTCCTTATTCTTGCTCTTTCCGGCGATTTATTGACTATTTCGCGTCACGCGGCGCGCGCCTCAGAGAGATGCGAAATTCCGTTCGTCCCGGAACCGACTCGGCCGAAATCCAGCCGTCGTGGTCCGAAATGATCTTGCTGACCAGCGCCAGCCCCAGGCCGGTGCCGTTTTCCTTGCCCGACACAAACGGGTCGAATATCTCGCCCCGAATCTTCTCCGGCAGACCGGGGCCGTCATCGGTCACTTCGATTTGCAGTGGCAGAGAATGACCTGACCCGTCGCTGCGCCGCAGGCGGAAAGAATGTTCAAAATACGTTCTTAAACGTATGGTTCCCCCTTCAGGGTCAGCGGCTTCCGAGGCATTCTTTAACAAATTCAAGATGACCTGCAGAAACTGATCCGGGTCGCCATAAGCAAGTGGCAACGACGGGTCGTAATCCTCGATGATCGTCATATGGGCACCGAAACCCAACAGGGCCGACCGCCGTGCCCGATCCAGCACGTCATGTATGTTGACCGGTTTGAAATCGGGCTCAGAGAGATTTCCAAATTGTTCAACCTGCTCCAACAGTTTTACGATACGACGACTCTCTTCGACAATAAGATCTGTTAATTCAAGGTCTTGCTGCGAGATATTCATGCTGAGAAGCTGTGCAGCGCCGGTAATTCCTGCCAGAGGGTTCTTAATTTCATGCGCAAGCATCTCGGCCATGCCGATCGCCGATTGCGCAGCAGATTTCACCGTGTTTCCACGGGTCATACGCCCAGCAAGTTCACGCGGCGTGATGATCATGATCATTGACCCCGGATGTCCGACAAGCGGCGCGATCTGAAGCGCACATTGCAACGGCGCGCGGTTGCCTGACCCCACATCCACATCGTTCACAAATAGTGGCGTACCTTGCTGACGCGCTCTCAGAAACGCTTCTTCTAATGGAGCGTCCACGGCAATCTGATCCCAGACGGGATGCCCGATCACGGATTTGCGCGAGGCGTTCAGGAACCCTTCACCGGCGGAGTTTATGTCTGCGATCCGGTCACCTGCATCTATGACAAAGGCAGGAACCGGTAGCGAGGTCCAGATGCTGTGATCCGAGGTCATGCCGCCACCTCTGCATCACTGCCAAGTGCAGCACTCAACAGGTGCATCACCTCGTCCGTGTTGCGCGAAGTCAGCACCGCCCGGCGCAACGGGGCCGGTGTTCCAGCCTCATCCATATACCAGCCGAGATGCTTGCGAGCGACGCGCAGGCCCAGATCCAAACCATAAAACCCCAGCATGGCCTGATAATGGGCACGAACCATGTCGATCAGATCACTACCAGCGGGAATGAATGGCGCCTCTGCCCCGTATAGCTCATGCCCCATCTGCGCCAGTAGCCACGGTTTACCCTGCGCCCCACGCCCAACCATGACCCCATCGGCGGCGGACTGATCCAGCGCTATGCGTGCAGCGCCAGAATCAACAATGTCACCATTCGCAATCACCGGAATCGAGACCGCTTCTTTGACCGCCCGGATTGCGCTCCAATCGGCATGCCCTTTGTAGAACTGGCAACGTGTGCGGCCATGGATCGTGACCATTCGTATCCCAGCATCCTGCGCCCGCCTTGCCACATCGGGCGCGTTCAGCAATTTGTCATCCCATCCCAACCGGGTTTTCAGCGTCACGGGCACGTCCACGGCGCTGACAACGGCGTCGATCAATGTCAGCGCGTGGTCAGGTGTCTTCAGTAGGGCCGAGCCCGAATATCCATTTGTCACCTTCTTGGCCGGGCAGCCCATATTGATATCAATCACGCGCGCACCCCGATCAGCGACCTGGCGGGCCGCCTCGGCCATCCAATACGCCTCGCGTCCGGCAAGCTGGACAGCAGTGTTTTCCACATCCGCAGACAGCTCGGCCCGTTCGCGCACACCGGGTTTGGCCTGCACCATTTCCTGGCTGGCCACCATCTCACTGACGACCATCCCGGCCCCAAAGCGCATCACCAGATCGCGAAACGGACGATCAGTGATTCCGGCCATGGGCGCCAGTAGTACGGGCGGGTTCAAATCTTTGTCGGCAAGTCGCAGAGTCAACGTGCTTAATCCTTGAGCAGTTGCAGCTTTGATATCGAATTGAGTGCATATGAACAACAAAACCGCCATGAACAAGCATGCAAAATCATCGTTTGCCTATTTTTTAAGCAGATGAAACCGAGTGATTGCCTCTGCTTTCACCGCACCCTAAACATTGCCCTTAACTCGTCGGAGAGCACGACACATGACGACCGCAGCTATCATTGTCGCCGCAGGACGCGGTCAACGCGCCGGAGGCGGCACGCCAAAACAGTGGCGCCATCTGGCAGGTCGTCGAGTGGCCGACTGGACCATCGACCGATTCCGCGGGCAAGTCGATCACATCGTCCTTGTGCTGTCGAAGGAGGATGCCCCCGCCTGGGAAGAATTTGAAAGCGCCGATCTGATCCTCGCGGAAGGCGAGTCAGACAGAGCAGGATCGGTGCGCAGCGGGTTGTCGGCGTTGAACGGGATGAATGTGGCCCGCGTCTTGATCCACGATGTCGCACGTCCTTGTGTCAGCACCGAGATCATTGATGCCGTTCTGGCCGCTCTGGACAATTTCCCCGGTGCAGCACCTGGCCTTGCGGTGACGGACGCCTTGTGGACAGCAAGCGACACTATGGTCACAGGCACTCAGGATCGATCCGGGTTGCATGCAGCGCAAACCCCGCAAGGCTTTCACTATGACGCAATCGTCGCTGCTCACACCGCGCATCCCGGAGGTTCAGCGGATGACGTGGAAGTCGCGCGCGCCGCCGGGCTGGACGTCTGCATCGTGCCGGGCGATACGGACAACCTGAAAATCACCCGACCCGAGGATTTTGCCAGGGCGGAACGCATATTGGGAACGGATATGGATGTAAGGCTGGGGAACGGCTACGACGTGCATCGTTTTGGTGACGGGGATCACGTAATCCTGTGCGGTATCAAAGTTCCGCATAACCGATCGCTTCAAGGCCATTCTGATGCGGATGTCGGTATGCACGCAGTCACCGATGCGATTTACGGAGCATTGGCACAAGGGGATATCGGACAGCACTTTCCGCCCTCAGATCCCCAATGGAAAGGCGCGGCAAGCGAAATTTTCCTGCGCCACGCGGTCGAGTTGGCCGGGCAGATGGGATATCGTATCTCGAATGTCGACTGCACGCTGGTCTGCGAATACCCCAAGGTCGGGCCTCACGCCGCGGCCATGCGGGCAGAGATGGCGAAGATCATGGAATTGCGCCAGGATCAGATTTCGGTCAAGGCCACAACCTCCGAGCGTTTGGGTTTTACCGGGCGTGGTGAAGGAATTGCTTCTATTGCAACAGCTTGTTTGGTGAAATCATGACCGTTGCACAACTGATTGGCACTGTTTGTGGCGTCGGATATCTGCGACCCGCCCCCGGCACCTGGGGGTCTTTGGTTGCCCTGCCCTTGGTATGGGTTCTGCATACTCTGGGCGGCTTCCCCTTACTGGCGGTCGCGACAGTCGCGGTGTTTTTCGGCGGTCTGTGGGCCACGCGGGTGATGACCGCCGGGCAAGAAGACCACGACCCTTCCGAGATTGTGATTGACGAGGTCGCAGGTCAGTTCCTCGCACTTTGGGCGATATCCTATCCCAGTTGGGCGCACGGGATCGACATCACCGCGCTGTGGCCGGGTTGGGTGACCGGGTTCCTTCTGTTCCGCCTGTTCGACATTCTGAAGCCTGGTCCCGTAGGGTGGGCCGACCGGCGCAACGATCCCATGGGTGTCATGCTGGACGATGTCATTGCCGGCGTTTTCGCAGCCATAGGCATCATGCTGGCCGCCGGGTTCACGCACGGAGTTCTGGGGCTGTGACCGTTTCCGACCTGCTGGAGCGCGCCAAGGCGAAAGGGGTGATGATCGCCACCGCCGAAAGCTGCACTGGCGGGATGGTTGCAGCGGCGCTGACGGATATCCCCGGCAGCTCTGCGGTCGTTGAGCGCGGTTTTGTGACCTACACAAATACTGCCAAACAGCAAATGTTGGGTGTCCGCAAGGAATCATTGGATGCCCATGGCGCGGTTTCTGAACAGGTCGCGCGCGAAATGGCCGAGGGTGCCTTGCAGAATTCACAGGCGCAACTGGCAGTGTCGGTTACCGGCATTGCAGGCCCGGGCGGATCCGAGTTTAAACCCGAAGGCCGGGTATGTTTTGGTGTGGCCGGTGACGGCATCCCACCCATGACAGAAACCGTCGAATTCGGCGCATTGGGCCGCGATCGGGTGCGCCGCGCTGCGCGGGATCACGCGCTGGCACTGCTGTCAAAGGCACTTTTCAGCACTGCCCAATAATCGGGCATGCTCGACAATTTGACGCCCAATTAATCAACTCTTCAAAAAAGGCCCCTGAAATAGGCTGCTTTTTTGGGCTCTGCCTCTTTTTTCCCCAGTCGCAATCCGCTTCAAGCCCCGCCACGCATTCTGAAAAGGAGAGTGGCTGATGAATGGAGCCGATACCGCCTGGATCATAGTAGCAACCGCACTGGTCCTGTTCATGACACTTCCGGGCCTGGCCCTCTTCTATGGCGGCCTTGTACGCGCCCGCAACGTGCTGAGCGTGTTCATGCACTGCTTTAGCATCGCCTGCTTGATGAGCATTCTCTGGCTGGTCGCAGGATATTCCATCGCCTTCGGCCCCGGTGAAAGCGGGATTTGGGGCGGGTTGGACAAGGCCTTTCTGAATGGTGTAGATGCCGACAGCCTGGCCGGCACCCTGCCCGAAATTCTGTTCTTTGCCTTCCAGATGACCTTTGCCATTATCACCCCCGCCCTGATCGTCGGTGCTTATGTCGAACGGGTTGGCTTTGGCTTTGTTCTGACCTTCTCGGCCCTGTGGATGCTGCTGTGTTATGCGCCCGTGGTCCATTGGATATGGGGCGGCGGAATGCTGAGCGATGGCGGCATTTTTGGCGAGATTGGTGTGCGAGATTTCGCCGGTGGCATCGTGGTGCATGAAACGGCAGGTCTGGCCGCTTTGATCATTGCCGTTGCACTCGGCCCGCGCCGCAACCGCACGACGCCTCCGCATAATCCTGGCTATGTCATGATCGGCGCCGCAATGCTGTGGGTCGGCTGGTTTGGGTTCAACGGCGGCTCGCAACTGGCGGCAGATGGTGGTGCGGCGATGGCGATGACCGTGACGCATCTTTCGGCGGCCACTGCATCCCTGACCTGGGCCTTGTGGGAGAAAATTCGCTTTGGCAAAGCCTCGATGGTGGGTCTTGTGACCGGAACCATCGCCGGTCTCGCCTCGATTACCCCAGCTTCGGGTTTCGTCGGCCCGGTTCAGGCGCTGATCATCGGCGGCGTCGCAGGTATCCTGTGTCAGGAAGCGGTCTATGTCATGCGCAACATTTTGAAAATCGACGACACGCTGGACGTGTTTGCAGTGCATGGCGTTGGCGGCATCTTTGGCACGATCATGATCGCCTTGTTCGGTCTGGGTACTTGGACCGCGCAGCTTGGCGGGCTGGCAATCGTGGGCGTCTTTACCGCTGTGGTGACCTTTGTGCTGATCAAGCTGGTCTCAGCCGTCACGCCGCTGCGTGTGGATGCCGAGACTGAGACCAATGGCCTTGACTTGTCGGTGCATGGCGAACGTGCCTACGACATGTCAAGCTAATCACCAAGCCATTATGAAAGCTTACAGCGGGCCCCATTTGGGCCCGCTTTTCTTTTGCCTGCCCCCTCGACTCTGACGGCAGCAGCAGGCTATCAGCCCCGAAGGTTTTTCAGCTCAGAGGTCCCGCCATGATCCCCAGTTCCTTTCCCGACAGCACCGAAATCGCCCGTCTGACCGCGCGGATGCTACTGGAAATCAAGGCCGTTCACTTCAATTCGCGCGAGCCATTCACATTGGCCAGCGGACTGCCCAGCCCGACCTATATCGACTGCCGAAAGCTGATCTCGTACCCGCGCATCCGGTCTACTCTGATGGATTTCCTGACCGTTACAGTGATGCGGGATGCGGGCTTTGAAGCGTTCGATAATATCGCTGGCGGCGAAACTGCGGGCATTCCCTTTGCCGCGATGGTCGCTGAACGCATGGCCCTGCCGATGACATATGTGCGTAAAAAGCCCAAAGGCTATGGCCGCAACGCCCGGATCGAAGGCGCGATGAACGAGGGCGAGCGTGTGTTGCTGGTTGAGGATCTGACCACCGATGGCGGATCCAAACTGTCCTTCGTTGATGCGATCCGCGAAACCGGCGCGACCTGCGGGCATACGGCGGTGATCTTCTATTATGGCATCTTTCCGGAAACCGAGAAAACTCTGGGCGATCATGGGGTGAAGCTGCATTCGCTGTGCACCTGGTGGGATGTTCTGGCCGAGGCCAAAGCGCAGAAAGCCTTTGATACGGAAACACTTGACGGTGTCGAAGCCTTCCTGAACGACCCGCGCGGCTGGCAAGAGGCCAATAAACCCTCCTAAACCTGTTGTGGATGGATTGGGGATAAGCGCCAAAGAATCGGCTGAGCATATACGATATCTGGTGACTTTTCCCCGCTTTCCTACATAATAGGCCAAGCACACCACAGCGTCCAAACTGTCTGGAAAGTTATCCCTAGGCCTTACCCCCAGTTAGCCACAGGTATTTCCAGATAGCTTGCAATGGCGTTTCGCGTATAGAACCTCGGGACGGGCAGCGGGGACAAAATGAACGAGATAAGCAGCATCGAGCAGGCAGCGGCACAGATCCAAAACGCCGATACCATGCCGCATTCTATTGAGGCTGAACAACAGCTTCTGGGTGCGATCCTGACCAATAATGATCTGTATGACCGGGTCGCCTCGATCATCGGGGCCGAGCATTTCTATGATCCGGTCCATGCGCGTATTTACGAGGTCGCCGCGACCCGTATCGCCAAGAACGCGCTGGCCTCGCCCGTCACGCTGAAATCTTTCATGGCCGAGGATGAAGGCCTGAAGGAACTGGGTGGTCCCGCCTATCTGGTCAAACTGGCGGGCGCGTCGATCAGTGCCTTTGCTGTGCAAGACTATGCCCAGATGATCTATGACCTGGCCATCCGGCGCGAGCTGATCCGGCTGGGCCGCGATATCTCGGACAAGGCGGCGCGGGTTGATGTCAGCAGCGAGCCCAAGGAACAGATCGTCGAGGCCGAACAGCAGCTGTATCAGCTGTCTGAACAGGGCCAGACCGAACAGGGGTTTCAATCCTTCCTCAAGGCGGTCACCGAGGCCGTCAACGTCACCAACGAAGCCTATCAGCGCGGTGGTGGCATGGCCGGGATTTCCACCGGTCTGACCGATTTGGACAAGCAGTTGGGTGGCCTGCACCCGTCTGACCTGATTATTCTGGCCGGGCGTCCGTCGATGGGGAAAACATCGCTGGCGACCAACGTGGCGTTCAACGTTGCCAAAGCCTATAAGCGCGGGCTGAAACCGGACGGCACCGAAGGTGCGATTGACGGCGGTGTGGTCGGGTTCTTTTCCTTGGAAATGAGCGCCGAGCAGTTGGCGGGCCGGGTTCTGGCCGAAGCCTCGGAAATCTCGAGCCACAAGATCCGCCAGGGTGACATGACCGAGGGTGAGTTTCGCCGCTTTGTTGATGCAGCCAAGGAGTTGGAAGCCTGCCCGCTGTTCATTGACGACACCCCGGCACTACCGATTTCACAGCTCGCCGCGCGTGCACGGCGGTTGAAGCGGACCCATGGATTGGACCTGCTGGTGATCGACTATCTGCAGTTGTGCCGCGGCATGGCCGAAAACCGCGTCAACGAAATCGCTGAGATTTCGATGGGTATGAAAGCCATTGCCAAGGAACTCAACATCCCGGTCATCGCATTGTCTCAGCTATCCCGGCAGGTTGAAAACCGAGACGACAAGCGCCCTCAACTGTCCGACCTGCGGGAATCAGGCTCGATCGAACAGGATGCCGACGTGGTGATGTTCGTGTTCCGCGAGGAATACTACAAAGAACGGGAAAAGCCCGGCGATCATGAGTTGGAGAAGATGGAAGAGTGGAAGCAGGCCATGGAACGCCTGCACGCCAAGGCCGAAGTTATCGTTGGCAAACAGCGCCACGGCCCCATCGGTACGGTCGAGCTGTCCTTCGAAGCACAGTTCACCCGCTTCGGGAACCTCGTCAAACCCTGGCAGCAGGACGGTCAGATCGAAGGCTACTGACCGTCACCAAAGGTCGGGCCGGTCAAATGCACTGACACAGCGTGACGGCCCCACCATTGGATCAGCCTGTGAACCGGACAGAGATTGCCCTAGCCATCCGATCGGCTGGCTAAGCGGCATTGGCGGCTGCGCGAATGCCTCAGAAATGGGCAGGAAACCGGTTTTGCCGTAATACGACGGATCTCCGTAGGTTATTGCAAAATCGACGCCTTGGGCCCGCAGTTGGTCCAGACCAAAGGTGATCAGCTTCTGCCCGATCCCACCCCGTTGCCGATCCGTCCGCACGGCCACGGGCGACATCAGAAACACCCGTCGCGGATCCTGATCAAAGGTCAGGCGTGAGAACATGATACATCCCAGAAGATCGCCCCCATCAGTTGCAACACATCCCTGCAGATCCTGATCGGGCTCGGTTTTCAGCAATTCCCTGATCAAAGATTGAATGGCCCGTCCTTCCTCGCCCCCCTCTGAAGCAGAGAACACATCATAAAAGAAATCAGGCAACCTACTGCTCTGGTTTTTGTACCCAAACGAGAGTTCAATCATGTTTTCATCCCAACAGGCCCCCTTGGGTATTAGTGAACGATCACCTTGACCCGATCATGGTTGACCACGATGTGCGCACAATAGTGATTTGGCGCCCTCAGATGTTCAATACGCAGATTTACGCTGTTTCAACCCGCTTCCCGGCCTCAAGGTGCCGTTATGCGCAACGTACAGGTCAATTATCGCTGCGACCCCCCTTGACCTGACGCGATCCAATGTCATGAACAGACGCATGAGTACTGCACGCTTAACGATCAATCTTTATACACTGGCCAGCAACTGGCAGGCGCTTGATGCAAAGACGTCCTGTGAAACGGGTGCCGTGGTCAAGGCCGACGCCTATGGCCTGGGCGCTGGTCCTGTCTCTGCCGCACTTGCTGAAGAAGGTGTCAGAAATTTCTTTGTCGCGGCTGCCGAAGAAGGTGCCGCCGTGCGCGAGGCTGTCGGACCCGACGCAACGATAAGTGTTTTTTCCGGGCATATGGAAGGCGACAGCGACCAACTGCTCCAACACAATTTGACGCCATTGCTGAATTCGCCCGAACAGTTCCGCCGCCATCGTCAGGCCTTGCCTGAACACGCCTTTGGAATCCAGTTGGATACCGGCATGAATCGCTTGGGGATTGAGCCTGCGGACTGGGCCGCGTTGCGCACAGAGATCGAGCCGCTTAATCCGTCGCTGGTGATGTCGCATCTCGCCTGTGCGGATGAACCTGACAACCCGATGAATCGCCACCAACTGCGGGTGTTCCACGAATTGACTGATGGAAGTGCGGCCCCCAGATCGCTTGCGGCCACCGGCGGTATCCTTCTGGGCAGCGATTATCACTTCGACCTTTGCCGTCCCGGTATCGGGATGTATGGCGGACAACCCTTTGCCGATGCGAAACCCGTCGTCACCGTCGACCTTCCGGTCATTCAGGTGCGCGAGGTCGAGCCCGGCGAAAGCGTGGGATACGGCAATAGCTGGGTCGCGCGGCGCAAATCCCGTATCGCCACGGTTGCGGCCGGGTATGCAGACGGGCTTCACCGCGCTATCGGAGGCGGCATTGATGCCTTTGTGGCGGACAGGCCCTGCCCTGTCGTTGGCCGGATCTCAATGGATCTGATCACCATCGACGTAACGGATCTGCCCGAGGATCCGGAACGCCTGCGTATTCTCAACGGTCACCAGACAGTAGATGATCTGGCCGAGGCCGCCGGCACCATCGGGTATGAAATTCTGACATCTCTAGGCGCGCGCTACTCTCGGGGCTATATCGAATGAACCCTCTTTCAATGCTGGGCGGGTTGGGACGTACAGCCCTGTCTTTGCTTGCAAATTTCGGCAAGGTCGCTCTGTTCTTTGTAGACGCGATTTCACATATTTTCCGCCCCCCCTATTATCCGCGCGAATTTGCGGTCGCTCTGATGAATATCGGTTGGATGTCCCTGCCGGTGGTTGGCCTGACGGCGATATTTACCGGCGGTGCATTGGCGCTTCAGATCTATGCAGGTGGTGCGCGTTTCAATGCCGAAGCTGTGGTGCCACAAATCGTAGCGATCGGCATGGTGCGCGAGCTTGGGCCTGTTCTGGGTGGTCTGATGATTGCAGCGCGGGTCACATCGTCCATCGCCGCCGAAATCGCGACCATGAAAGTGACCGAGCAGATCGACGCGCTTGTAACTTTGTCCACGCATCCGATGAAGTACCTCACCGCGCCGCGGGTGCTGGCCGCCGTTATTACCGTGCCGATTCTTGTTGCTGTTGGCGATGTGATCGGCATTGCGGGCGGATATATCGTGGCGACCCAAAGCCTGGGCTTCAACGCCGCGGCCTACCTGCAAAACACCATGAATTTCCTCGAATTTCATGACATCGTCTCTTCGCTTACCAAGGGCGCGGCCTTTGGCCTGATCACGGCGACCATGGGCTGTTACTACGGCATGAATTCGGGCCGGGGCGCGCAGGGCGTAGGCGCTGCGACCAAATCTTCGGTCGAGGCTGCCGCAATCATGATTCTGGCTGCAAACTTCGTTCTCACAGGGGTGTTCTTCTCGATATGATCCGGATGGAGAATGTACATAAAGCCTTTGGGTCCAATCAGGTCCTCAAAGGCGTCAATATCGAGATCCCCAAGGGCACCTCGATGGTCATCATCGGCGGGTCGGGCACCGGCAAATCGGTGGCTCTGAAATGCGTTCTTGGCCTGATCAAACCTGACAGCGGCACGATCTATGTGGACGGCAAAGATGCCACCAAAGGCGACCGCGATGCCTTTTTGGCCCGGTTTGGAATGCTGTTTCAGGGCGGAGCGCTGTTCGACTCGCTGCCCGTCTGGCAAAACGTCGCCTTCCGCCTGCTGCGCGGTTCGCTCAAACGTCCCGTGGACGAGGCGCGCGAGATCGCCATCGAGAAACTGCGCCGCGTGGGTCTGAAGGCGGATGTGGCCGATCGTTTCCCGGCCGAACTGTCGGGCGGTATGCAAAAACGCGTGGGCCTGGCCCGCGCCATCGCCGCCGAGCCCGAGATCATTTTCTTCGATGAGCCCACCACCGGCCTTGATCCCATCATGTCCGGTGTCATCAACGACCTGATCCGCGAGATCGTGACCGAAATGGGCGCCACCGCGATGACCATCACCCACGACATGAGCTCGGTCCGCGCGATTGCCGATAACGTCGCCATGCTGCACGGAGGTGTGATCCAATGGACCGGCCCCGTCGGGCAGATGGACGCCTCAGGTGATCCCTATGTGGAACAGTTCATCAGCGGGAGCGCAGAGGGGCCGATTGAGGCGGTGCGGTGATCGCGCAAGGGACGCATCAAGGAATGTAATCAGTTTCCACGGAAACTTGCTTTATCGATTTAGTTTCTCATGCTTCATTCTTTGGAGAACCTCTCGCAATACAAAAACTGAACAACCAGAATATTCGGAGGAACAAGAACTTGAAAACGTTTCTATTACTGGCAAAAGAGTTTGTGACCTACTATTCGGTTCCACTTCGTTTGATCGCCAGTATCTCGCCGGTTATAGTTTGGAAGTTTCTTTATCCCGACTGGTACTATGATTCTGCTTTTTCTAGGCAAGCCGATTTTGCCCTAATAGTCGTCCTTCCACTTACTGTTTTTTATATGTTCTGGGAGTTTTTTCAGCTAAAACGAGGGAATTCGAAGAAGAAAGCTCAACCAAAAAACACTTAAGCCCTAAAATTATGTTCCCGCTTGAACTTCGATGGAGCAAATGACCCTCCGCCTCGTCACCCTCTCCCTGCTGATCCTCTACCCCATCGCGTGGTTCGCCCCGCTGATGCGTGCGGGGTTCCTGCCCATCTTTGGCCTTTCTGAAATCAGTGTCATCACCGGGCTCCAGTCCCTTTGGAAATCCGATATCTTCCTCGCGCTGATCGTCACCGTCTTCGCCCTTTTTGCCCCCTATCTGAAAACCATCGGCACCGCCCTGATCCAATGGGACCTGCTGGATGCGCGCGTTCAACCTGCGCTGAATATTCTCGGTAAGGTGGCGATGGCCGACATCTTCCTGATCGCGCTCTATATCACGCTGGCCAAAGGCATCTCTTACGCGACCATCGAAACCGCATGGGGGCTTTACCTGTTTACGGCCTGTATTCTGGCCTCAATCGGCTTGGGTATTATTACCGAGATGACATCCAGATCACGAAATCATCAGACCTAATTGATTGAAAACGCTTATCTGAGTATCATCTTAATATTTCGAGCAGCCAGTTTCTTGTAGTGATCGGTCCGTAGCGGATCAAAAATTGTGTTCAACCTTTGTCCGCTTCGGACCGATATGTATCGGTTTGAGAAGGAGATCGTCGAACATGACCGCACTCCACACGTTAACATTACAGTTTCAAAACGCATTTTTACGACTGACATTTTTTCTGATTTGTTCCGCGGCTTTTCTGGCCGTCGCAACCACTATGCTATCCGCCCTGGGCGTGCTGCCATGGCTTTCCATGCAAGCCGGACTGGCAGGCGGTACCATCATCGACGCCGGGATCTATGTTCAGATTGGCCTGACCGCTCTGATCCTGATGCTGGCCTTCTACCTTCCTGCGAATGCCCGGATGATGGCGCTGGAAAACGCGCACCGTAAATTTGCGCTGAACATGCACGACATCGCCCATGCCTATCAGCTGGCCCATGCGCAGGACCGCAGCGGGGCATTTATCCTGTCGTCCGAATTTGATGCGGTCAAAGAGCGGATGGCCTTCCTGCGCCAACATCCCAACCTGCAATCGCTCGAACCAGAGATTCTGGAGTTGGCCGCGCAAATGAGCCAGATAAGCCAAGAACTGGCCGAAACTTACGGGGATACCCGCATCGCCCGTGCCCGCACATTCCTGCAGCAACGCCAGGAAGAGATCGAACTGTTTCAGCAACGGCTGGAAGAGGCACAAACCATTCAGCACGAGCTGCGCCAGTGGACCCATGATGTTGAAATCGAGGAATCCATCGCTCGTTCTCAGCTAACCCGCCTGCGCGACGAACTTTTCGAACTGTTGCCGGAACTGTCGGCGCAACTGCAGCAGCCCAAGGACGGTGCATCGAAGCCGTCGAGCGTCATAGCTATGTCGCCACCTCGCGCCGCCGAATAGGCGCGACGGCGCCCGCTTTGGACAATGGCCCAAACGGGCCTGAGGATATGGCGCGCTACCGGCGGAGATGAAGGCCCACGAGGGCTTGAAGAACCGCCATTCCTCGGGCACCAAGGGCGCCATGGCAAAGACAACTTTTTCATGCTCGGCCTGCGGTGCCACTCATTCACGGTGGTCCGGGCGCTGTGACGGTTGCGGTGAATGGAATTCCATCACGCAAGACGTACCCCTTTCGGCTGGCCCGGCCAAAAAATCCCTCGGTGGTAAGCGCGGCCAGTCTATCACACTCACGGACCTGTCGACCGAGGAAACGCCCCCTCCCCGCACGCTCTGCGGGGTCGAGGAGCTGGATCGCGTGTTGGGAGGCGGACTCGTCCCCGCCTCGGCCTTGCTGGTAGGTGGGGATCCGGGCATCGGCAAATCCACCCTTTTGCTGCAGGCCGCGGCCCGGTTCTCGCGTGCAGGTGTGAAAACCATTTACGTCTCGGGCGAGGAAGCCAGCGCGCAGGTTAGGATGCGCGCGCGCAGGTTAGGGCTTGAAGATGCGCCCGTGCAACTGGCCGCCGAAACCAACCTGCGTAACATCCTCACCACGCTGGAAGCCGAGAAACCCGGTCTCGCAATCATCGACTCAATTCAAACCATGTGGGCCGACAACGTCGACAGCGCACCGGGTTCAGTGTCACAAGTCCGCGCCGCAGCACATGAATTGACCACGTTTGCGAAACGACACGGAGTTTCAATCATCATGGTTGGCCATGTCACCAAAGATGGCCAGATCGCTGGCCCCCGCGTGGTTGAACACATGGTCGATACCGTTCTTTATTTCGAAGGTGAACGCGGGCATCAGTTCCGCATTCTGCGCGCGGTCAAGAACCGGTTTGGTCCAGCCGATGAGATTGGCGTGTTCGAGATGACAGGCAAGGGTCTGGCACAAGTCACAAACCCGTCGGCCCTGTTTCTATCTGAACGCGGCAAGCCTAGCCCCGGATCGGCCGTATTTGCTGGTATCGAAGGGACACGGCCGGTTCTGGTCGAGCTTCAGGCGCTGGTTGCCCCATCCCCCCACTCTCAGCCTCGCCGAACCGTCGTCGGCTGGGACAGCGGACGGCTGGCAATGATCCTTGCCGTGCTCGAAGCCCGTTGCGGCATCCCCTTTGCCGGGCTTGATGTCTATCTCAACGTCGCTGGCGGGCTTAAAATCACCGAGCCAGCCGCGGACCTTGCCGTTGCTGCCGCGCTACTCAGCGCGCGCGAGGACACAGCCCTGCCAACGGACACCGTCGTTTTCGGAGAAATCTCGTTGTCCGGGGCACTTAGACCGGCCCCTCAGACAGAAAACAGGTTGAAAGAAGCCCAAAAACTTGGTTTCACATCCGCCATAGCTCCGGCAGGCGGGAAAACCGGTACTGTGGCAGGTCTGACACTCACCCGGCCCTCTGATTTGGTAGGGTTTGTTGGCGAAACCTTCGGAGCAGGTTAAGGTAACGCCTTGAGGGGCAGAAAAAATTACGGGCGAGGGCCATGGAAGGTTTTACAATAATTGACGGGGTAGTTGCCCTGATCATCGTTATATCGGGTCTGCTGGCCTATTCCCGTGGCCTGTTGCGGGAAATTCTCGCGATCGCGGGATGGGTTGCGGCGGCAGTTTTGGCATTCATTTTCGCACCACAGGCCGTTCCACTGGTCAAAGAAATCCCCGTTGTCGGAGATTTCCTGCGCGACAGTTGTGAATTGTCGGTTATCACCGGGTTCGCTGGCGTGTTTGCCATTGCCCTGATCGTGGTTAGTATATTTACCCCACTGTTCTCATCTCTTGTGCAACGGTCTGCGCTGGGCGGCTTGGATCAGGCACTTGGGTTTTTCTTTGGAATCGCGCGCGGCATCCTTTTGGTGGCGATTGCCTTCTTCGTCTATGACACAGTCATGACGGGTCAATCCTACACCATCGTCGACGAAAGCCGGTCAGCCAAAGTGTTCGAACAATTCAGCGACAAAATCGAAGAGCAAAACCCCGAAGCCGCGCTGGGGTGGGTAACATCCCAATATGAAGAACTGGTAGCCAGCTGTGGTGAAAGCGCCGATCCATCCGACGCACCTGCCGCCCCTGAAGCACCTGCAGCGGAATAAAGCAAAAGCCCGGTCAAAGCCGGGCTTTTTCAATTCGACTTAGACAAACCCTTCTCCGGCGCAAACGGTGCATCTGATGTTTTTCAGCCCAAAGCACCCTTCGCAACGGGACATGACGGGCTTGCCAAAAATGTCCCGACTTTTGATCACTTCACCTGCGCCTCCGCAAATCTGACAGGGTGCGCGCCCCATTCCACGGCATCGGTGGCACCGGCGTTTTACCGGTTCTTGCTTTTTCTGACCTTGATTGTTTTGCCACATGTCTGAAATCCGCTTGGCTTGAAGAAACTATTGTTTCGGATTGTTTCCTCTATGACAGCACAAGCTGCGAAACCTGTCACCTTTTGTTCGGCCATTGTGGCAAATTCCACCTGCGTCAAATCGCAAATGTGATCCTTTGATGACACAGCCTCCGTAAGGCTTTATGTGAAGTCCGAACTGACATGGAATCGGAGCTGCCGATCTTGCTGTATCTGTTTTCTTTCGCGCCTGCCGCTTGCGACCAGGGCGCGTCTGCATCCCAAGATCTATGGGAAGTATCAGGCAAAGACACCGCCATGCTGATGTTCCGAACACCGCCACAACTTAAATCGTCATAGTAATTTGGAGCCCGTACATGTGTGGGATTTTGGGGATCGCAAGCAGAACACATGATGTGTTTGCGGAAATCTATGACGGGCTTCTGATGCTACAGCACCGGGGTCAGGATGCATCGGGTATCGTCACTTATACCGGAGAGTTCTTCCGCGAAAAGAAAGCCAACGGGCTGGTCAAGGACGTGTTTAACGCACAGGACGCCGATACCCTGCTTGGAAAGGTCGGCATTGGCCATGTGCGCTATCCGACCGCCGGGTCGCTCAGCGCGGCCGAGGCGCAGCCGTTCTTCGTGAATGCCCCGTATGGCATCTACCTGGTTCATAATGGCAATATCACCAACACTGCCGCACAGCGTGAGAAGGTCACCGGAAAATACAGCCGCCACCTGCGCACAACGTCAGATTCGGAAATTCTGCTGAACGTTCTGGCGGACAAGGTCGCTGACGCAATCAAGGTCAATGGCAACGCCGAGCCCATTCGCAATATCTTTGCCGGTGTGAAGATGACGATGGAACGGGTACAGGGCGCTTATTCGGTGATCTGCCTGATTGCAGGTGTCGGAATGCTGGCCTTCCGCGACCCGCACGGAATTCGCCCGCTCTCGGTGGCCATCCGCGAAACCGAAAGCGGTGGCGACGACTTTGCGTTTGCCTCGGAAGATGTGGCCTTTGGCATCAACGGCTTCAACAAGATGCGCGACCTGCGCCCTGGCGAAGCGATCCTGATCGACCTGGACGGCAACATGCACGAATTCCAGGCGGTCGAAGGCAAGCTGACACCCTGTATCTTTGAATATGTCTATCTGGCGCGTCCGGATTCTCTGTTGGACGGCGTCTCTGTCTATAAAACGCAGATGCGTATGGGGCAGACGCTGGCCAAACAGATCCAGGAATCAGGGCTTGAGATTGATCGGATCATCCCGGTCCCAGACAGCGCCCGCCCCGTCGCGCTTGAGGCGGCCAAGATCACCGGCATTCCCTATCGCGAAGGTCTGGTAAAGAACCGCTATGTCGGACGAACGTTCATCATGCCCGGTCAGGCCGAACGTCAGAAATCCGTGCGCCGCAAACTGAATGCGGTTCCGCTGGAGTTTGACGGCCACAATGTTCTGTTGATCGATGATTCCATCGTCCGCGGGAACACGATCAAGAAGATTGTGCAAATGTGCCGCGAGGCTGGAGCCAAGAAGGTCTACATTGCCAGCGCCTCACCGCCGGTGAAATACCCCAATGTCTATGGCATCGACATGCCCACCAAACATGAGCTGATTGCCCATGGCAAAGAGGTCGAGGAAATCCGGCAAGAGCTCGGTGCAGACGCCCTGATCTATCAGCATCTGGACGATCTGATCTGGGCCGCCAAGGAAGGAAATCCAGAAATCGAAGCGTTCGACTGTTCGTGTTTTGACGGAAAATACATCACCGGAAGCGTCAGCAAAGACTATCTGGATACGCTCGAAAGCAGCTCACGCGTTAGTAAGAAACGTGAAGACATGCAGGTGCCCGGCGGATCCTGGAATGCGGCGAAGCTGGCTTCGGGATAAGTTTCCGGCGAATCGGTAGCTCTCTGCCCGGTCCAAGCCGGGCGGTTTCCGACCTGCATCGGTGTAAATTCGCTTAGTTTCCGCGCACAACTTTTTGGCGAAGGAAATGCAATCGCAATGGGTTCACCGATTGCCTTTTGAAAGTGACGGAACGGACAATTCACCAGACCTTTTGTTCCCTTATTGCGTTTGATAGCCCGCCTCCAACCACTCATCAAAAGGGGTTGGGGCCGCGCGCCGCAACCGCACTCTATGTCAAACAAAACCGTCACAAGCGCGGCCACGCAACAGGGCGCGCTTAGCAAAAACTCTGTCACCCTGCTTGGGGTGTTTGGGCCAAAAGCCGATATGCGCGCGCTGATGCGGATGTCTTCTGGCCGGGTCAAAGAGGTCAAGCTGGGCAGCCGTGTGTCTTCAGGTACTATTGTGGCCATTGATGCCGAGGGCATCATGCTGCGACAAAGCGGTCAGACGACGCGCATAGCGATCCCAGGCAGCTAATCCTGTCTTGACGCGCTGCACGCTTGGGTTCAAACCGCAGTCATGACCGATCAGACTAAAATCGCCCTCATCACCGGGGCCTCACGCGGGCTGGGCGCTGCCCTGGCCGAGGCGCTGGCACCAGAGTACCACATCGTCGCTGTCGCCCGTACCACCGGCGGGTTGGAAGAACTGGACGACCGCATCAAAGCAAAGGGCGGTTCAGCCACCCTGGCTCCGATGGATATTGCCGACCCGAATGCGATGGCCACTCTGTGTCGTGGCATCCATGATCGCTGGGGCAAGGTGGACCTGTGGCTGCATACTGCGGTTCACACTTCGGCCCTGACGCCGACCCATTTCATTGACCCCAAGGAATGGACCAAAGCCATTAACACCAACGCAACCGCCACGTCGGTCCTGATCCCCTATGTTGCGCCTTTGCTGGGTGAGGCCGGCCATGCGGTGTTTTTCGATGATCCGAAGGCGGGTGAGAAATTCTATGGCATCTACGGTGCCACCAAGGCGGCGCAGATGGCTCTGGCCCGTAGCTGGGCGCTGGAAACTGAGCGCACCGGGCCGCGTGTGAGCATCGTGGAACCGGCTGCCATGCCAACTGCCGTGCGTGCCCGGTTTCATCCCGGTGAGGATCGGGAGGCATTGACCAGCACCGCAGATGAAGCGGCGCGCATTCTGGCTCTGTTATAGGAATGGCCCATTGGGCCATGCCTCCGGCGGAGGTATTTTTAGCCAGATGAAGCCGGCGGATTACGCGATGTGAACACCGTTTCTTCCGGCCAGATCGACGAAGAATTGCCATGCAACACGGCCCGAGCGCGCACCACGTGTGGCCTGCCATTCGATCGCTTCGGCGCGCAGGGAGTTTGCGTCGACCGAGACGCCGTAAGAAGCACAATAGCGGTCGATCATGGCAAGGTATTCGTCCTGATCGCAAGGATGGAAACCCAGCCATAGCCCGAACCGGTCCGACAGTGAGACCTTCTCTTCTACGGCCTCAGACGGGTTGATGGCGCTGGAACGTTCATTTTCGATCATATCCCGCGGCATCAGGTGGCGGCGGTTTGAGGTGGCGTAGAACACCACATTTTCCGGGCGACCTTCGATGCCACCGTCCAGCACTGCCTTGAGCGATTTGTAGTGCTGATCATCGTGGCTGAAGGACAGGTCATCACAATACAGGATGAACCGATGCGGCGCGGCGCGTAGATGGTTCAGCAGACGCGCGACCGAGCCCATATCCTCGCGCTGCAGCTCAACCAGTTTCAGATCGGGATGTTCGTTCTGCAAGGTGCCGTGGACCGCTTTGACAAGGCTGGATTTGCCCATACCGCGCGCACCCCAGAGCAGTGCATTGTTGGCCTTAAATCCAGCGGCAAAGCGGCGTGTATTGTCCAAAAGTGTATCGCGAGACCGGTTGATACCCACCAAGAGATCCAAATCGACCCGATTGACCTGCTTAACCGGTTCCAGGCGGTCGGGTTCGACATGCCAGACAAAAGCCGGAGCTGCGGCAAAATCGGGCGCGGCCAAAGGCGCCGGGGCCATGCGATCCAGCGCGTCGGCAATACGGTTCAGGGCTTGTGTATCCATTGGGGCCTCCGGTCGTGTTTGGAGGGTCTCAAACCATGTTCCGCCCGGCGCGACAAGAGCGGCGCATGAAAAAGGCGCGCCGGGATGGGCGCGCCTGTTCATAGCTTGATCGCAGCTTTATTTGCCGTCTTCTTCGTGGATGATATCGGCATCCGCCTCTTCTTCGTCGTCATAGTAGCCTTCTGCGCGCAGCTCGGCCTCGCGCTTTCTCTCAACTCGGGCGACAAGGAAAATCGACACCTCATAGAGGCCATAGACCACGACAAACAGGATGATCTGAGTGATCACATCCGGCGGCGTCACAAGGGCGGCCAGCACTAGAATGCCCACCATGGCGTATTTGCGGACACTGCCCAAACCTTCGGCGCTGACCAGACCGGCCTTACCCATCAAGGTCAGCAGAACCGGCAGCTGGAAACACAGGCCAAAGGCAAGGATGAATTTCAGCGTGATATCCAGCGATTCATTCACCTTGCCGAAGAACGTGATCTTCACGCCCTCGGTGGTTTCGGGCACAACCACGATCTCTTCTGGAACATCTCCGGTAGTCGCCGACAACAGATTGGCAAAAATCGAACTGACATCCGCAAAGCCCAAAAAGAACTGCATGGCCAGCGGCGTTACCACGAATTGTGCAAAAGATGCCCCAAGCAGGAACATGAACGGCGAGGCGACCAGGAATGGCAGGAAAGCGCCCTTCTCGGACCTGTACAGACCGGGCGCCACAAAGCGCCAGAGTTGATAGGAGATCACCGGGAAGGCCAGCGCAAACCCAAACACCATCGAAATTCGGAACAGCGTAAACAGATATTCCTGTGGCGAGGTATATTGCAAAGTCGGAGACGGATCGCCCAGATCGCGCAGCGTTGCCTCGATTGGTTGGACCAGGAATTGCAGGATAGGTTCCGCGACCGTAAAGGCCAGGACAATGCCAATTACAAAGGCAATGACCGCGCGGATCAACCGCGTGCGCAGTTCCGCCAGATGCTCGATCAATGGGGCCGAGCTGTCTTCGATCTCGTCTGTGTCGGTCATGATTTGCCTTCGGTTTTCAGCGCGGCTTCGGCCTCTTCAGCCTTGGCCAGCGCGTCGGCGGCTTCTTTCGCCTTCCGCTCGGCCGCAGCGCGTGCGGTCGAGGCCTGGATCTTCTTGGCCTGTTCGGCCCGTTCGGCGGCCAGCTTACCGGTCTCGCTATCGGGGTCAAACTTGGTGGGGTCGATACTTTTGGCCAGGTCCTGCGCGGCTTCTTTCACACCATCCATGGCGCTGCCTACAGGGTTGGTGGCCGCGTTGAGACCTTTTTTGATGTCATTCACACCCGCCTGATCCGCCGCATCGTTCATGGCACTGCTGAATTCGCGCGCCATGCCACGGGCCTTGCCGACAAAACGACCGACATTACGGAACAAAACCGGCAGATCCTTTGGCCCCACAACGATCAGGGCAACGACGCCGATGACCAGAAGCTCGGTCCAGCCCAGATCAAACATACCGGATCAGACCTTGTCTTTGTCGGTCTCGGGCGTGACGTCTTTGGCCAGCTCGGATGCGTCCTGATCCAGTTCCTCTGCGCCTTCTTTGACGCCCTTCTTGAATGACGTAATGCCTTTGCCCACTTCGCCCATCAACGAGCTGATTTTGCCACGGCCGAATAGCACCAGAACCACAACTGCGATCAGCAGAATGCCGGGAAGGCCAATATTGTTGAGCATCTCTCTTCTCCTATAACGTCGGCGCCGTACGCCGGAAATGTGATCTGGGTCCGTGTCTACGCCCGCTGGCCCGCCTGCAAAAGTGAGTTGGTTCAAATCTGCGTTCAAATTTGATCCGATCCGATGTTTTTTACGGCCTCGGATTGATCAACTGACAGGTTTGTGTCAGTTGATAGGGGCTAGGTAGGCGGTATCGAAACCTGGTCAACGGAGATTCACATGACCCATGTTGCAGAAATCGTCACCTTCACCCTCGCCAACGGGACAACCCCGGAAGAGTTTGTAAAACTCAGCCAAGCGTCCGAAGCCTTTGTACGCGCAGCTCCGGGGTTTGCCCATCGTCAACTCAGTCAAGGCGAAGACGGGCGCTGGACTGACTACGTGATCTGGACCGATATGAAGGCCGCACAGGACGCAGCTGCGCAGTTCCCGCAGCAGGGTTTTGCGCCCGCACTGATCGCAGCGATCAACCCCGAAGGCATGCAGATGCGCCACGAGAACGTGCTATGGAACATGACCGCATAACCCCGGTCAGAGCGGCGTGTCATGCGCCGTACTGATCGTCTGTTCGACATTATTCAGATCCTGCGCGACGGTGGCTTGCACCGTGCGCAGGACATTGCGGATCGGCTCGAGGTGTCGGTCCGCACGATCTATCGCGACATGGATACGCTGGCCGCCTCGGGCGTTCCGGTCGAAGGTGAGCGCGGCGTGGGCTATATGGTGCGTGAGCAGATCACCCTGCCCCCGCTGAATCTGACCCCGGCCGAACTGGAAGCGCTGAACCTTGGCATGGCAATCGTGGCCGAGGCCGCCGACCCCGACTTGAAAACCGCCGCCGAGTCTTTGGCTGAAAAGATCGACGCCGTGCTGCCGACACAGGTGATTGCCGAGGCTGACAGCTGGAAATTTGCGGTATACCCCTTTGCCGATGCCGCACGCGGGCTGGCGCATATGGCCCCGATCCGCGCCGCCATCAAATCACGACAAAAATTACGTCTGAGTTACCGCAGGATCGACGGCGTGTTGACCGAGCGCACCATTCGGCCATTGCATATGGAGTATTGGGGACGAGTCTGGACGCTGACTTCCTGGTGTGAACTCCGCGATGGTTTCCGGGTCTTCCGAATTGACCTGATCGAAACCGTCCTTCCCCTGCCCGAGATTTTTGCAGACGAGCCGGGAAAGCGTCTGAGCGATTACGACCCATACGCTTAACCCTGCCGTCATCGGGTTGGGATTATCCCTGCCAGCGGCATGGCCCTGACGGGGCCATTCTTATCATTTCAGATAGGGCTCTGGATCTACAGATTCGAAGCCTTTGCGCACTTCGAAATGGACATAGGCGTTGTCCCCGCTCCGCAGCGAGGCAATCTTCTGCCCTCGTCGCACGCGCTCCCCTTTCTTGACCGTGATATCTGCCACATTGGCATAGACGGTCAGCAGATCACTGTTGTGTTTAACAACGATGATCGGAACCTGATCTGCATCAGCAGTGATCGCCGCAACAGTTCCCGCCTCTGCCGCCATTACAGGCGATCCTGCGGCCGCTGCGATGTCGATCCCCTCGTTCTTTCCCTTTTGATAGGTGCGGATAATCGTACCGTTCACAGGAAGCCCAAGCGCCGAATTACTTTGGTTTGTTGGTGCCTCGGCGGTCACATCAGGCGCCGGAGTGGCCGGGGAAATGGTTTCGTCGGGCAAAGGCTGCGTAGCACTGGGCGGCGTCGGTGTCGGAGACCCCTGGCCGGGCTGTGTCACATTCGTTGCAGGCACAGCAGCTTTGCGCGGTGCGGATTGGCTTTTCACCGGGATCAGAAGGAACTGGCCTTCGCGGACGGTAAAATCGGAATCCAATCCATTCCAGTCTGACAGCGCCTCAACGGGAACGTCATAGAGGCGTGAAATTGTAAATGCCGTTTCACCACGTTTCACCTTGTGGCGGATCGGTTCGGGACCGGTTGGTGCCGGTGCCGCCGCAGGTTTTGCGGGCTCAAGCGTTGATGTACGGACCGAGCCATTTGCGGGGGCCTCGTCGATTGCCGTACCAGCTATCGTCGCAATATCGACAGAGCTTGCGGAACCGACCGTCTGGGGCAGTGCCACAACTTCGCCCTCGCGCAGGGTATCTGTAGGCATTAGACCATTGAAACGCGCCAGCTCTCCTTCAGGCAAGCCAACCCTTGCGGCCAAGTCTCTGACAGTGTCGCCGCGGCGAGCAATCGCCACTTGATAGGTCGGATATGTGATGACACCCCTGGCATCCGGTGCGGGCCGGTTGGTCGTCGCCGACTGTGCTGCTTCGGCGGTGGAAAAACCGCCTACCTGTCCGCGAAGATCATAGTCCAGCGGCCCTTCGCACCCAGCCAGGATTGCAAGGCTAGCCACTCCTAACGCACAGCGGCGCATTGCTGATTTGGAAACTGCTCTCATTTTATTGTCCTCGACACCTGCCCTTGTTCATCGGGGTTCCGGCGCATTTTGCAGAATATTCCTTTAAGCTCCATCCTTCCCAAGCCCTTCTAACAAGGGCACAAAACGGACAGGCAACAATTCGTCATAGTCCAAACCGGATTCGGTGCGTCGGACCCTGATCAACGTCTGGACCGTATCCGACTGCCCCACCGGCAAGACCATGATACCGCCGATTTTGAGCTGCGCCAAGAGCGGCCCGGGCGGGTCCTCGGCAGCTGCGGTCACGATGATACGATCAAACGGGGCTTGCTCGGGCAAACCAAACGAACCATCCGACAACATTGCCGTCACATTCGTCAGCCCCAAATCACGGAACAACTGGCCGGTTTCGCGCACAAGTCGCTTATGACGCTCGACCGTATATACCCGGCGTGCCAGTTTCGACAGGATCGCGGCCTGATAGCCCGATCCCGTCCCGATCTCGAGCACGGTATCACGCGGACGTACTTCCAGCGCCTGCGTCATCAGCCCAACGACAGACGGTTGGCTGATCGTCTGGCCGCACGTAATCGGCAGCGGCGTATCCTCATAGGCGCGTTCTGCAAACAGGCCTTTGACAAATCTGCCGCGATCTATCTGCTCCATTGCTGCCAGCACGCGTGCATCCGTCACCCCGCGCGAGCGCAGGGCAAACAGGAACTGCATGGTTGTTTCAGGGTCCAGTCCGCTCATTCGATCGACTTTAACGCTTCCAGCGCGTCATGCGCCGTCAGATCCGCACGCATTGGTGTGACCGAGATATAGCCTGCCAGATTGACGGCAGCATCCGTCCCAGGTGCAGTCGGGTTGTGTTGATACCCGCCCTTGATCCACAGAAACCGCCGCCCCGAAGGTGAGCTGTGCGGCTCGACCGAGAAATGTGTGTCACGCCGATAACCCTGAGGGGCAATCCGGGTGCCCAGTACTTCATTCGCAGGCACTGGGGGGAAATTGACGTTGTAAAACAAACGGTAATCGCCTTGTTCTGCCGGCGCCGCGCCCAGTATCTTACGTACCAGTTCAGCACCAAATCGGGTCGCGGATTCGAACGGGTCATCCAGCCCCAAATTGCGCGGACCGAAATATTGAGACAGGGCAATAGCCGGAACCCCCTGCAGGGCCGCCTCCATCGCGCCCCCGACTGTGCCAGAATACAGCGTATTCTCGGCCGAGTTGTTCCCACGATTCACACCAGATAATACCAGGTCGGGTGGCGCGTCCTTCATCACATCGTGCAAACCAGCCAAGACACAATCAGCTGGTGATCCTTCCGCAGCAAAACGGCGTTCTCCCAGCTTGGCAACCATCATCGGGTGCGTGTAGCTGATGCAATGCCCCACGCCGGATTGCTCGAAAGCGGGCGCAACGACCCAGACTTCTCCGCCCGGTCCGGCCAGATCGGCAGCAATCGCCTCGAGTGCGATAAGTCCCGGCGCATTGATACCGTCATCATTGGTTAAAAGAATACGCATATGCCCCATCCACCGCAGCGTTTTTTCCTTGATAGACCCAGCCCCGCACTGCGGCAAGCAACCCGCAGGTGCAATCTGAGGCTTTCACGCACCACTTGCGCCTAAACTGCAGTTTTAGACCCTATTTGGGGAATACAAAGCACCGATCGCGGCGAATGGTCAGCCACATGACCCGCCCCGCTTGCGGGACAAACACGTTGGGAACGGTCGCTTTCAAGATTGAATCATCATAGTCCATACGGAATTCAATCAAGCTTTCGTTGCCCAGAAAACGCGCCCGTTCCACCACGCCACGCGCGGCAACGCCGTCTGTTGCTGTCGGCAATGGGCCCTTGCCGTTGCGGTCGAAATCCAAACGCATGTGCTGAGGCCGAAACACAATCTCGACATTCGTGCCATCCGGCACGCCCGGAGCGAGAAACTGACCAAATGGGGTATCAGCCAAAGCTCCGTTAACTTGCGCGCCTAACACATTTATATCGCTAAAGAATGCAACTGCAGCTTTGTCCGCAGGACGGGTGTAGACGTTGTAAGGCGCACCCTGTTGAACGATTCTGCCACGGCGCATCAGGGCGATCTCATCGGCCATACGCATTGCTTCTTCGGGTTCATGGGTAACCAACAGGACAGCGGCGTCCTCTTCCTTGAGGATCGCCAGAGTTTCGTCCCGAATTCCATCGCGTAACCGGTTATCGAGCCCCGAAAACGGCTCATCCATCAACATGATCCGGGGGCGTGGGGCCAATGCGCGCGCCAGAGCCACCCGCTGTTGCTCACCGCCCGACAAGTGATGTGGAAAGCTGTCTGCGAAACGCATCAGGTCGACTTTGGCCAGCAACTCATCCACGCGTGCGCGTTTTTCATCTTTGCTACCCTTCAGGCCAAAGGCAACATTGTCAGCTACGCTAAGATGCGGGAACAGGGCAAAGTCCTGAAACATCAGGCCAATCTCGCGCCGCTCAGGCGGGACACGGAACACCGTATCGCAGATCAGCTTGCCATCGACATAGATCTGGCCTGTCTCTTGCATCTCGACACCGGCAATCATCCGCAGCGTCGTCGACTTGCCGCACCCTGACGGCCCCAACAGGCATGTCACCTGCCCCGCTTGCACGGTCAGCGAGACGTCATCAACCACCACCCGACCTTCGTACCGGGCGACCAGATTGCGAATTTCCAGACGCGGAGGAGTTGCGTTTACTGTCACCGATGGACCCCGTAGCCTTACCCGATCAAATCAATCGGGCTTGGGCGGGGATAGCAACCCCTCCCTTTGGGTGCAAGGGATCAGCAGCAGCCGCCCGTTTCGGCCTGCCCGGTCGCCTCAAATGGGCTTTCACCACCGCAGCCTTCGAAGATGCCGTAATGGGTTGAGAAATCACCGATGAACTCAAAGTGCCGCGCAAACCGCGTGTCTTTGAGCATCATCCATGTGTTGCCGCACACCGGAAACACCTTATCCGTCGCGATTGCGTGGTGGTCATCCAGCTCAAATATGTGCGCCGCATTGGGCACAGTGCCCATATAGATCACGGCCTGACCATAATCTTCGCAGGCGGGTTCCAACGCAGGTAACTTGAACAGACGATAGGTGGCTGACAGGAATTTGAGCGGTGCCACGCGGTCCTCAAGAACCGGGTTTTCGATGGTCAAGGGGCGGTGCGTGACTCGACGCGGGTCGCCGAAACCGGCTTTGCGAGACATCGACAGAAAGTCATTCCAGTACAGCGCACCGGACAGACACTCGCCATACAGAACCTCATCCTCGGCCATTGCCTGCGGTACGCGACGATCCGCATAAACGTCCGAGAAATACATCTCTCCGCCGTCCTTAAGCAGGCGGTGCGCGCCGCACAGAACTGCCTCCTTATCGGTGGCCAGGTTGATCACGCAGTTCGAAACGATGATATCGAAAGACCCCGCCTTTAAGTCCAGTTCATCCAGCTTTTCGATGTAGCCGTGATGGAATTCCACGTTGCTTTGGGCATATCCAAAGGTTTCGGCGTGATAATCCTGATGCGCGCGGGCGATATCCAACTGCTCGGGCGTCATATCCACGCCGACCACGCGCCCTTTCTCGCCCACCATGGCAGACAGGGCGTATACATCCCGACCCGCGCCACAGCCAAGATCAAGGATCCTCATCCCTTCCAGATCCAGCGGCGCGATCAGCCCGCAGCCGTAATAGCGGGTCAGCACGTCATCATGGACCTTGGCGAGGATCTTTTTCAGATGATCCGGCATATCGTCGGGCGTACAACACGCGTTGGTCTGCAGGTCCGCGCTGCTTTGCAGGACCTCGCCATAATAGTTCTGCACCGATTCATGCTTCATCGCTGTCATCCCCTGATCTGACTGATGTTGAGCTAACCCAGCACCGCGCACCGTGCAATCAAAAGCCGAGCAATCTGACGAAAGGTTGAGCTAGCCCAGCAGCTCAAAATCCAGATCCGCGCGCACCCGGCCATTCACCTGAATCTCCAGAAGATGTGCGCCGGGAACAAGCCTGAACGTGGTCGCATCGCCTTTGAGCTTGTGCTTTTTGCTCAAGGTCAGGTTTCCATTCCTTAGCGCGGCCTGTTTCAGCTTGTGAACTTTGGCCGATTTTTTGCCGCCAGGTCTTTGAAAATGGATGATATAATCAATCAAAACGGGTTGGTTCGCCTCACCAGCCAATGAAACATCAAACTCAAGCGCGCCACCAATCTTTGCCTGCCCATTTACCATAACCGAGACCTGTATATCGGCATCAGGGTCATATCCCAGCATCTTCATCGCGCGTGGGTGCCCGGCCTTAACCAGACCGCGCAGGGTATGAGAGGTCATCCACCGCAGCTCGTCCGCGTCTTGACGCTGTGAACGAGACCAGCCCTGCAGGCGGTCCAGTACCAGATCCGGGTCTTTTTTGGAGATGTCGTTCAGATGGTTGGCCACCGACCGCGTCACATAGCGCGTTTGGTCCTGATGTAGCCGATCCAGCAGAGGCAGCGGATCTGTTAATTCCAGCCCCACCGCCTGCCCCCATGGCAAACGCGGGCGGGTTCCTTCGGACACCAGACGCCGCACGTGATAGCTGTCATGTCCGCACCAATCCTCCAGCCGCTCCATGACGTGTTCGGGGTGGCGATTGAGAAATGGGCGAATGGCCCATTCCATCGAAAACCTCTGCGTCAGTTCAGCCAGCACGTCCAGCGCGAGGTCGGGGTGATCAAGGCCGACATTCACGACCCAATCCCCCAGCGGCGCAAAGATGAAATCGCCAAAATCGTCGTCGGTCTTGTTCGGATCCAGCGGCGGCGGCAAGGCTCGTAAAAGGGTCGGAGCGACAGTTGGCAGCTCACCCGGAACCTGTTGCTGCAGGCATTCGGCGATCCACGCCATCCGCTCTTTCAACTCAAGCTCGAGAAGGCGTGACATCACCTGCGTTTGAAACGCCTGTGCATCGAACCCTGGATCAGCCTTGGCAAAAAGCGCCGCCAGATAGCCGGTCTTTTCTGCATTAAACAACTGATCCTTCAGTGAAAACCCTTGCGCCATGGTCACATCGTCAGATTGGTCGCGCCACCATCCAACAGGATGTTCTGGCCGACGATAAAGCCCGCATGCTGCGAACACAGAAACGCGCAGGTTGCCCCAAACTCCTGCCGCGAGCCATAGCGGCGCGTGGGGATGGTTGCCTCACGCTGCGCGCGTGCCTCGTCAACGGAAATGCCTTGCTGCGCAGCCACACCACCGTCCAGAGAATCCGCCCGATCCGTCGCATGTATCCCCGGCAACAGGTTATTGATTGTCACACCATGCGGCGCGACCTGCCTGGACGTTCCGGCCACATATCCGGTTAGCCCGGTCCGTGCGGCATTAGACAGGCCAAGAACGGCAATCGGCGCACGTACGGATTGCGAGGTGATGTTCACCACCCGGCCCCAGCCCTTATCCATCATGCCGGGCAACAGGGCCTTCATGAAGGCAATCGGGGTCAGCATGTTGGCATCCAACGCCTTGATGAAGTCGTCACGCTGCCAATCCGACCACAGACCCGGAGGCGGACCACCGGCATTTGTCACAAGAATATCAACGGCCTGCGCGGCAGCAATCACTTGTGCCTGCCCCTCCTCTGAGGTCACATCACACGCAACACTCTGCACATCGACACCAAATTCCGAGCGCAAACGCGCGGCTTCAGCCTCTAACGCGTCGGCCCCTCGCGCGTTCATCACCAGATTCACACCAGCCGCCGCCAGAGCCTCGGCGCAGCCCAGACCCAACCCTTTGCTGCTGGCACAAACCAGCGCGCGCTTTCCTCGAATTCCCAGATCCATCTGTTCCTCCCCATCTGTGATTATCCGCATGTCTAGCACCCAGCAGACAGGGAAGACAGATTGATGACAAGGGGTTAGTAGAAGAACTCTTCCCGTACGATCTTGCCATCCGCGACGTGATACAGCGCAACTTCGCGCATATCGAAGCTCTCACCGCTTTCCTTGAACTTGCCCTGCACCTCAAAGATCACGGCAAAACGGTCTTCGCCATGCACCATCGGGTCACTGACGTTTCCGCCCGTCACTTCGGTCGAACTCTCCCACCAATCGTGCTTGCCACGGATCGCGTCGCGCCCATGCGCCTCGCGTCCCATACCGGATGCATCGACGGCCTCAACCGAAACGGCATCTGCCGCATACAGCTTATCCAGATTGGCCTTGGCCCGGTTTTCCCGGCATCCCGCCACCAGCTCATCGGCGATTTCTTTCAAATTCATTGATCCTCTCCATTATTTGTTCACTATATGTTCTTATTGCCACAGGCAGACGATTCGAACCAGCCTCTTTGTCTTGCTTCGGCAGAATTCCCCGCCTATACGCGCGACTATGCTTGATACCGCCACGAACCAACCCACCTTGCCGCCCGAGATCGCCCGGCGTCGGACATTTGCCATCATCTCGCACCCGGATGCGGGCAAGACGACCCTGACGGAAAAGTTCCTGCTGTATGGCGGCGCCATCCAGATGGCCGGTCAGGTACGCGCCAAGGGTGAGGCACGGCGGACACGTTCGGATTTCATGCAGATGGAGAAGGATCGCGGGATCTCGGTCTCAGCCTCGGCCATGTCCTTCGACTATGGAAACTTCCGGTTCAATCTGGTGGACACGCCCGGCCACAGCGATTTCTCGGAAGATACCTATCGCACTCTGACCGCTGTGGACGCGGCCGTGATGGTGATCGACGGCGCGAAAGGTGTGGAAAGCCAGACCCAGAAACTGTTTGAGGTCTGCCGCCTGCGCGACCTGCCGATCCTGACCTTCTGTAACAAGATGGACCGCGAAAGCCGCGATACGTTCGAGATCATCGACGAAATTCAGGAAATGCTGGCCATCGACGTCACGCCCGCTGCCTGGCCGATTGGAGTAGGCCGCGACTTTATCGGCTGTTACGACATGCTGCGCGACCGGCTGGAGCTGATGGACCGCGCTGACCGTAACAAAGTGGCCGAAAGCATCCAGATCAACGGGTTGGACGACCCCAAGCTGGCTGAACATGTGCCCGAGCACCTGCTTGAGAAGCTGCTGGAAGAGGTTGAGATGGCACGCGAATTGCTGCCCGCGCTTGACCCCCAAGCGGTATTGGAAGGCCACATGACCCCGATCTGGTTCGGCTCGGCGATCAACTCGTTCGGCGTCAAGGAACTGATGGAAGGCATCGGCGCCTATGGTCCACAGCCACAGGTACAGTCCGCGGAACCCCGCCAGATCGCACCGGAAGAAAAGAAAGTGTCCGGATTTGTCTTCAAGGTTCAGGCAAACATGGACCCCAAGCACCGCGACCGGGTGGCATTTGTGCGCATGGCCTCGGGCCATTTCAAACGCGGCATGAAGCTGACCCATGTTCGATCGAAAAAGCCGATGGCAATCTCGAACCCTGTGCTGTTTCTTGCATCCGACCGGGAACTGGCCGAAGAGGCCTGGGCCGGAGACATCATCGGCATCCCAAACCACGGCCAGCTGCGCATCGGCGATACGCTGACCGAGGGCGAAGCGATCCGGGTAACCGGCATCCCTTCCTTTGCGCCGGAACTGCTGCAGACCGTGCGACCAGGCGATCCAATGAAAGCCAAGCATCTGGAAAAAGCCCTGATGCAATTCGCCGAGGAAGGCGCGGCCAAGGTGTTCAAACCGTCGATCGGATCGGGCTTTATCGTCGGCGTCGTTGGCGCGCTGCAATTCGAGGTTCTGGCCAGCCGGATTGAGATGGAATACGGCCTGCCGGTACGGTTCGAGGCGTCTCAGTTCACCTCCGCCCGCTGGGTCAGCGGTGAAAAAGCTGAGGTCGAGAAATTCGTCAATGCCAACAAGCAGCACATCGCTCATGATCATGACGGCGACATCGTCTATTTGACTCGCCTGCAGTGGGACATCGACCGGGTCGTGCGGGACTATCCCGACCTGAACCTGACCGCCACCAAAGAGATGATGGCGTGACAGGGTCACGAGCTTCATATGCCGGATAATGTCCCAAGCTGGGGCATTGTATCAACGATCCGGGGCTCGGCCCCGGACATACTTCGGTTTGCGGCCTATCACCTCGATCTCGGGGCCGACCGGATGTATCTGTATCTGGACGAGCCCTGCCCGGCTGCGTTCAACGCCCTGAACCGCCACCCACGGATCGAAATACGCAACTGCGACGAAGGGTACTGGGCGAACCGAAAGCGCGAGAGGCCCGACAAACATCAGGTCCGGCAAACCGCAAATGCCAGCTTTACTTACAGAAAGGCTGAGGTCGACTGGCTTGCCCATATTGATCTGGACGAGTTCCTCTGGCCGCAATCCGACCTTGGCGCGATATTAGCGGAGATTCCGCAACATATCCCAGCGGTGCGCGTTCGTCCGATCGAGCCCGTGGGCGGAACCGAAGACCTGTACAAAGCCTATATCCCCGCTGGTCAGGGCCGTGATGGGATCGTTCAGGCACTATATCCGAATTTTGGCGGATTTGTTCTTGCTGGATTCCTCAGCCATGTTCAGGGTAAGCTGTTTGTTCGCAAAGGCTTACCTAAGATCAATTTCCGGATTCACAATCTGTTTCAGGATGGCGAAATCCTCCCGACCAAGGTCGAGCTGCCCCAGGTTGATCTATGCCACCGTCATGCACCTGACTGGGATCATTGGCTAGCCCATTATCGGTTCCGGTTCGAAAAGGGCTCGTATCAGCCAGGCATGTCACCCAATGTTCCGCGCGAACAAGGCGGGATGAACATGAATGAATTACTGAGCTGGATCGAAAAAGAAGATGGGGCTCACGGCCTGCGGGTTTTCTATGATGAAATCAGTGGTGCCGACCAAGAAGTTCGCACCCGCCTCGAAAAGTTTGGGCTGATTAAGTACCATCCGCTGGATTTGGATGGAAAAGTCGCGAAACATTTCCCCGGAAGTACCTGAATTGTTGCGATAAATCCGCATGGTCAGCCGGTGTCGCAGCATAAAAGTGACTTCATTTGACCCTGCCCCGTGATTTTGTTATGTCCCGCCAAGCCGAAATGCACAAAATATCGCATGGCCATCCGGGCCCGGCACTTTCTTTACGCGCGGGCCAGGTTTTAGTGTCCGCAACAACCGGACATACATGACAAAGTTTAACGAACTGAACCTGAACCCGAAGGTCCTCAAAGCCATTGAGGAAGCCGGATACGAAACGCCAACACCGATCCAGGAAGGCGCAATCCCACCCGCGCTTGAGGGCAAGGACGTTCTGGGTATCGCCCAGACCGGTACAGGCAAAACCGCCAGCTTCACGCTACCGATGATCACATTGCTGGCCCGTGGCCGCGCACGTGCGCGCATGCCGCGGTCGCTGGTGCTGTGCCCGACGCGGGAACTGGCCGCGCAAGTGGCCGAGAATTTCGATACCTACTCAAAGCACTTGAAACTGACCAAAGCGCTGTTGATCGGCGGCGTCAGCTTTAAGGAGCAAGATGCGCTGATCGACCGTGGCGTCGACGTTCTGATCGCTACACCGGGTCGTCTGCTGGACCATTTCGAACGCGGCAAACTGCTGTTGACCGGCGTCCAGATCATGGTGGTGGATGAGGCCGACCGAATGTTGGATATGGGCTTTATCCCCGATATCGAACGCATTTTTTCGCTGACGCCGTTCACACGCCAAACGCTGTTCTTCTCAGCCACCATGGCGCCCGAGATTGAGCGGATCACCGATACATTCCTGTCGGCCCCAACCCGGATCGAAGTTGCCCGTCAGGCAACGGCCTCGGAAACCATCGAGCAAAGTGTGGTCATGTTCAAAGGTGGTCGCCGTGACCGCGAGGCCAGCGCCAAGCGCCAGGTCCTGCGTTCGCTGATCGACTCCGAGGGCGAAAAATGCACCAACGCGATCATCTTCTGCAATCGTAAGACCGATGTGGATATCTGTGCGAAATCGCTGAAGAAATACGGCTATGATGCTGCCGCGATCCATGGCGATCTCGATCAGTCACAACGGACGAAAACACTGGACGGTTTCCGTGACGGAACACTACGCCTGCTTGTCGCCTCGGACGTTGCAGCGCGCGGATTGGATGTGCCCTCGGTCAGTCATGTGATCAATTTCGACGTCCCCGGCCACCCCGAGGATTATGTGCACCGGATCGGCCGTACAGGTCGCGCCGGACGCGAAGGCAAAGCGATCACTATCTGTTCGGGACGCGATGAAAAAGCATTGGCCGCGATCGAGAAGCTGATTCAAAAAGAAATTCCTCGCTTGGACAATCCGGTAAAGGAAGAGCCGAAACCCGAGAGGCCAAAGCCCGAGAAAAAGGCCCGGCCAACAGAAGTCCGGCCAACAGAGGCCCCCAAAAGCGACGATAAAAGAGAAGATCGCAAGAAGGATAAAGAAGTCAGAGGCCGTGGACGGCGCGCTGACAACGGTCCTTCGGTCGTGGGAATGGGCGATCACCTGCCCAGCTTTATCGCGCTCAGCTTCGACGAACGCCGCACGGGTTAAATAGACAAAACCAACGCCAGAATTGATGCGCCCAATAACGTCATCCCGGCGATCTCGCGCCGGGTAATGGTTTCGCGGAAAAACAAGATCGACGCGAACAGGCTGAGGATCAGCTCGACCTGCCCCAGAGCCTTGACGTAGGCGGCGTTTTGCAAGGTGAATGCCAAGAACCAGCAGAACGATCCGCACAGGCTGGTCAGTCCGACAAATACGCCTGTTCGGCGTGTCTGCCACACGGCGCGCAGCTCGGCCCTGTCTCGCCACAACAGCCACAGGCCCATGCTGACGAACTGGAGCGAGACAACGACTGCCAGCGTCACAAGTGCCCGAAACCACGCATCAATCTCGCCCAGTTCAAGCGAGGCACCCCGATAACTGACCGAGGAAAACGCAAACAGCACACCTGATCCCAGGCCAAGCCGCGAGGCCCGGTTCGTCAGATGTCGCCACCACGCCCCGTCTCCACCGGGACTTTTCGACAGCAGCAACACAGCCGTCAGCCCCAGAAAGATCGCACCAAGCGACCAGGACGAGACCTGATCGCCCAGGACCAGAAAACCAACGATGGCGGTCTGGATTACTTCGGTTTTCTTAAAAGTTATGCCGACAGCAAAATTGCGCTGTTTGAACAAGGCGACGACACAGATCGTGGCAAGGATCTGAGCCGTTCCTCCAATAGTGGCAAACACCCAGAACCGGGCGGTCAACGGTGGCAAGGAATACCCCGTCAACTGCAGCGCCACGATCAGAGCGATTAGAACCAGCGGGATTGAATAGGCAAACCGGGCAAATGTCGCCCCGGCGGCCGTCAGCTTTACACTGCTCAGCGATTTTTGCAGCATGAACCGCACCGTCTGAAACGTTGCGGCGGCGATAGTGACAGGTATCCAGAGGCTCATGCCGCCTTTTGTGGCCGCAAATCAACCCTTTGGCCAGAGCGGATGCGCCACCGGGTCTTTTACCTTCCAGAAATACGCCCGGAAAACATCGGCATATGAAGGGTATACATAGGCCTTATTCGTGGCCAGATAGCCCTCTTTACCCTGCTGGTAGATCTTCGGAAGTTGATACCAGGGGGTACGCGGGTTCAGATGATGAACTACATGTAAATTGTTGTTCAAAAACAGAAAAGACAGTATCCCGCGATCTTCGATGATAACGGTTCTTGCCCCCACATCTTCATGCGCACGGTGTTCCAGAAAAGTGCGTATTTTGACAAGGCCAAGCCCCAAATACGCGGACAGGACATAGGCCCAGACCGGCATGGGCGACAAGGTCACGATCCAGATAACCGCAACCACGCCTGCCATATGCAAAGCCCATGCGCGCAATATGTCCCATTCGCCACGCGCGGCCCCTCGCAACTCGTCCCTGACAAAGGCAACCTGTCCGATTGCAGGGCCCAAAACGATCCGCCCCAGCAGAGTATTGTTCACCGATAACAACCGCCTGTGCCAATGGCCTAGCCCCGACCAAACTTTTGGGTCCAGATAGTTTGATTCAGGATCATCATAGGGATCGGTCAGCGTTGCATCCCGATGATGGGCCAGATGTAAGTCTCGGAACCGCTGATATGGGATGAACAAGCTCAAAGGCAGCGCCATCAGCGCCTCATTCATCCATCTGGTGCGAAAAGGATGCCCGTGCAGCGCCTCATGCGTTAATGATGAATGTAACGCGGCCACCGCGCCCATCACTGGAACCGCTAACCAGATGGGCAGGAAGAAGATCACGGCCAGCCAGGCAGCATAACAGGCCAGCATCAGCGTGAAAGTGCCCCATTCCGGGCCCGAACGCTCAAGCATTGCGGCCCCAGGAAATGCCCGCCCAGACCCTCTCATAAATCACATAGAGCGTCAGACCGATTGCTGTGTTCACCACGGCCAGTGTTCCGCCAATCGCGGCGGATCCTGTGGCGATCAACCCGATCACCGACATGATGATCAGGCCCATCATGTTCCACACAACCGCTTTCACGACCGATCTGCGCCGTGTTTCCATTCCGTCACCCATAATATTGTTATGGCTTAAGAATTACGGCCCATCGATTAGGTTGAACATTCTGAATATGATTAACAAAACTCATCAAACATGATATTTATCACCACATGCAGGATAAAATAGACAAACGCGACCGTGCGGCTCAATTCCGTTTGCGCCTGGCCCGCGCAATGGAAGAACGCCAAATCAGCCGAAGCGCCCTCGCGCGCCAGATCGGTGTTGACCGCTCAACCGTATCGCAACTGTTGACCGATCACGGGGCACGGTTGCCGAATGCCCATGTTGTCGGAAGCTGCGCGACGGCATTGGGTGTTTCGGCGGACTGGTTGCTGAGCCTGTCTGACCGGCCGGAAAGCGCGGCCGAGTTGCTGGCTTTGTCACTGAGCATGACTGAGGCCCCCCGCGCCCTGGTAGACGAGCGCATATTCGAGTGGCACCAAGAGGCAGCGGGTTACAAAATCAGATATGTTCCTGCGACCTTGCCCGACATGCTCAAGACCCGCACCGTTCTGGAATGGGAATACGCACCGCATCTGGGGCGCACGGCAGATCAGGCCATAGGTGCGTCCGAAGATCGACTGACCTGGATGCGCAGCGCCCAGTCCGATTATGAGATCGCAATGCCGATGTACGAAATCGACAGCTTTGCGCATGCAACCGGCTATTATCAAGGCCTTAGCCTTCGCAAGCGGCTGGATCAGATTGACCACCTTTTGGAGTTGTGTGAACAGCTCTACCCACGGCTGCGTATCTATCTGTTCGATGCCAAACGGCTATATTCGGCTCCCGTAACGATTTTCGGTCCACTTCTTTGCGTGTTTTACGCAGGAAGCCATTACATGGCCTTTCGCGATCGCGACCGGATTGAAATTTTCAGCCGCCATTTCGACACTCTGGTTCGCGAGGCGGTCGTGACCGCACGGGACTTTCCAGAGCACCTGCAACAGCTCAGAGCAGCGATTTCCCGCGACATGTGATGCATCCCCGTACAACCTGTGGTATCGTCGCCGGGCGCGAACTTTCGGGCATTCCGACCACAGACGGAGGACCACAGGAATGGACGCACTGAAAACAGCCCAATATGCACGGGCTTTGTACACGGCGCACGGTGACCAGGCCGAGGCAGAAGCCGCGATGAAAATGCGCGAATGCGAGGCCGCCGGGAACGCTAAGCAAGCCCGCGATTGGCAAGCCGTTCGTCAGACCATCCGCCAGATCCGAGGCCCCAACCAGGGCTAGGTTACAGTTTCGGGTCGGGATTGACCGTGTGACCATCCACCGCGATCACCTGACCCGACACCAACCGCGCCGCGCCAGAGGCCAGAAAGACAGCCATATTGGCGATGTCCTGCGCTTCGACGAAACGACCCATGGACGTGCCCGAGGCATAGCCCTGATAGACCTCGTCCCGGCTCATGCCTTTGGTCGCCGCCTCGCGTGCCAGAACGCCTTCCATCCTTGGGCCCTCCACCGCGCCGGGACAAATCGCATTGGCGCGGACGCCGTGAGGGCCAAGCTCCATCGCCAGTGTTTTCATCAATCCGATCACCGCCCATTTGGCCGCGGCATAGGGCGCACGAAAGGGATAGCCATATTGCCCCGCAGTGGATGAGGTCAGGATGATGCTGCCCGCCCGGGCGGATTTCATCAGCGGCGCGGCGTATTTGGCCGCCAGAAACGCCCCCTCCAGATTGACCGCTACGCAGCTACGCCAATCATTCAGGTCGATATCCTCGATTGCGCTGGTTGGCCCGGCAATTCCCGCATTGGCGCAGAGCGAATCCAGACCACCCGCATCAGAAATCGCGGCGAACACGGCATGCATATCACCCTCATCCGACACGTCAGCATGGTGGGCTGTCCAATGATCCGGCACGCCATCTAGCGCCGCCCGATCAATATCTGTGATCCAGACATCATACCCGGCCGCATCAAACGCCTCTGCCATAGCCCGACCAACACCCGAAGCGCCAGCCGTCACCAACACCCGGCAGGTCATGAGGGTTTCCGGATCGCAACCCCGGCCCCTTCGGGATAAGGCAATCCGGCCTGCGCTTCGGCGATGCGGGCCATAGCGGCCTCAATGCTGGGCGATGGCGGGCTGGGGCGGCGTGTTTCCAGGCTGACATGCAGCAAAAAGCTCTCCCCGGTCGCCAGCAGCGTCTCACCGCTATACATGCTGTGGAACACGTGCAGTTTCTTGCCCTGCCCCAACAGCATCTGGGTGCGCACCTCAATCTTTGCGCCCGCATGGACCTCATTCATGTAACGAATGTGGTTTTCCGCAGTGAAATAGCTGCCCCCGGACGAGATATATTCCATATCGCAGCCGATGATCTCCATGAACCGGTCGGTGGCGGCGGCGAAGGCCTCAAGGTATTTGGCTTCGTTCATATGACCGTTGTAATCGGTCCAATCCAAAGGCACGGCACGAGACAGAGTCAGGATCGGTTGGCTCAGATCCGCTTGCTCCAATGATGGCAGCGCACCCGGTTTCAGCAGAGCATCATGCTGGTTCAGCACCGCCCCCGCGCCCCAGTTCTGCGCCTTGAGTGCGCGCATCATCCCCACGAGGTTGTTGTCGCGGATACGCTCCAGCTCGCGGATCGAATGCATGCCTGATTGCGCATCCGACTGATCCGCAATCAGATCCACAAGCTCGTCAGTGAATTCGGGCACATCCATCAGCTTGGTCCAGGGCCATTTCAGTGCCGGGCCGAACTGCGCCATGAAATGCCGCATCCCAGCCTCGCCGCCGGCGACACGATAGGTTTCGAACAGACCCATCTGCCCCCAACGGATGCCAAACCCCATACGGATCGCCTCGTCGATTTCCTCGGTCGTGGCGACGCCGTCCTTGACAAGCCACAGCGCCTCGCGCCAGACGGCCTCAAGGAACCGATCAGCGATATGTGCGTCGATCTCTTTCTTGACGTGCAGCGGGAAGAACCCGACCGATTTCAGGACCTCTTGCGCCCGTTCGATCATCTCCTGCGGGTTCGCACCAGTTGGCACCAGTTCGATCAGCGGCAGCAGGTAGACCGGGTTGAACGGGTG
This sequence comes from Ruegeria sp. YTSA105, assembly GCF_059610225.1. Lineage (NCBI taxonomy): Bacteria > Pseudomonadati > Pseudomonadota > Alphaproteobacteria > Rhodobacterales > Roseobacteraceae > Ruegeria > Ruegeria sp. YTSA105. The sequence goes on from NZ_JBXWNE010000002.1 coordinate 90,398, forward strand.
CGTCACCACGATCTGTTCGGGGCGCAGCGCGCCCTCCTGTAACTCTGACGGCTTGAACCCGCTGGTTGAGGACCCGATGATCGCTCCCGGATCACAAGCCTCTTGCAAGCCCTTGTAAACCTTCAACTTCAGGTCCAGCCGTTCCGGCACGCTTTCCTGAATCCAAGCAGCACCCTGCACTGCATCGGCCATATCGTTATGGAATGACAACGCACCTTCAGGCGGCAACGGGACGTCGCTCAGCCCCGGTAGCGAGCGGCGCGCATTGTCCAAAACTTCTCCGATCTTACGCTCGGCTTCCGGGTCCGGGTCGAATACCCGAACGTTCCAACCGTTCAGCAGGAACCGCGCGGCCCATCCGCCGCCGATAACTCCGCCGCCAATGATTGCTGCTGTTTTTGTCATCACTTCACTACTTTCAACTCTTGAGGGTCAAACCCATTTTCGCTCAGTACGTCACGCGCAATCGTCAGTTGATTTTGTGTGATCGTTAAATCTCTGCTCAGTACAACTGCAAACGACCTATCTGGGCGGGCCAATACAACCATCTGCTCCCCGTCACCCACGTAGATGATGTGAAACTTTGAGGGGCTTGCGGCAGTGATGTCATATTCAAGTGCAGACTCGGATCGCCGGGTAGGCACGCTCAGGTGGTTTTCAAAGCAATCACTTGCTCCTGCGATGTACCCAAAACATTCGGTCCGGTCCGGGTCACGCAATTGATAGCTAGGGTATGGCTGTCCCTCAAGCCTCACAAAAAGCCGCTGCTTGCCCTTGCTTTTGCGTCTGGACGCAGCAACCTCAAAATACGGTTCGTCAAAGATCGACCAGTTCACCGCTTCGACGGGTTGAATATTAAATTGACGTGCTCGAAAGCCCTCATTGTCTACCAAGCCACACGTTGGAATCAATCCAACGAGCAAGCATCCAACTACCCATGAAAGAACTCGGCGGAACATGGCGCGCCTAGCTTTTCGGCGCCCGCTTCACCAAGCCCAGCTTCTCACGCACTTCTGCGGGGCCAATCACGCGCGCACCCATGTTCTCGATGATGCTGCCCGCGCGTTCAACCAGTTGCCAGTTCTCGGCCAGCACGCCTTTGTCCAGCCACAGGTTGTCCTCCAACCCGACCCGTACATTGCCGCCCGCCAGAACCGAGGCGGCCACATAGGCCATCTCGTTCCGACCCAGTGAAAAGGCGCTGAAGGTCCAGTCGTCCGGCACGTTGTTCACCATCGCCATGAAGGTGTTCAGATCGTCCGGCGCGCCCCACGGCACGCCCATGCACAGCTGAACCAGAGCGTTCGGTTCCAAAACGCCCTCTTTCACCAACTGCTTGGCGAACCAAAGATGGCCGGTATCAAAGGCCTCAATCTCCGGCTTTACACCCAGATCGGTCATCATCTGGCCCATCGCGCGCAACGCACCCGGCGTGTTGGTCATCACATAATCGGCCTCGGCAAAATTCATGGTGCCGCAGTCGAGGGTGCAGATTTCCGGCAGGCATTCGGCCACATGGGCCACACGCTCGGTCGCGCCAACCAAATCAGTTCCCGCCTCGGCCAGCGGCAGCGGGTTTTCGATACCGCCAAACACCATGTCGCCACCCATGCCAGCAGTCAGGTTCAGCACGGCGTCGACCTCGGCATCGCGAATGCGATCTGTGACCTCACGATACAGTGCCAGATCACGCGAAGGCGCTCCGGTCTCAGGGTCGCGCACATGGCAATGCACCACCGCTGCCCCTGCCTTGGCTGCAGCTATCGCGCTGTCGGCGATCTGCTTTGGCGAACGCGGCACATGCGGGCTGCGATCCTGCGTCCCACCCGAGCCTGTGACGGCGCATGTAATGAAGACTTCGCGGTTCATTTCCAAAGGCATGGCGTTCTCCCCAGCTTATACCCGGTTAACCCTGAGTTTTCCCCAGGCTTCTCCACGGATTCCGATTTGCTTTCGCCCCCGAGTTTGCCGCAGCTTTGGTCAAACACTTGTCAGAATGCGAATCGAACTTGATGAAATCCGCAAAAAACATATTGCAGCCCGAACATCGTGCCCTGAAAACGGCTGTGCTGGTGCTGGACGAATGCAACACGCTCAGCTTTGCGTCGGCCGTTGATCCAATGCGTGCCGCCAATCGGTTGGCGGATCGTCCGGCCTTTGACTGGGATTATGTGACAGCCACTGCTGAACCGGCCATGCTGACCAGTGCGCTTTCGGTTCCGGGTGTACCTTTGGCCCGGCTGCAATCCTGCGATCTGATGATTGTCGTTGCCGGGTTCCAACTGGCCCGCCATGCCACACCCAGCCTGCTGGCCGGCCTACGCCGCATCGCCAAGACCGGCGCCACAATGGCAGGTATTGATGGCGGTCCTTGGCTGCTGGCCGAGGCAGGCCTGCTGGACGGCCACGCCGCCACCACCCATTGGGAAGATTTGGAGAACTTCTCTGCTCGCTTCCCCGAAGTGGACGTGCGCCCTGACCGGTTTACCGTTTCTGAAGGCCGCCTGACCTCGGGCGGGGCGATCCCAGCGGTCGAGATGATGCTGCATATCATCGCCGCCCGCCATGGCGCCGGATTTGCCGCCCGCGTCTCGGGTCTGTTCCTCTATGACGGTGCGCCTGATCCCACAAAACCACAAAGCCGCACCGGTGCGCCGCACCGCCACACAGCTTTGACCGCCAAAGCCAATACGCTGATGCAATCCGCACTGGACGACCCTATGCCATTGGCAGATATCGCCGAAACCCTGGGCACCAGTTCACGCACCCTGCAACAGCAATTCCGCCTGCGCCTGAACACCACGCCGCAGGACCATTACCTGCAGCTCCGACTGGCCGAGGCGCGCAGATTGGTGACGGACACCGATATGTCACTGATGGATGTGGCTCTGGCGACGGGTTTCGCCTCGCAATCCAGCTTTTCCCGTGCCTTTCGCACAGCGCACGGCCTTTCGGCCCGGGACCTGAGGCAAGACAGGGCACAACCCAGCCATCACTAAGCGGATCTGCTTCATCTGGCTGAAATACCTCGGGGGAGGCTCCGCCTGCGGAGACGAGGCCAGCGTCCCTAAAACGGCATAGGATGCGCGCGATGCGCTTCGGTGATTTCAGTCAGAATTTCCCCAGAAAGGCGAAGTTCCTTACCGTCGAGAATATGCCCAAGCTGCGCCACCGTTGTCGCGCCGAAAATGGCCGACATCATGAAGGGCCGCGTCCGGCACCAGGCCAGCGCCATATGGACCGGGTCCAGATCGTGGCGGTCAGCGATCTCTAGATAGGCCGCAACCGCCTCAAATGCCCGTCTGCGATGACGTCCACCCACCTCAGGCACCAATGACATCCGCGAACCCTCGGGCACCATGCCGTTTTGGTATTTCCCGGTCAAAAATCCGGCGGCAAGCGGTGAAAAGGCCATCAGCCCCACATCCTCATGCGCGCTCAGCTCGGCCATATCGGTGTCGAAATGCCGGCACATCAAAGAATACTCATTCTGAACCGATGCCACGCGGGGCGTGCCGGTGGCTTCGGCGATCCGCAACCACTGAGCGGTGCCCCAAGCGCTTTCGTTCGAAAGGCCAAACGCTCGGATATTTCCTTTGTTGACCTGTTCCTTCAGGGCAACAAGGCACTCGTGCATATTGTCCAGAACCTCATCGGTATTGTGCCCCGAAGGCGCATAGGTCCAGTTTTGCCGGAACATATAGCTGCCGCGGTTCGGCCAGTGAAACTGATAAAGGTCGATGCAATCCGTTTGCAGTCGGCGCAAGGAACCTTCGACCGCCTCGGGGATTGTCTGCGGTGAAATCGGTGCGCCATCGCGCGCATGTGCGAACCCTGCCCCAGAATGCTTGGTTGCCAGAACATATTCACCACGCCGTGACGGGTTGGCGGCGTTCCAGTTGCCCAGAATTTCTTCGGTCCGGCCCACCGTCTCTTTCGAGATGGGATTCACCGGATACATCTCGGCGGCATCGACAAAATTAATGCCCCCATCAAGTGCCATGTCCATCTGAGTATGCGCGTCGGCCTCGGATGTCTGCGTACCAAATGTCATCGTACCCAGACACAGGTCTGTCACCATGATTCCAGTACGGCCCAGGGGCTTCATTTCCATCGCTCATTCTCCTGAAATCTGCGGAGGCCCTATGCCTCGGCTTTTTTTTCCCACCGGCCCGATTCCTCGGACCAATATTGCGCCGAACAGCCCGCCCCGGTCAGTGTTTTCCATTGCCCGCGGGCATGTTGGAGAGCCTGATCATCATTCCCATCGAACAGGATGCACACGCGTTCCAGCGCGTTCACTTCCTCGGGTTCAACCGCGGCACCATCAACAGCCATCACGCAAGCCGGATCATTTGCGGCCTCGGCCCCTGTCGTCAGCAATATGGGCTGGTCCCTGTCATGCGGCCCCCCGGTGCGGCCATGTGGCAGGAACCCTTCCTCGGGGCCCTGCCACAGCTTTTCGTCCAACCAATCCATCCGTGCGGGATCAGTTCCCCGCACGGCTATCTTCCACCCGGCCTGCCGCGCCTTGTCCAGCAACACGGGCAAGGTGTTTTCCAGCGGTTGGCGGGTCAGGTGATAGAAATAAACGGCGCCCATTGGATTATTCGAAATTGTCCTGCACGAACCGGCTCAGTGCGCGGACACCCCAACCGGTGGCCCCTTTGGGCGCATAGGATGTCTCGGTTGCAATCGAAGCCACCCCAGCAATGTCCAGATGGATCCAGGGGGTTTCGTCCTTCACGAACCGCTGCAGGAACTGCGCAGCAGTGATGGATCCGGCAGGTCGTCCACCGACATTCTTCATATCGGCGATGCGCGATTTCAGCTGCTCGTCATAGGCTTTGCCCAGCGGCATCCGCCATGCGCCCTCATCCTCGGCCCCGGCAGCCTTTAGGAAGGCGTTGCAGAACGTGTCATTGTTCGAAAAGACACCGGCATTCTCATGCCCAAGCCCAATGATGATCGCGCCGGTCAATGTTGCCAGGTCGATCATGCCCACGGGGGCAAACCGCTCTTGCGCGTACCACATCACATCACACAGGACCAAACGGCCCTCGGCGTCGGTATTGATGACCTCGACCGTGTCGCCCTTCATCGACTTGACGACATCGCCGGGGCGCGTGGCATTGCCCGAAGGCATGTTTTCCACTAGCCCGACAAGGCCCACGACATTGGCTTTGGCCTTGCGCTTGGCCAGCGCCCGCATGGTGCCGGCGACGACACCTGCCCCACCCATGTCCATAGTCATGTCTTCCATGCCTGCAGCGGGTTTCAAGGAAATGCCGCCGGTGTCAAACACGACGCCCTTACCCACCAGCGCCAGCGGCGCATCATCCTTGTCGCCTCCATTCCACTGCATCACCACAACCTTCGACGGGCTGACCGAGCCCTGCCCGACGCTTAACAAGGTGCGCATACCCAATTCGGCCAGTTTGTCTTCGTCGAGCACTTCGACGTCCAGGCCAAGCGCCTTCATTTCGGACAAACGATCCGCGAATTCGGTCGTTGTCAGCACATTGGCGGGTTCATTGGTCAGGTCCCGTGTCATCCGAACGCCATCGGCAATCGCATACAGCGGTACAAATGCGGCTTCGACCTCATCATGTTTCTGATGACTGATTGTTACTGATCCGGCTTCATCCGAATCTCGGGTTTTATGGGCATCGAAATCATAGCTGCGCAAAACGATCCCCAATGCCAGTTCTTCGGTCCGAGCCTGATTTCCGGCCATGACCAACAAGGGCTGGTGATCAGACAATTTGGCCAGCTTCGCCCCGGCCTTGCGTGCCTCTGCAGCATCGGCACGGCGCGAAAGCACAAGAATATCAAGCGCTTCAGCGGCCATTCCGCCTGGCCAGGCAAGAGAGACTACATCGCCGGATTTCACCTTTTCGAACCGGTCGCTTTCGACAAGTCGCGCGACTGCGCCCCGGGTCAGACGGTTGGCGCGGCGTGCGGCTGGGTTCATCTTGCCTTCATCCGAGACAATAATCACGACGCGCCCTTTGGTCTGCGCCATCACGTCCACGTCAAAAACCTTAAACTGAATTGGAACAAGACTGCTCATTGGGAACTCCTGAAAATCTGTTTCCCAAGACCTAGCCCGCGGCGACCGCATTGACCAGATAGCAGTTTTCCCCGCCGGGCATTTGCATTACAGTCGCGGAAAAAGTTCCGGCAGGGTCGGAGAGCGGGAGGGCGAATTGGCAAATCGGGGCAGGCATAGGCCGTTGCGCGCTGGCGCATGTACCGCTGATTCTCTTAACTTCAAGGCCCCCGCTGCAGGCAACGCAGTGATGCCGGGGGCGCGTTTGTGATCCTGGATCGATATTTTGCCCGCCGGTTCACCCAGAGCTTTCTGGTCATTGGCTGTATCTTTTTGACGCTGATGATTCTGATCGATCTGATTGAACAGGTACGGCGCTTTGATGAGGTCGATCTGTCATTTGGCCGGCTTTTGTATCTGACCCTATTGAATACGCCCGCCGCCATCGGTGAGATGCTGCCCCTGCTGATCATCCTGTCCACGATTGCGTTGTTCATCGGATTGGCGCGCAGCTCGGAATTGGTGGTGACGCGCTCGATCGGGCGATCTGGAATTCGCGTCCTGCTTGCACCTGTAACTTTGGCCCTGTTGATCGGAGCCTTGGCGGTTGCGGTGCTTAACCCGTTTGCTGCCGCAACTTCCGAAGAATTCCAACGGCTTTCCGATTCCTACCGTAACCGCACCAGCTCAGCTCTTTCGATCAGCAGTGAGGGTTTGTGGTTACGGCAAGCTACAGAAGAGGGCCAATCGGTTGTCCACGCGCGCCGAACGTCAAACGGTAACACCCTGCTGTTGAAGGACGTCACCATAATAACATTCGACGCGATTGGTCAGCCGACACGCCAAATCTCTGCCAAACAGGCCAAGTTGGAAGACGGTTTTTGGGTTTTACAGGATGCCAAGATCTGGCCGCTTATGAACGGCATCAATCCCGAAGCTGGCTCGAAAGAGCATGATCGTCTGGAGATTCCGACCACCCTGACACGTCAGCGCATTCTGGACAGGCTGGCCAACCAGGATTCGATGTCTGTCTACGATTTGCCCCAGTTGATCCGAGACCTGCGCGAGGCGGGCTTTTCGACCAAGCAATACGAGGTCTGGTTTCAGGTCCAACTGGCAAGACCTCTGTTTCTGGTCGCAATGGTCTTGATTGGCGCGGCCTTTACCATGCGGCATGTCCGGTTCGGCGGCACCGGAATTGCGGTGCTGACGGCCGTGTTACTGGGCTTCGCCATCTATTTCGTCCGTAATTTCGCGCAAATATTGGGAGAAAACGGTCAGTTGCCTATCTTCGTTGCAGCCTGGGCCCCGCCATTTGCAGCCATCCTTCTTTCTCTTGGCCTGCTGTTGCACGCGGAGGATGGCTGATGCGCAAATTCGCTCTGCTATTGCTCTCGGGTGCGGTTGCATTGTCTTTGCCTTCGGGTGTCCTGGCCCAGACTTTGCCGGAACAGGATCAAACGACGGACGCGTCCCAGCAAGAGCCACCAGCCTTACTTGTCGCCGACAAGATTTTCATAACCCCAGAGCGTGTGCTGATCGCAGAGGGCAATGTCGAAGCGTTTCAGGGTGACGTCAAAATGACGGCCAGTCGGATTTTGTACGACCGCGAAAGCGGTGAGCTTACACTGGAAGGACCGATCCGGATTGATCAGGGCAATCGAACGACAGTTCTGGCGGATTCCGCAGAACTCGACCGGGGTTTGCTCAACGGCCTTTTGATCGGCGCCCGAATGGTGTTCGACCAACAGGTGCAAATTGCCTCGGTGCAGGCGACACGTGCTGGCGGCAGATACACCCAGTTCAGCAAAGTCTCGGCGACGTCTTGCCATGTCTGCACGGATGGGCGGCCACCGCTCTGGCAAATCCGTGCCCGCAAGGTGACCCATGATCAGTTGGAACGACAGCTTTATTTCGAAGGTGCGCAATTCCGGGTGCTGGATGTGCCGGTCTTCTATTTCCCTTACCTGCGTCTTCCCGATCCAACGCTGGACCGGGCGACTGGTTTTTTGGTCCCATCGGTCCGCACCACCTCGCAGTTGGGCACAGGCATAAAGGTTCCCTATTTCTTCAAGCTTGGAGATCATAAGGACCTCACGCTGACACCTTACCTTTCCGGCAAGACCAGAACTCTGGGCTATCGCTATCGTCAGGCCTTTAAGAACGGACGGATCAAAATCGAAGGCGCGCATACTCGCGATGACCTTCAACGGGACGAGGCGCGCGGATATTTCTTTACCAACGGTTGGTTTGATCTGCCGGACGACTATCGCCTGACCTTCAACATTCGAACCACGTCCGACGATTCCTATCTGGCTGATTACGGCCTGCCCGACTTTGACCGTCTGCGCAGCGAAATTGCCCTGGAAAGGATCAAGCGCGATACCGCTTTCCGGACCAGCCTAAACCACTATAAAACCTTGCGAGATAGCGAGGATCAGGATCAGATTCCTTCTCGCATCTTCGACCTGAACTATCGCAAACGCTTCTTCCCGGCAGCTGTCGGAGGAGAGGTGCGGATGGCTTTCATCGGCCATGCCCATGAAAGAACGAGCAATGAGGACGTTATCGGGCGCGATGTTGCCCGAGCGACCTTCGATACCGAATGGCTGCGCAGCTGGATACTGGGCTGGGGGCTACGTGCAGATGCCCAAGTAGGCGCGTCAATCGACACGTTCAATATCCGCCACGACAGCGCCTATCCCGATCAGGTGACCCGCACGACCCCGCGCGCCGCACTGACGCTGCGCCTTCCAATGACTCGCCACGAGGCGTCGGGCGCAACCCAGTTGCTGGAACCCATCGCGCAGATCGGGTGGACGCATGTCTCCGACAATGATGTTCCTATCGACGAAAGTACGTTTCAGGAGTTTGACCAGGGTAACCTGTTATCCCTGTCCCGATTCCCTGCCGAGGACAGGCGCGAAGATGGGGTCAGCGGCGTTGTTGGGATGAATTGGGCGCGTTATGGCTCCAGGGGCTGGCAAGCGCGTGCCACGATCGGTCAGGTCTTTCGTGCGGATGCTGATCCCGACTTTAACCTTACATCGGGCCTTCAGGGCACATCGTCCGATGTGTTGATCGCCGGACAACTTGAAACGCCCAACGGGTGGTCTCTGGCCGGGCGAGGTTTGGTGAACGGAGATTTCAGCTTTGCCAAGGCCGAGCTGCGTGCAGCATGGCAAAAGGAAACAACGGCCCTCAGCGGAAGCTATGTCTGGCAAGAACCCGATCCCGCAGAAAATGTCGACGATGAGATTTCTGAGATCTGGTTGCGCGGGCGGTACGACATCGATCAGAACTGGCAAACCCGTGCTCAGGCGCGGTATGACCTGAGCGAATCTGAACCGATCAGATATGGGTTGGGTATCACGTACCGGAACGAGTGTGTTCAGGTTAACATGTCGGTCAGCAGGCGCTATACCTCGTCATCAAGTATTGAGCCTTCGACCGAATTCGGCTTTACCGTAGCTCTGACAGGATATTCTGTCGAAGGTGGCGGCAAACAGTACAAGAGAAGATGCAGTTGATAACAGGTTTTTCACGTTTCTTTCGTTCCAGCCATATCGGGCTGGTTGCTCCGGCACTGGTTGCAGTTTCGATTGCCATAGCACCTGTAAAGGCAGTGGCGCAGAACCTGTTCTCGCCTGCCATAAAGGTCAATCAAGACATCGTGACCTGGTATGAGCTGGAACAGCGCCTGCAATTCCTCTCGATTCTGGGTGTTCCCGGCGCAACCGAGGAAGACGTGCGCAAAGCTCTGATAGACGACCGCCTGCGCAAACAGGCGATGCGCGACGCTGGAATCGTGGTCGCCCCCGAAGACGTTCAGGTTGGAATAGACCAATTTGCAGCCCGCGGTCAGCTTTCGAGCGACGAATTCCTGCAGCTTCTGGCGGATGCCGGTGTTGACCGTGAGACGGTTCGGGATTTCATCAAGGATCAGATTTCCTGGCGTGAATTCGTCAGCGCGCGTTTTCTGTCGCAGGCGAGACCATCGGAAGACGAGATCAATCGCGCACTTGGACAATCTGGAAGTGGCGGCCTGCAAGTCCTTCTTTCGGAAATCATTATTCCTGTGAACCAACAAAACCTGCCACAGGTTCAACTGCTGGCCGAAGAGATCGCCTTGATCGAGGGCTATGATTCCTTTTCAACCGCCGCAACACAGTACTCGGCGGCCGGAACTCGCACCAATGGGGGGCGCCTTGACTGGTTGAACTTGACCGATCTGCCCCCGGCGCTGCAGCCGGTCATCATCGGGCTCAAAAATGGTGACGTCACCCAGCCCATTCCGCTGCCCAATGCCGTTGCACTGTTTCAGATGCGCGGTTTGCGTGAGACCGCTGCGAGTACGCCCACCTATTCCGAGATCGACTATGCTGTCTATTACATGCCCGGTGGTCGTAGTGCGGAAACACTGGCCGCAGCCGAAAAGCTGAAAGAAGAAATAGACACTTGCGATGATCTGTACGGTATCGTGAAAAACAAGCCAGCAGAAGTCTTAGAGCGGAATGTCAGCAAACCGTCGGAAATCCCGCGCGATATCGCATTGGAACTGGCCAAACTGGACCTGAACGAAGTTTCAACCACGTTGACCCGCAACAACGGCCAAACACTGGCTTTTGTGATGTTGTGCACACGTACCCGCAACCTTGGCGAAGAGACAACGCGTGCAGATGTCGCCAATGCTCTGACTCAGCAAAGGCTGCAAACACTTGCAGAAAGCCTGTTGGGGCAAATGCGTGCCGACGCAACTATTGTTGAACAATGAAGCCAATCGCGCTCAGCTGCGGCGATCCGGCCGGAATTGGGCCCGAGATCGCCGCAAAAGCCTGGGCCAGCCTTAGAACCACCTGCCCTTTCTTCTATATTGGCGATGCCGCGCATTTGCCGCCCGAGACACCGTCGGTACAGATCAGCGACGCCTCTCAGGCGGTCGAGATTTGTGGCTCTGCCCTGCCCGTACTGCAACTGGACTTTCCAGCCCTTAACCGGCCTGGGCACCCTAATCCAGCCAACGCCAGATCAGTTGTAACTGCCATTGAAACCGGCGTGGCGCTGGTTCAGTCCGGTTCTGCATCGGCGCTATGTACCGCACCGATCCACAAGAAAGCACTTATCGACGGGGCAGGTTTCTCATTCCCCGGCCATACTGAATTTCTGGGCGCCTTGGCTGGGTCCCAACGTGTTGTGATGATGCTGGCGAGCGACCAGCTGCGCGTTGTACCAGCAACCATCCACATCCCGCTCTCACGCGTTCCTTGCGAGCTTACGCCCGAGCTTTTGCGGGAAACCATCGAAATCACCGCCCAGGGACTACAATCACAGTTCGGTATTGCCACCCCGCGGATAACCGTCGCGGGCCTCAACCCGCATGCCGGTGAAGGCGGCAAGATGGGACAAGAAGAACTGGACTGGATTGCGCCGCTGATCGCGGAGCTGCCCCGCAAAGAGTATACCGTAACCGGCCCGCACCCCGCGGATACATTGTTCCACGCCGCAGCGCGCGCGCGCTATGACGCCGCCATCGCCATGTATCACGATCAGGCTCTGATTCCGATCAAGACGCTGGATTTCGATCGCGGTGTGAACGTCACACTAGGCCTTCCATTTATCCGAACCTCACCCGATCACGGGACTGCACTGGACATTGCGGGGCAAGGCCTTGCAAACCCGACCAGCCTGATCGAAGCGCTGAAACTTGCCCAGCAGATGGCACAAAGCTCTTGATCCTTCAGCGGGCTGTAAATATCCCGGCCAGAGGTAAAAATTCTCTGGCGCTCTCCTATCAAACCGCGCCACGGTGATCGGATCATGAGCACTATCGACAACCTTCCCCCTCTCCGCGAGGTTATCGCCTCGCATCAACTCTCGGCTCGCAAGTCGCTAGGCCAGAACTTTTTGCTGGACCTGAACCTGACCGCCAAGATCGCGCGGCAGGCCGGAGATCTTGCGGAATGCGATGTTCTGGAAATCGGCCCCGGCCCCGGCGGGCTGACCCGTGGGCTACTTTCAGAAGGTGCGCGCAAGGTTATCGCAGTTGAAAAAGACACACGCTGTATCGCTGCCCTAAACGACATCGCCGCCGCCTATCCCGGTAGGCTTGAGGTCATCAACGGTGACGCGCTTGAGATTGATCCGCTTGTGCATCTCACACCACCGATCCGTGTGGCGGCGAACCTGCCCTATAACGTCGGCACCGAGTTGCTGGTCCGCTGGCTGACCCCGCCGCAATGGCCTCCGTTCTGGCAAAGCCTGACCCTGATGTTTCAGCGCGAAGTGGCGGAACGGATCGTCGCCCAACCCGGCGGAAAAGCCTATGGTCGCTTAGCCATCCTTGCCCAATGGCGGGCCGACGCGCGCATCGCCATGTCACTGCCACCCGGAGCGTTCACCCCGCCCCCCAAGGTCTCAAGCGCCGTGGTCCACCTGATCGCCCTGTCGCAACCGCGCTATCCGGCTGATCCTGCCACACTGTCCCGCGTGGTTGCCGCCGCATTTAATCAGCGCCGCAAGATGCTGCGGGCTTCACTGAAAGGCGTCGCACCCGATATCGAAGACCGCCTGATAGCCGCCGGGATCAAACCCACTGAACGTGCGGAACAAGTGCCTTTAGAAGCGTTCTGCGCATTGGCCCGCGAAGTCAAAAGATCCTGAAACAAAAAAACCCTGCGGCCTAACAGACCGCAGGGTTTTTCTTTTCTATACTGGCTGATTTACTCTGCCGCTTCAGGCGTATCACCGTTGCCGGAGGGCGCGTCCTCAGTCGCAGCAGGTGCGGCTTTGGGCTTGCGCGCCCGAGGCCGACGGGCCGGTTTTTCTTTTTTCTCGGCCTCTTCAGGGCTTTTGCTTTCAGGCGTTTCTACAAGCCCGGATTCCGGAGCAGCTGCGTCAGCGGCAAACCCCATCACATCAGGTTGAGGTGCCTCAGCGGGATCCGACTGGCGGACGGTTTCGCGTTCCTGACGCTCGGCACGCTCACGATCTCGTTCAGCCTGGCGTTCGCGATTCTGACGCTCTTGCTCCTCACGGCGTGCATCCATTTCACGCTGGGCTTCGCTAAGCAAACGCAGGTAATGTTCGGCGTGCTGCTGAAAGTTTTCGGCAGCTACACGGTCGTTAGACAACTGAGCATCGCGTGCAAGCTGATTATATTTATCAATAATCTGTTGCGGCGTGCCACGCACTTTGCCCTCTGGGCCCGAACTGTCGAAAACTCGGTTTACGACGTTGCCGCCAGAAGGACGATTGCGGTTATTCTTTGCCCGAGAGCGGGATTTGGAAGATCTCATCTACTTTAGTCAGCCTTGTCGTTCGCTGCCGATCAGTTCGCGTCTTGCACTGCTCAAGGGCTTAGCTATGACACGATGTCGGCTTTTTTGGGCTTGGCGTCAGGGGCCCGCTGTAACAGCGTCAACCTCTCTGACTACACCTGAGTAAACACGTCCAGAGCGTGCAGACAAGAGGTTTGTCCCAATTTTTGTACCTTTTTTATATCAATCGGCGCATTTCGGCCTCAGAACGTTCCGTCATGAAGGCATTCTGGCGAAAACGACGCGGTCGCGACCATCCAGATCGGGAATGATCCGTACGTCTGTCAATCCTGTTGCGTCAAACAAAGACGCGACGCTTTGCCCTTGCTCGGGTCCGATTTCGACAAGTAACCGACCATGGGGCAATAGAAAATCCGGGGCGGCGGCAGCAATCCTGCGGTAGGCCCCCAAGCCGTCACCTTCGTCTGTCAATGCCATCCGCGGCTCATGGTCCCGCACTTCAGGTGCCAGGGTGTCCATTTCCGGAAGGGAAATATAGGGCGGGTTTGAAACAATCAGGTCAAATTTAGCTTCAATGTCTCCAAACCAATCGGATTGCTTAATTTCGATCCGGTTCTGAACATCGTGTTGCACGGCATTTGCACTGGCCTGTAGGCAGGCCGCCTCACTCAGATCCACACCAATACCCGATGCACTGGTGCGTTCGGACAGCAATGTGATCAGGATGCACCCCGATCCAACCCCCAGATCGAGGACATAGTCAAAGGGTTCGCTAAGCGCGGCCTCGATCAGAACCTCTGTTTCCGGGCGTGGATCCAGCACGTCCCGGCTAACTTTGAACCGACGGCCGTAAAACTCACGTTCCCCCAACAGATGAGAAACGGGCACACGAATGGCCCGAAGCGAGATCAGTTGCTCGTATCGCTCAGCAATATCCGGTAAAAGCTCTTCGGGTGTAATCAGTGTCACGCGACTTGCTTCGATCCGGGCGGCGTGGGCGAGTAGAACCCGCGCATCCCGCGCCGGATCAGCCACACCAGCCGCACGCAATCTTGCCGTAGCGGCCACCATGGCCTGAGCCGCTGTCTGGCCGCCGGTCATTGCGCCATCTCGGCCAGGAGACGCGCCTGATCATCCGCGGTCAATGCGTCGATTACCTCATCCAGATCGCCCTGCATCACCTGATCCAACTTGTACAGCGTCAGATTGATCCTGTGGTCCGTCATGCGGCCTTGCGGGAAATTATAGGTCCTGATCCGTTCCGACCGGTCGCCAGACCCGACCTGGTTCGCCCGATCTGCCGAGCGTTCGCTGTCAATCCGCTGACGCTCCTGATCATAGAGTCGGGTCTTCAGAACCTGCATCGCGATCTCGCGATTGCGGTGTTGGGATTTCTCGGAGCTGGTCACCACAAGCCCGGTGGGCAAGTGTGTAATCCGCACGGCCGAATCGGTGGTGTTCACGTGCTGCCCACCCGCACCCGAGCTGCGCATCGTGTCGATACGGATATCATTGGCGTCGATCTGAATATCGACATCCTCGGCCTCGGGCAGCACCGCCACGGTCGCTGCCGATGTATGAATGCGCCCGCCACTTTCGGTTTCTGGCACCCGCTGCACCCGGTGAACACCGGATTCGTATTTCAAACGGGCAAAGACGTTGTCGCCCTTAATATGGGCAACCACCTCTTTGATGCCGCCCAGATCCGACGCCTGCTCTTCGAGGATCTCGAATTTCCAGCCGCGCGCTTCGGAATACCGCTGATACATGCGCAGCAGATCGCCCGCAAAAAGCGCGGCCTCATCACCGCCGGTTCCAGGACGGATTTCCAGCATGGCCGGGCGCGCATCGGCTGCATCCCTAGGCAACAAGGCCAGTTGCAGGGCGTGTTCGGCACCGGGAATTTGGGCCTGCAGGTCGGGGATTTCCTCTTCGGCCAGTTCCCTCATATCGGGATCGGCCAGCATCGCCTCGGCCTCGGCAAGGTCAGTGACCAGCTGGCGCCATGCCATGATCTGATCGACCACGGGCTTGAGGTCCGAATATTCCTTGGCCAGCACAGCAATATCGCCGCCCAAAGCACCATCTGCCATGGCTGCTTCGAGGTATTGGAATCGCTGAGTTATCTGTTCAAGGCGTTCTTCGGGGATCATCCGGGCGGTGTCTCTTAATCCGGGGCTATGGTCAAGGGCTGTCCGTATGCTAAGCTGCCCCGCATGAGACGGTTGGTTCTGGTTCTATCGCTTTTTGCGACGCCCGTGATGGCCGATGTCGTCGGTCCCGGCGGCAAGGTACAGGACTGCTATTGCACTGACAAATCCGGGTCACGCGTTGAATTGGGTGAGATGATCTGCCTGCAGGTCGACGGTCGCATTTTCACTGCACAATGTCAGATGTCACTGAACGTTCCGATGTGGCGCGAGGTACAGGAAGGATGCCTGTCCTCAGGGCTGCATCCGCGCGAGCCAGCCATCAACGCGGTTTCGGTTTACCCCAAAATCTGAGCGACCAAAGCGCAACCTGCCATAGATGCGCAGTGTATCGCCGTTCTGCTGGGCGGTTGTGTAATCTGGAAAACCTATCACTTTGGTACGGGTGATATAGGTGACCATCCCGTCATCAATTGACCCGGCCAGAACCTTTGTACGCGGAGCGGACGCAGCGATTTCGTTCAACTGCGCCAACCCGTCCGGCCCCGTTTCAAGTACTCGCACGACGCCACCACGGAGGTCCCTGTTCGCGTCGCCGACGGGGGTATTGTGCCAGATGGCGGGATCAGATGGCGCAAGCCGTATATACGCCCCCACAAGGACAATCAGACCAGCAATCAGCCACAGCGCCATTTTCATCTTTTCCACTCTGTTAGATTGCGGAACCATATGCAGTTCCGCATAGCAAACAAGAGACTGCCGTGATCCCTACCGTGACGTCACTCCGGGCAATATGCACAGCAGTTCAAACAGCAGATTGGCAGCGGTCAGCGCCGTATTGCCAGAGGGATCATACGGCGGAGAAACCTCGACCAGATCACACCCAACCACATTTGTCCCGCCCAGGGCATGGATCAGTTGCAACGCTTGCGGTGTGGTTAACCCGGCGATCTCGGGCGTGCCGGTTCCGGGGGCGAAAGACGGGTCCAGACTGTCAATGTCATAGGTGATATAGACCGGATGATCCCCGATCTCATTGCGTATCTGCGCGCCCATGACCGTCAGGTTCTGCTGCCAAAGCTCCCATGCGGGGTATTGGCGAAAGCCCCACCCTTTGGCCTCGGTAAAGTCCGATGCCGCATAGCCAGAGCCTCGGATGCCGATCTGAAAGGTTTTGTCCGGCACGATCAGCCCTTCTTCATAGGCGCGCCGGAAAACGGTGCCGTGGGTTTCCTTTTCCCCAAACATCTCATCATTCACATCCGCATGAGCATCCACATGCACCAGCGCCACAGGCCCGTGTTTCGCGGCTATGGCCCGCAGGATCGGCAAGGTGATCGAGTGATCGCCCCCCATCGCCACAGGTGTCACACCCTGCGCCAGAATCGCGTCATAGCTTTCCTTGATGATCCTCAGGCTGTCGGACAGCGAAAAGGTGTTGATCGCCAGATCGCCGATGTCGGCGATTTGCAGGCTGTCGAAGGGGGCCGCAAAGGTGGCCATATTGTAAGGCCGCAGCATCGCACTTTCGCTGCGGATCTGTTTCGGTCCGAACCGTGTCCCCGACCGCCAAGAGGTGCCAATGTCCATCGGGATGCCTATTACGGCCACATCCAATCCGGCCAACGTATCCGCCTGCGGCAGGCGCATAAACGTGTTTGGGCCGGAAAAACGCGCCAGATCGTTACCGCTGATTGGTTGGTTGAATTGTGTCATGCCGTTATGTCTTCCGTCCTGCCCTGCTGCTAACCTGATACCGGAAAGATGGCTAACCAAAGGTTAAGGATTCAGCTTGTTCCATCCCAGCAGGCAAATGATTTGCGTCGCCACATGTGCGCCTGCAATCGCTGTCGCACCTGAGGTGTCATAGGGCGGCGAAACCTCGACCACGTCCCCGCCTTTGATGTTAATCCCAGCAATGTCGCGCAGGATGATCTGAGCCTGAATCGAACTCAGTCCACCCCAGACCGGCGTTCCCGTGCCAGGCGCAAAGGCCGGGTCCAGACCGTCGATATCGAAGCTCAGGTAAACCGGGTTGTCACCAAGAATGCCTTTGATCTTTTGCGCCACGGCGGCGGGACCGGACTCGTACACCTCCCGAGCGTCAATGATGTTGACCCCCAAAGTATCTTCGTTCGTCGTACGAATACCCACCTGAACGGAACGCTTGGGGTCCACTATCCCTGATTTGACCGCCTTGTAGAACATGGTCCCATGATCCACGCGGGACATGTCGTCGTCAGCCCATGTATCCGTATGCGCATCAAAT
The DNA here is from genome assembly GCF_059610225.1 of Ruegeria sp. YTSA105. Taxonomy (NCBI): domain Bacteria; kingdom Pseudomonadati; phylum Pseudomonadota; class Alphaproteobacteria; order Rhodobacterales; family Roseobacteraceae; genus Ruegeria; species Ruegeria sp. YTSA105. Next base: position 108,146 of record NZ_JBXWNE010000002.1, read on the forward strand.
TGCAGCAAGGACATTGGCCCGTATTTCTCGGCATAGGCCTTCAGGATCGGAAAGCTGATATAGTGGTCCCCACCAAGCGTCACCGAGGCCACGTCAGCGTTGAGAATTGTGCGAATGTGGTCCGTCAATGTGTCCGGAAAGGCAGGTATATTGGCGTAGTCATAAGCCATGTCCCCATAATCCACGATTGCCAATTCGCTTAGCGCATCAAACGGCCAGCCATAAGGCTCATCCGGGGATTGCAACGTGCTGGCCTCGCGGATGGCGCGTGGCCCAAGACGCGTACCGGGGCGGTTCGTCACCGCCTGATCAAATGGCACGCCGGTTACGGCGATATCGATCCCGGTCAGATCCTTGGTATACAAGCGGCGCAAAAATGACATCGCCCCCCCGAAAGTATTCTCGTACGAGACGCCTTTCAGTTCAGGATTGGTAAACGCCTCATCGACGAAATTCTTTGAATCTTCCAGTGCCATGTCTTTCTCCTGTCAGCCCAAAGGCTGGGCCTTTTCGACGATCCGCGCAAAGAAAGACGCCCCAACCGGCGCGATGTCGTCGTTGAAGTTGTATTTCGGATGATGCAATCCGGCCCCCTCGCCTTGCCCCAGAAACAGGTAAGCGCCGGGGCGCGACTGCAGCATGTATGAAAAATCCTCGGCCCCCATCATCGCGTCGACATTGGTCATCACGCGATCTGCACCGGCAACATCACGCGCGATTTCTGCGGCAAAACCAGTCTTGTCGGCGTCATTGATTGTTGCAGGATAGTTGACCTCATAGTCCAGCCGCGCTTCGACACCATAGGATTGGGCTTGTCCTTGTACGATCTGTTCCATCCGCTCCATCACCATTTTCTGCACAGTCGGATCAAAAGTGCGCACAGTGCCGTTGATAAAGGCGGTATCGGGGATCACGTTGTTCACGGTGCCGGTATGGATTTGCGTGACCGAGATCACCAGACTGTCCAAAGCATAGTTGTTACGACTGACGATGGTCTGAATCGCCTGGGCGATACCGCAGGCCGCCATCACCGGATCCCGGGTTTCATGCGGCATGGCACCATGGCCACCAAGGCCCTGAATGTGAACTTCGAACGTATCAACAGCAGCCATGATCGGCCCGGGGGTTGTCTGAAAGGATCCTTCGGGAATTCCAGGCGCATTGTGCAATGCATAGATTTGGGAAATGTCGAACCGGTCCATGATCCCCTCTTCGACCATGACGCCCGCGCCACCACCCTCTTCTTCGGCCGGTTGAAAGATCAGCGCCACGCGTCCACGGAAATTTCGGGTTTCCGCCAAATAGCGCGCCGCGCCCAACAACATCGTGGTGTGCCCGTCATGACCGCAGGCATGCATGTTTCCGGGCTTGGTTGATTGGTACGCGACCCCTGTTTCCTCGGGGATAGGCAAAGCGTCCATATCAGCGCGCAGACCTATCGTCGGCCCCTCACCCTGGCCATTGATGATCGCAACGATCCCAGTAGTGGCGATCCCTTGGTGCACCTCATCCACATCGAACTCACGGAGTCGATCAGCGACAAAGGCCGCGGTTTCGTGGCATTCGAATGCAAGCTCGGGGATCGTATGCAGATGCTGGCGCCATGCGGCCATATCGGCAGAGAAATCGGCAATTCGGTTGACGACGGGCATCTGGGGTGGACTCCTGATCGTGACTGCGGAATGGATGCATCTGACACCGGAACGAAAGGGTTCGCAATGGCCGAAAATCCTCTGATCCATGACAGCGATGCTGGCATCGAACGCTTGTTAGAGATCATGCGCCGACTGCGCGACCCTCAAACTGGCTGCCCATGGGATATTGAGCAGGATTTCGGCACGGTCGCTCCTTATACGATCGAAGAGGCTTATGAGGTCGCTGATGCCATCGAACGTGAGGCTTATGATGAGCTGAAGGGCGAACTTGGGGATCTGCTGTTCCAGTCTGTCTTTCATGCACAAATGGCCGAAGAAGCCGGGCATTTCACCTTTCAGGACGTGGTGCGCACCATGTCGGACAAGATGGTCGCCCGGCACCCGCATGTCTTTGGCGACGAATCCCGCGACAAATCGGCAGAGCAGCAAACACTGGACTGGGAAGCCATCAAAGCAGTCGAACGTGCTGGTAAAGAACAACAAGGCACGTTGGACGGTGTCGCCGCCAACCTGCCCGCCCTGCTGCGTGCTCTCAAATTGCAGAAACGTGCCGCTCGTGTTGGATTCGACTGGCCCGATGCCAGCCATGTGCTGGCCAAGATTACCGAAGAGGCTGCCGAGCTGGAAGAGGCACGCGACCGCATGGATGCGGATGCGTTAGAGGATGAGTTCGGCGATCTGCTATTCGTTATGGTCAATCTGGGCCGCCATCTTGGGGTCGAGCCCGAAACCGCCCTGCGTCGGACCAACGCCAAGTTCACCCGCCGGTTCGAGCAGGTCGAGTCGCGCCTGGCTGCACGGGGAAAAACCCCAACAGAAAGCACGCTGGAAGAGATGGACGCGCTTTGGGACGAGGTGAAGATCGAGGAACATCGGGCCAATGGCAAACTCCCGCCGGCAAAGGCCGAGGCCGGAATGTAAAACCGCTAGACAAGCTCTCGGACACTTGCGAGTGTCCCACCTTCACGACCTCCGGAGACGATCATGCCCGCTCGCAAAATCATTATAGACACCGATCCGGGACAGGACGATGCCGTCGCCATTCTGCTGGCGCTTGCCAGCCCCGACGAAATTGAGGTTTTGGGCATTACCGCAGTCGCTGGCAACGTACCCTTAGAGCTGACCGCCAAAAACGCGCGTATTGTCTGTGAACTGGCTGGCCATACCCAGACCCCCGTCTATGCCGGATGCGACCGCCCGTTAGAGCGCCCCCTTATCACAGCGGAGCATGTGCATGGCAAAACTGGCTTGGATGGGCCGGTTCTGCCGGATCCGCAGATGCCGCTGTCCGAAGGACATGCCGTCGATTTCATCATCGACACGTTGCGCGCGCATGAACCAGGCTCCGTTACGCTCTGTCCCCTTGGGCCATTGACCAACATCGCCACAGCGTTCCGCAAAGCGCCTGACATCGTTGACCGGGTTCAAGAGATCGTTTTGATGGGAGGGGCATATTTCGAAGTTGGAAACATCACCCCAACCGCCGAATTTAACATTTACGTCGATCCAGAAGCCGCTGATATTGTGTTCAAATCTGGAAGTCCCATTGTGGTGATGTCGCTTGATGTCACGCATAAAGCTCTGGTGACCAAGACGCGCAACGATGCCTTCCGTAGAATTGGAAACAAGGCCGGTGTCGCGGTGGCCGAGATGACCGATTTCTTTGAAAGGTTCGACAAAAACAAATACGGCTCGGAAGGTGCTCCGCTACACGACCCTTGCGTGACAGCCTATCTTATCAAGCCCGAACTGTTTACCGGGCGGCTGGTGAATGTCGAGGTCGAGACCCAATCAAAGCTGACCTTGGGCATGACAGTTGCCGATTGGTGGGGTGTTACCGACAGAAAACCCAACGCCCTGTTCATCGGAGAAATTGACGCTGGCGGGTTTTTTGATCTGCTCACGGATCGGCTGGCCCGACTATGAGCGCCGCACTTCGCCTTGCCCGCCCCGAGGATCTGGAACGTCTGGTTGGTCTGGTCGCCGCCTTTCACGCCGAAGAAGGCATTACCCAGGATGCCGATCAGACGCGCAATGCGCTTGCCCCTCTTCTCGAGGGAATACCTTTTGGGTGCATCTACCTGATTGGCCCCGGTCGCGCACCCTTGGGCTATGTCATCCTGACCTTTGGGTGGTCGGTTGAATTCGGCGGCATGGATGGATTCGTGGATGAGATCTATATTCGTCCTGCCGTGCGAGGGCGCGGAATTGCGTCTGAAGTCTTGCTGGATTTGCCCAAGGCGTTGGCGAGCGCGGGGCTCACAGCCTTGCATCTTGAAGTCGATCGTACAAACGAGACGGCACAGAAACTGTATCTACGCACAGGTTTCAAGCCTCGTGACCGCTATATGCTGATGAGCAAAACCCTTTGATCCATTTCTGTGTGGCTGAACAACAAGGCCACCCGCGAAAGATTGAAGACCCTACCGGGCCTCACCGCGACGGATGTAAACCGGTGCTTCAAGGTTTGCCACCGGATCGTCAGGGGACACTGCCGTACCGGTGATCGGATATGTTCCAGGCTCTGAGCAAGCAACCAGAAATACAGTGCTGAGTGCAGACGCTACCAGAAGAAGTTTCGAACCATTCATAGTGTTCCCCTTATCTGTTATTTCAATATGATACGAATGCGCACTACAGAACAAAAAGGAAAAAGTTCACACATAAGGATCGCCAGCGCAGGACCCATATATAAGTCATTAATATATCTAGATAATACTATTCATAACCTCCCAAGTTTCTTCTGACGCAATCATGCTAAAGTGCCGGTTTGAGATTTAGACATGGGCAAAACCTACAATCCAACACAAAAAAACCCGGCCCATTTCCACAGGCCAGGCAATCAAAATTCAGGCTTACAGGTTTCAGCGCTTGAGGATTGAGGCCCCTGCGTATTCGGCAATCTCACCCAGAGATTCTTCGATACGGATCAGTTGATTATACTTGGCCAACCGATCTGACCGCGCCAGTGATCCGGTTTTGATCTGACCGCAATTCGTGGCCACTGCCAGATCGGCAATCGTGGCATCTTCGGTCTCGCCCGAGCGGTGCGACATCACATTGGTATAGCGTGCGCGATGGGCCATATCGACGGCGCGCAGCGTCTCGGTCAGCGATCCGATCTGGTTCACCTTGACCAGCATCGAGTTGGCACAGCCGCGTTCAATCCCTTCCGCCAGTCGCGTGGGGTTGGTGACGAACAGATCGTCGCCCACCAGTTGCACCTTGTCGCCGATGGCGTCGGTCAGGGCTTTCCAGCCGTCCCAATCATCCTCAGACATGCCGTCTTCGATTGAGATGATCGGATAGTCTTTGACCAGAGCGGCCAGATAGTCGGCATTTTCTTCCGAGGTCAGGCTCTTGCCCTCACCGGACAGGACGTATTTGCCGTCTTTGTAATACTCGGTCGCGGCGCAGTCCAAAGCCAGATGGATTTCCTCACCCGGCTTGTAGCCCGCCTTTTCGATGGATTTCAGAATGAAATCCAGTGCCTCGCGCGTGCTGGCGATGTTGGGGGCAAAGCCGCCCTCGTCGCCGACACCTGTGGCAAGACCTGCCGACGACAGCTCTTTCTTCAAAGTGTGGAACACCTCGGACCCCATGCGCACCGCGTCGCGGATATTCGCCGCCGAGGTCGGCATGATCATAAATTCCTGAATGTCGATCGGGTTGTCGGCATGTTCGCCACCGTTGATGATGTTCATCATCGGCACGGGCAGGATACGGGCCGAGGTGCCGCCGACATAGCGAAACAGCGGCTGTGTGGTGAAATCCGCTGCCGCCTTGGCCGTTGCCAGCGAAACGCCCAGAATGGCGTTTGCGCCCAGACGTCCTTTGTTCTCGGTGCCGTCCAGTTCGATCATAGTCTGGTCGATCGCCACCTGCTCGGTCGCGTCGAACCCAACCAGTTCTTCGGCGATCTCACCATTTACGGCGGCAACCGCTTCGAGCACGCCCTTGCCCATATAGCGCGATTTGTCACCATCACGCTTTTCGACCGCCTCATAGGCGCCGGTCGAGGCACCTGACGGGACGGCGGCACGGCCCATGGTGCCGTCTTCCAGGATCACGTCCACTTCGACGGTCGGGTTGCCCCGGCTGTCCAGAATTTCGCGTGCATGGATGTCGATGATGGTGCTCATGAGGCCCGTCCCTGTGGCTGCAATCAGTTGCCAGCCTCATATCAGTATAGGGCAAAAAGTAAACCACTCATGTTATCGCTAACACAGATCTGAGAGCCTGTTTGCGCAAACCTGCGACGATCCGTCAGGCCGCGACAGCCAGTGACCGCGCCAGGCTTCGTTCGCGCAGGAAGGTATAGAGCCCCGACCCCAGGATCAGCGATGCACCGGCAACCGTCATCATATCCGGGCGTTCCCCGAACATCAGCATTCCGGCCGCAATAGAAAACACCAGCCGGGTGTATCGGAACGGGGTCAGGGCCGAAGCATCGCCAATCCGCATTGCGCTGACAATCCCGTAATACCCCAGAACACCAAATCCAATCGCGCCCAGGAACGGCCCGAATTGCGCCTGGTTCAGTGCAACGACCGGCTGGCCGGCCATTGAGATCAGCACAAAACCGGCAATGGTAACCGCCCCATAGGCCTGCATCGCAACTACTGCCGAGGCCACACGCACATCCAGCCTGCGTGTGATCAGATCGCGGGCGGCAATAGCCACAACGCTGGCCACGACGAAAAGGGTTTCTGGCTGGAACCCGTCCAACCCCGGTCGGATGATCAAGAGAACACCGATGAAACCAACGCCGATTGCGCTCCATCGCCGCCATCCAACCTGCTCGCCCAGGAACAACGCCGCCCCCATTGTAACGACCAAAGGCATTGCCTGAAACACCGCGGCAACCGTTGACAAATCGACCAGAGACAGCGCGGTCACAAAAGCCACGGCCCCGAACCCCTCGCAGAGCGCACGTATCAGGGGCAAAGTCTGCCACGCGGCAGCATCAAAGATGCGTTTGCGGGTGAACACCGCCATACCAACAAAGACCAGACCACAGGAAAGGCCCAAAAGAACCATGATCTGTCCTGTTGGCACTGTGACCGACAGATGTTTGATGAACATATCTTCAAGTGCAAAGGCCGCCATTGCGCCGACGACCAGCAAAATGCCGTTCACGTTGTTCATAGTTTTGTCCGTAGAATATTGCGGCGCGTTCAGCCGGTCATATCCAAGCAAAAGCCGATGCCGGGCGGTCAGGCAAGCAATATCCGCCTGAGAATCATGAATTCCCGTGCGCAGGCCGTTCGTTTTTTGTGATGGATCAGTCGTGGTCTAGCGGAACGCCATACAGTTCCAGCCGGTGCCCTTTCAGCTTGTAGCCCAGCTTAGCTGCAATCTTTTCCTGTAGCGCTTCGATCTCAGGGTCTACAAATTCGATGACTTCACCTGACTGCATGTCGATCAAGTGATCATGATGGTCCCGTTCGGCATCCTCGTACCGCGCGCGACCATCACCGAATTCCAGACGCTCTAGAATCCCGGCCTCTTCGAACAGTTTGACGGTCCGATAGACGGTGGCGATGGAAATACCAGAATCAACCTGCGAGGCGCGCGAATAGAGCTCTTCGACATCGGGATGATCATCGCTTTGTTGCAGCACCTGTGCAATCGTGCGGCGCTGTCCTGTCATACGCAGGCCTTTGGCTTCGCAACGGGCGATGATCGTGTCGGACATAGGGACCCTCGGCATATATTCGGTTCTCTGTATTAAACCGTATGCGTGATCGGCGCTACAGGGGATTTACCGGCTAAGCTACAAGGCGTAGATCGGCCCAGATTGGCAAGTGATCCGAGGCGATATGCGCGGGTCGCACCGAATGCACGCCATGCAAAACAGCCTCAAGCCCCGCGCCGAGCGCGATCCGATCCAGCGCGCTCAGCGGCTGTGCCGCTGGAAAGCTGGGAAAAGGTGGAAGAAAGTGCATATCCGGGACCAGGTGATCCAGAACCGGCTGTCGGGACCATTCATTGAAATCCCCCGCCCAGACAGTTGGCAAATCCTCTAGATTCGCATCGCACCGTCTGAGGTGGGTGATTTGCTGACGGCGTGAGGCGGGCAAGAGCCCCAGATGCATGCCCATCACCCGAAGCGGACCGATTGGTGTGTCAAACTCGACCCTGACAGCCCCACGCGGTTCCAGCCCCGGTAATTCGTGATGCCCGGTCTGCCGGACACGGATCGCATCACCCCGCCAGATCACTGCATTCCCATGCCACCCCAAGCTGCCAGCCCCACCCAAATCAACGATCTGCCATCCCGCTTCGTCCAGCATGAAATGCGGCAGGGCCGCAGGGCGCGGAGGCAATCGTTTGTCGGCCTCTTGCAAGACGACAATATCTGCCTGCAGGCTTTCGATGACCTGAAGAATCCTCTGGGGCTGTCGACGCAGATCCAGTCCGACACATTTCTGAATATTATAGCTGGCGATGCGCAGGATTGCGGTCTGAGACATGGGTTCCTGAAAGTCCGTTTGAGATCGCAGGATTGCGCTGCTCATCGTTGATTGCAAGCCGGCTTCACCAAAGCAAGCGCATGGCGAAACACCGACGTAGCTGACTGCGAAAACAGGTGTGAGGAACTCATGTACCGCAGAAGGTCGCCTGAACAACCTCATCCTGTGCCGGTGGCCGTGTCAGATCCAAAGCGCCGGGTTGATCCTCATAGGGCCGGGACAGCACATTGTTCAGCCGGTGGAATGGGTCAAAATCCCCCTGCACCGCCGCCTGGATCATCTGTTCGACCCGGTGGTTGCGCGGGATAAAGGCCGGATTGGCCTTGTTAATCACCTCAGCAGGTTTTTTTTCACGAGACAGCCGCGACCGCCAACCGTCTGCCCATTGATCAAAGGCCTGCGGATCGGTGAATTGATCCCGCGCCTGATCGCCGCCCAGCGCCCGGAAGGTATTGGTGAAATCCGCCTGGTTCTGCGCCATGCAATTCAGCAAGTCCGAGATCATCTCAAGATCGCCGTCTTCCTGCGTCACAAGACCGATCTTGGCCCGGAACTTTGTAAGCCAGTGCTGCTGTATCAGGTCGGGCATCGCATGGACGATCTCGGTAGCCTCAGCAACGGCGGCCTCTTTATCCTCGAACTGCTGGATCAGCGCGGTCGCCAGCTGCGCTGCATTCCAAACGGCGATTTCGGGCTGGTTGGAATAGGCATAGCGACCCATGCGGTCGATCGAGCTGTAGACGGTATTGGGATGATAGTTATCCATGAAGGCGCAAGGGCCGTAATCAATGGTTTCGCCTGAGATCGAGCAGTTGTCAGTATTCATCACCCCATGGATGAATCCCACACTCATCCATGCGGCAATCAACTGCGATTGTGCGTCGACAACAGCGCGCAAAAGACCCATCGGGCCGTCGGCCTGCGGGTAATGTCGCTGGATGGCATAATCTGTCAGTCGACGCAGACTGTCCAACTGTCCACGCGCGGCGAAGATCTGAAAGCTACCTACGCGCAGGTGGCTTTGTGCGACACGGGTCAGGATCGCACCAGGCATTGGACCTTCTCGAAAAATGGCCTCGCCAGTCTCAACGGCGGCCAGCGCCCTTGTGGTCGGGATGCCCAGTGCGTGCATCGCCTCGGACACCACATACTCGCGCAGCACCGGACCCAGCCATGCACGTCCGTCACCCTGTCGGGAAAACGGCGTCGGGCCTGATCCCTTCAACTGGATATCCCGTCGAACGCCATCCGTCCCAACTGTCTCGCCCAGCAAAACCGCGCGCCCGTCCCCAAGCTGGGGGTTATAATTTCCGAACTGATGCCCTGAATAGAGCTGTGCAATCGGTTCTGCCCCCTCTGGCAGGGCGTTGCCGGAAAAGGCCTCGGCCATTTCATGCACCTCGCCGGGCGTGATTCTCAGAATCTGCGCAAGATCGGAGTTGAAAGCAATCAAGCGAGGCGCACGAACCGGCACCGGCGCTTGCCGCGCATAAAAGCTGTTTGGCAAACGGGCGTAACTGTTGTCGAAGGGGATCATCAGAGTCATGTTCCAAACATATTCCTGATCGGGACGAATACCATAGCGGATCGTCCAATCCCGTGCATAATCGCCCTGAAACTACCGAGGCCCCATGACCGCACAAGAGATCATTCAACATCTGAATCTGCAACGCCACCCCGAAGGCGGCTGGTTCCGTGAAACCTGGCGCGCTGATAACCACGGCCGCGCCACCGGGACCTGTATCTATTTTCTGCTGGCCCAAGGCGAGGCCAGCCATTGGCACCGCGTCGATGCGACCGAGATCTGGCTTTACCACGCGGGGGCGCCCTTGGTGCTGTCCGTCAGCGCAACCGGCGCTGGTCCGGCGACTGATCACTTGCTGACCCCGGACCTGTCGCAAGGCGCGCCACAACTGATCGTGCCCAAGGATCACTGGCAGGCCGCGCGCAGCACCGGGGCCTACACGCTGGTCTCTTGCACCGTGTCCCCGGGGTTTGAGTTTGACGGGTTCGAGCTCGCCGCTCCAGGGTTCGACATCCCCCGAGGCTGACCGATGGATCACCGCGCCCTCATCGCATCACTCCCGGCCGAGGCCAAAGACCGGCTGCAGATGCGGTCTGACGCGGCGGGTCTGAGGCACTTGGTGCTGTATCTATTGGTGCTGAGCGCAACCAGCACAGGCATCGCCGTGCAAATCCCGCTCTGGCCGCTGCTGATCCTGCCGCAAGGCGTGCTGCTGGTGTTTCTGTTCACCCTCAGCCATGAATGCACCCACAAAACGCCGTTTAGGACCGGCTGGATGAATGACGCGGTTGGGCATCTTGTCTCAATCCCAATCTCCCTGCCCTTTACCTGGTTTCGATACTATCACCTTGCGCATCACAAATGGACCAACCACCCGGACAAAGATCCAGAGCTGGTTGGCAAACCGCGCCCCGACAGCTGGCCCGGCCTGATGATCTATCTGAGTGGTTGGCCTTATTGGTCTGGGATGATGAGCGTTCTGATCAGTAACGCAATGGGCCGGATCGAGGCGCCCTATTTGCCGTATCGCCTACATAAGGCCATGCGGATTGAGGCCCTTGTCCTGCTGGCCATTTACGCGCTGGCCGCGGCAAGCCTGCTGGTGTCACCTTTGGTGGTCAGCTTATGGCTGTTGCCGGTCTTGGTGGCACAGCCTGTTCTTCGGCTGTACCTGCTTGCGGAACACGGCCTCTGCCCGTCGGTGGCGAATATGCTTGAAAACTCGCGCACTACGTTCACCAACCGATTGGTCCGATTTCTGGCCTGGAACATGCCCTATCACGCAGAACACCACGCCTTTCCAAACGTTCCGTTTCACCAGCTGCCAACGCTGCATGACTGGACCAAAGCACATCTGAAATCGACTTCTGAGGGGTATTCAGAATTTACGTCAGACTACGTTCGCTCGATGGAACGCTGACCATCCCGCCCCCGACTAGCGCCTTGACCCCTGTGGTGCCGGGGCAAGAGGTCGGCAGCCCGCGCGCGACACGGACAGCAAGATAGGCAAAGGCTTGTGCTTCCAGCATATCCCCATCCAGACCAACCGCTTCGACCGGCTCCACCGGACAATCCAGCGAAACGCGCAGCATCTCCATCAGGACCGGGTTATGCCGTCCCCCTCCTGTCACCAACACACGCGACGGCGGTTCCGGGCAATGCTCGATCCCTTGCGCAACTCCGGCGGCGCACATGCCGGTAAGCGTGGCAACTGCATCAGCATCTGATAATTCCTGAACCAGGCGGATCATCTCGGCAAAGTCGTTCCGGTCCAGCGATTTCGGCGGCATCCTGTTAAAGAAAGGCTCTGCCAGAAACAGTTCAAGTGCTCCGGCCTCGACCCTACCGCCGCGCGCAACCGCGCCGTCGCGATCCATGGGCAGACCCAGACGTTCCTGCATCAGATCATCAACCGGTGCGTTGGCCGGACCGGTGTCAAAAGCCAACAGCGCACCTGGTATTTCAGGGCCATCAAACCTGGGATCTACATAGGTCAGGTTCCCGACCCCACCCAGGTTCAGAAAACAAAGCGGTTGGTTGGCCTCAATCCACTTGGCACAGGCAAAGTGGAAAAAGGGCGCAAGCGGAGCGCCCTCGCCCCCCATCGCCACATCATCGCTGCGGAAATCCCAAACGACGGGGACACCCAAGGCCTGCGTCAGGCCATCGCCGTCACCCACCTGCAACGTGCCGCGCCCGCTTGGTTCATGCGCTAGGGTCTGACCATGAAGCCCGATCAGATCAATCTTGTCGAAGTCCGCCAGTATTTCGGCATGGGCAAGCGTAACCAATTCCGCCGCGGCATCCACCTCGGGGCCATGCCACTGTCCCAATGCAGCACGAAGCGTTTTCCGCTCCGCATCTGAATAGGCGCGGTATCCGGTGGGCCCAAAGCCAAGAATTCTGTAACCGTCCGTTTTGATCACCGCCGCGTCCACGCCATCCAGCGAGGTCCCCGACATTGCACCCAATGCAGTCAATACGCCTGATTTGCTAATTGCCCGACCCACGCCAGCCCTCTTTCGCCTGTTCGCGCCCGTTCTGTCGTCGCGTTGTCCACAACCTGCACGTTAACGCAAACCCAAGGCAAGCCAGATCACATAAGCCGCGTGTTTTTCTTGGACAAGGTGCCTTTTCCTTGTCAGCCCCACCGCCTATACACTGCCCCGCAACATTAACCCAAAGGGCACGATATGACCTACCACCCCAAATCGGATTTCATCGCCACGATGATCGAGCGCGGCTTTCTGGCTGACTGCACCGATTATCAGGGCCTTGACGAGGCGCTGATCAGCGGGTGTCAGTCGGCGTATATCGGGTTTGATGCAACGGCAAAGTCCCTACATGTGGGCAGCCTGATCCAGATCATGATGCTTCGCTGGTTCCAGAAAACAGGTCATAAGCCGATCACCCTGATGGGCGGCGGCACCACGAAGGTGGGCGATCCGTCCTTCCGGTCAGATGAGCGCCCCCTGCTGGGCCCGGACCAGATCAACGCCAATATCGCAGGCATCAGAAAGGTGTTTGCCGCCTATATCGACTATGATAGCGGCGCAGAAAACGCAGCACTGATGCTGAACAACGAAGAGTGGCTGGACGACCTAAATTACCTCGACTTCCTGCGCGACATCGGCCGGCATTTCTCGGTCAACCGGATGTTGGCCTTTGAATCGGTGAAATCCCGGCTGGACCGCGAGCAATCGCTGTCCTTCCTCGAATTCAATTACATGATCCTGCAGGCCTATGACTTCCTTGAACTGAACCGTCGCTATGGCTGTGTCCTACAGCTTGGCGGTAGCGATCAGTGGGGCAATATCGTCAACGGTATCGACCTGACCCGTCGCGTGTTGGATAACGAGATTTATGGCCTGACCTCACCCCTGCTGACCACCAGCGATGGCAAGAAGATGGGCAAATCGCAAGACGGTGCGGTCTGGCTGAATGCCGAGATGCGCTCACCCTATGAGTTCTGGCAGTTTTGGCGCAACACCACCGACGCGGATGTCGGCCGGTTCCTGAAGCTGTACACCGAACTGCCTGTGGATGAGTGTGACCGCCTTGGCGCATTGCAGGGGTCCGAGATCAACGAGGCCAAGATCCGCCTGGCAAACGAGGTCACCTCCTTGCTGCACGGGGCCGAGGCTGCGGCAAACGCCGAGGCCACCGCTCGCGAAGTGTTCGAAAAAGGTGGCGTCGGGGACGATCTGCCGACCCTAACGGTCGGCGAAGCAGACTTGCCGATATCCATCGTGCAACTGATCGTACAGTCTGGCTTGGCGAAATCTGGCAAAGAGGCCAAGCGCCTGATTGCAGAAAACGGCGCCAAACTGGACGACGCTTCATTAACAGACGCGGGACTGATGATCGACGCAGGCGCCTTGTCCTCGCCCATCAAACTGAGTGCGGGCAAGAAGAGGCACGCGCTGGTTCAGTTGGGATAACTAAGACCTCTGAAAGAAAAACGGCCACCTAATTGGGTGGCCGTTTCTGTTTCGGCATGAGCAAATCCGTCACTTGTAGGCTTATCGCTTGCCCCCTTTGCCTCCGCCGTTTCCATGGCCGCCGCCGCCATTGCCGTGGCCTCCGCCGTGGCCGTTGTTACCTCCACCGTTTCCGGTGCCGGGGCCAGAGCCGCCATTATTGCCCCCGCCATTGCCAGGGTTCCCAGCGTTTCCATTGCCATTTCCGGGGCCGTTACCGCCTTTACCCGGACCATTACCCCCTTTGCTGGGACCATTGCCATTTCCGGGTTTGCCGGGGCCATCGCCACCACCATTGCCGGGATCATCACCTGGGTTGTCGTCACCGGGATCATCCCCACCACCGTTACCCGGATCATCGCCCGGGTTATCGCCACCCGGATCATCGCCGCCGCCGTTGCCGGGACCGTTACCGCCCGACCCGCCGGACCCTGTTCCACCGCCGCCAACCGGCGTGACCGGACTGCTTGGGTCCGAACTGCGGTCTTCGCCCGCATTTGCCGCGCTTACGATTGATGCTGTCGGAAAGTCGGTCAACAAGGCGGCCAACCCCGGGCATTGCGCGGATGTGTTTCGCAATGTGGTTTCGAAATCCGCTCGTTTCTGCAAGCGCTCCAGAAAGCTGGGGGTTACCTGCGTGCACTCACACATGGTCGCATAATCGCCGCTGTTTGCAGCATCCCGCGCCGTTTTCCAGTTGCAGACCTCTGGTGCAGCGGCCGCACTTCCAGCCGCCATAATCCCCAGAAACGGAGCGGCAACCAAAGCGGAAAGCCCTGATTTGGTTCCAATTCGCATAGTTTGTCCTCCTCAAATGCGCCACCCAGACGCTCAATTGCGTTCAGTGTCGATTTGAGATTTCAACATTAAGAACGCCTGAAGCTGACCTGAGAAAGCCTTGAGGAAAGGCCGCCTGCCCGACGCCCCCCCTATGGACACTGTCCCTTGGCTGATATTAAATGAACGTATGTTCATATCTTTTGGAAGGAGATCCAGATGCACCTGTCGACCACCGCAGCCATTGTCACCGGAGGCGCCTCGGGGCTGGGTGAGGCAACGGCCCGCTTTTTTGCAGAAAACAATGCACAGGTAACCATTCTGGACCGGGATGCGGACCGAGGCAGCCAGGTCGCAACAGAAATTGGCGGGCATTTCGCCCAGACGGATGTAACCGATGAAACATCCGTGGCCGCGGCCATCGCCCATGCCCGCGAGAAGATGGGAGCGATCAACGCGGCAGTGAATTGCGCCGGGATCGCGGTTGGCATGAAAACCGTAGGCAGGGATGGCCCGCATCCGTTTGATGCATTTCAGCGCACGATCGACATCAACCTAGTGGGTACATTCAACGTTTCACGCCTTGCAGCCGCGGAAATGGCAAAGAACGACCCAGAACCGGATGGCGCGCGTGGGGTTATCATCAACACGGCTTCAATTGCCGCCTTTGATGGGCAAAAGGGTCAGGCTGCCTATGCCGCTTCGAAAGGCGGTGTGGTAGGTATGACCCTGCCCATGGCACGGGATCTGGCCTCGTCCGGAATCCGCGTGATGACCATCGCACCCGGAATCTTTATGACTCCGATGCTGGCCGGTCTGCCCGAAGAGGTGCAGCAACAACTGGCCTCTGACGTTCCCAACCCTGTGCGCCTTGGCGACCCCCGCGAATACGGGCGACTGGCCGGGTTCATCGTCGAAATGGGTTATCTGAACGGCGAGGTCATCCGTATCGACGGCGCGCTGCGAATGCGCTGAGCGTGGCTGATCACCTACCGATGAAAACGGCTCACTCAAATGAACTGTGGTCGGATAGCCGGCCACAGCGCGAAAGCTGATCTAGGCGCCCTCGGCCTTTTCCTCGAGGATCAGCCACTCTTCCTCGGCTGCGGCCAGCTTTTCTTGCCGCTCGACCAAAGCCTCGGTCGCTTTCTGAAACTTAACAGGTTCACGGCTGAAAAGCTCAGGATCGGACATCAGCTCTTCAAGCTTTCCGATTTCCGCCTCAAGCCGCTCAATCTCGGCAGGCAATTTCTCAAGACGGTGTTTCTCTGAAAATGATAGCCCCAGTTTCGGCTGCGCTTCTTGCTTTACCTTTGGCTTGGAAGTTTTTGTTTTTACTTCTTTCTTATCAGACACCTCGCCGCGCTGAGCGAGGTAGTCCGACCACCCCCCGGCATAGACGGTTGCACGGCCGTTACCCTCCATCGCGATGGTCGTTGCGGCCACACGGTCCAAGAAATCGCGGTCGTGGCTGACCAGCAAAACGGTACCGTCATAATCGTCCAGCAGTTCCTGCAACAGATCCAGTGTTTCCACATCCAGATCGTTGGTCGGTTCGTCCAATACCAGCAGGTTCGACTGTTTGGCCATCAGCTTTGCCAGCAGCAGACGGGCTTTTTCCCCACCGGACAGTGACTTAACGGCTGCTCTGGCCTGCCCCTCGTCAAACAGAAACTCCTTAAGGTAGCCGACCACATGCTTGGGTTGGCCGCCGACCATCACCTGATCCGCCTTGCCGGAAACACGCATCTCGGGGTCACCAGTCAGGCTGTCCCAAAGGCTCATTTCGGGGTCCAGCTGCGCGCGGGTCTGGTCGAAAACCGCAATCTCAAGATTGGTGCCCAGCGTGACCGAACCCTCATCCGGGTTCTCTTGTCCCAACAGCATTTTCAGCAATGTTGTCTTGCCGACGCCGTTTGGGCCAACAAAGGCCACGCGGTCGCCCCGCTGTACCAACAGGTCAAAGTTGCGCACGATCTGATGATCACCAAAAGACTTGGATAGGCCTTTGGCCTCAAACACTTTTCGCCCTGATTTCGGTCCAGCCTCAAGGGTCATCGCGGCCGAACCCTGACGTTTTATCTGTGCGGCTTTTTCAGATCGAAGGTCCTGCAAGGCGCGGACCCGACCCTGGTTGCGCTTGCGACGGGCGCTGATGCCCTCGACGGCCCATCGCGCCTCGGACTTGATCAGACGGTTCAGCTTATGACGTTGCTGGTCCTCTTCCTCCCAGATCTTGTCGCGCCAAGCCTCGAATGCCGTAAACCCCTGCTCCTGCCGTCGGACCGCCCCACGATCGATCCATAGCGTCGCGCGGGTCAAGGCGCGCAGAAAGGCACGGTCGTGTGAGATCAGCACATAGGCCGTCCGTGTCGATCCCAGCTCACGCTCGAGCCAGGCGATGGCTTCGATGTCAAGATGGTTGGTCGGCTCGTCCAGCAGCATCAAATCAGGGGCTTCGCCCATCAGCTTGGCCAGCGCGGCACGGCGGCGTTCACCGCCCGAGGCCGTCTCAACAGCGCGCGCTGGGTCGAATTTCAGCCCTTCGCCTGCGCGTTCGACTTTGTAAAGCTCACCCGGCTCTAACCCGCTGGAGGCATAGTCGCCGAGCGTAGCAAACCCTTCCATTCCGGGGTCTTGCTCCATGTAACCGACTGACTTACCCGGGGGAATTACAATCTCGCCCTTGTCCGGTTCTACCAAACCGGCCATCACTTTCATCAAGGTTGACTTGCCGGATCCGTTCCGCCCAACCAGAGCGACGCGGTCGCCTGGTTGAACCACCAGATCAAGGTTTGAAAAAACCGGATCGCCCCCGAAAGTCAGGGAAATGCCGGACATCTGCAATAAAGGAATTCTTGCCATGCCCGCCAGCTACCCCCGCAGCGTCGAGCCGTCAACGGCGATTACCCGGCAACGGCCCGCAGCAAACGTTTACGTGCGGGCGGAATGGCGCAGATTTCGAGGCCGGTAAAGACATGCAAAGTGTTCATGTGACGGTCAACGACTGCGTGGTCACTGACCCAGCCGCCCATCATCAGGTAAGTACGCAGCAAAGGGGGCATGCGCATCATGGCTTTTTTGGCATCCGGGCGCCGACGCAATCTCGCAGCGAACCGGAAAACATCTGGGGCCTTGACCCGTGGCAACCAGCGTTTCGGGGCCAGATGGCGATGTTTCAACATCGCAAAAGCATCAAGATATTCCGCCGTTTCTGTACCCGCAAACGATGAGCAGCCAAACAGCATCTCAACATTATTCTGATCGACAAATGCAGTCATCGCCCCCCAGGCAACACGCAGAATGTCTGGATCGTTTCGACCAGGATGCACGCAAAAGCGCCCCATCTCGACCATACGCCCCTTAAACCCTTCAAGTGCCGAGAGGTCATAGAACTGGGCGGAATAGCTTTGGCCAATCTCGGCCCCGCGCTCCATCATCAACATGCGAAAGCAGCACACGAGTTTACCGTTGGCACGCATATCCTCGACCAGAATATGCGTACAACGGCTGTCGAACTCATCCTGATCAGGCTGATCAGTCCCGAAAGCCAATGTTCGAAGACACTGTGCCGCCGCAACATCCTGCGGTGTTTGCGCCTGACGCGCACGGTACCGGCCCTTGCCGAGCAATAGTGCCATGGTCGCATCCTCCTGGGTTGCTGACCTGTTTCGTCTTGCAGGGTCAATAACACAGGATTTGTGACCGCCCTGTGAAGTTGACAAGACGTGACTATGAATTAGTTGGTCGCGCCAGGAATGTTTGCCGGGTTGAAGTTGCCGATATTGCCGAGCAGCTGCCGCAGGAACCCACGGTTCTGAACTGAGGATTCGGTAATACGACGATCCAACGTCACGACGGCTCCATCCTCAAGGCCAAAGCGTTCAATATTGCGCACAACACCCCGGTCATCGAAGCTGATCGCCACAAGCTCGCGCGAGACGATTTTCGGTCGTTTCGGACCATAATGACGAACGCGTGATGTCACATAATAAAAGCCGGAATCGCGAACAACGCCTGAAGTACTGGGCGCGCCAACGGATTCGAGTACGCTTTCACGTGTATCGACACCCACTTGAATTTCGGCCAGGTCCTCGGCTGTGGGGACATATCCGTGTTTCTTGAAGACCGGAGCACACGCACCAGCAGCGGTCAGACAGGCCGCAAATACGAGCGTTCTGGACGCTGGTTTCAACCTGCTCATAACTTTCAACATTCACACCCTCTTGCCTTGGGACCGTGCGGCCCCTATCCGATTACATCAAACCGCCACCCCGGTTCAACACACGAAAGGGCCACGTATGAGCAACCAGACATCTTTACGGGTCGCCGACCTGCCTCAGAACGCACCGACGCCCTTTGAAATTCGCCCTGACGCACAGGAGTTGGATGTCTTAAAGAACGAGTTGAGCCTGCTTGGGCTGCGTAAGCTGAGTTTTGTCGGCGAGGTGCGTGCGCATGGAAAGCGTGATTGGGCGCTTTCAGGAAAACTGGGGGCAACCGTGATTCAACCCTGTGTCGTGACGCTGACACCGGTTACCACGCGGATCGACATTCCGGTGACCCGGATGTTTCTGTCAGATTGGACAAACCCTGACGAGGAAGAGTTCGAAATCCCGGAGGGTGACGAATCTGAGCCGCTAGGGACCGAAATCGTTCTGACCGAGGTCATGTCCGAAGCGCTGGCGCTTGCCCTCCCCCAGTATCCCCGGAAAGAAGGTGCCGAATTGGAACAGGCGGGCTTTACCGAACCCGGCAAACAGGCAATAACGGATGAAGATGTCAAACCCTTTGCGGGCTTGGCCGGGCTGCGCGATGCACTGAAAAAAGACGAGTGACACGGGCCTGAAATCCTGTCATAGCAGGCGCTCAGAAAAATCGCTTGAACATGCTGAGAATCGCAGTATTTTCGCGCGCTCATCGGAATTTGGGTTGGACATCGCGGGGCCCGTCCCCTAAACGCGCGTCAAACCACGAGAAAAACGAAGAATGAAACCTGGCCCGCAGCGAATCTGCCGGCCCTTAGTAGACAAAGGTTGAGACCATGGCTGTCCAACAGAACAAAGTTTCCAAGTCGCGTCGCAACAACCGCCGCGCGCACGACGCTCTGGTTGCTGCAAACCCGAACGAATGCGCCAACTGTGGTGAGCTGAAGCGCCCGCACCACGTCTGCGCGTCCTGCGGCCACTATGATGACCGCGAAGTCGTCGCTCAGGCCGACGAAATCGACCTGGACGAAGACGCGGCCTAAGCCCTAAAAGCGCAGGCCAAGCATGACAGAACAGCCCACGCACGCCGGACGGATTACCATCTCGGTTGACGCAATGGGCGGAGATTCGGGGCCCGCTGCTGTTGTGGCGGGGATCGCCAAATCGGCGGATAAGAACCCCGATATCGCGTTCATCTTGCACGGGCCTGAGGCCATGTTGCGCAAACTTGTCGCAAAACGGCGTGTCCTGAACGGGCGCGTCGTTTTTCGTGATTGTCCCGATGTGGTCACGATGGAGGACAAGCCCAGCCAGGTCGTCCGACACGGCAAGCAAACCTCGATGTGGTCCACACTGGAGTCGGTACGTCAGGGTGAAGCCCATGGCGCGGTCTCCTGTGGCAATACCGGCGCATTGATGGCCCTGTCGATGATGCGTCTACGTAAGCTGCCGGGGGTAAACCGCCCGGCAATCGCTATTTTGTGGCCCTCGCGCAATCCGCAGGGTTTCAATGTAATGTTGGACGTAGGCGCCGATGTGCGCGCGGACGCCAAGGACCTGCTGCAATATGCTTTGATGGGTGCCTCTTATGCCCGAAACGGCATGGCGTTGGAACGTCCCCGGATCGGCCTTTTGAATGTGGGCACCGAGGAACATAAAGGGCGCGCCGAGCTAAAAGAAGCGCATGGCATGATCTCGGATTTTGCGGATCAGGCCAGCTTTGACTTTGTGGGTTTTGTCGAAGGCAGCGACATCCCGGGAGACAAAGCCGATGTCATTATAACAGACGGGTTTACAGGCAACGTCGCCATCAAGACCGGAGAAGGCACAGCCAGCCTGATCGGAGATCTTCTGCGCGAGGCGTTCAAATATTCTCCGCTCTCACGACTAGCCTCGATCCTTGCAATCACATCTTTGCAGCGTTTGAAGAAACGAATTGATCCTCGGCGCGTGAATGGTGGGGTTTTCCTTGGCCTGAACGGAACCGTCGTCAAATCACATGGTGGTGCAGACTCAACCGGCGTGTCAGCCGCTGTAAAGCTGGCCTTTACCCTGGCCGAGTCCGGCTTCGCCGAAAAATTGGCAGCACGGGTTGCATCGACAGCCGAGCTTGCACAAGATGCCGCAGACACGCCGTCGAAGGCCGGTGAATAACAAAAAAGGCAGTACCCCAGCATGGCAGGCCGTTCAATTATAGTTGGTGTCGGGCACTATTTGCCAGAGCGCATCGTCCCGAATTCCGAGTTCGAAGAAACGCTCGATACGTCTGATGAGTGGATACGGACACGTTCCGGGATCGAACGCCGGCATTTTGCAGCGGAAGACGAAACCACTTCGATTATGGCTACAAAGGCTGCCAGTGCCGCACTGGTCGATGCGGGTCTGGAGGCAGATGATATTGATGCGATTATTCTTGCAACATCGACCGCTGACCTGACGTTTCCCTCTGCCGCAACAATGGTTCAATCGCAGCTTGGCATGACCAAAGGCTTCGCCTTTGACGTACAGGCGGTTTGCGCCGGATTCGTCTATGCCATGACCAATGCCAATGCGCTGATCGTGTCAGGCCAGGCCAAACGCGTGCTGGTCATCGGCGCCGAGACGTTCTCTCGTATCATGGACTGGACCGACCGGTCGACCTGCGTGTTGTTCGGCGACGGCGCCGGAGCGATAATCCTTGAACAGCATGAGGGCGCGGGAACCTCGGACGATCGGGGCATTCTGGCAACCGACCTGAACTCGGACGGGCGCTATAAGGACCTGCTCTATGTGGATGGAGGCGTCTCGACCCAGTCCACAGGCTATCTGCGGATGAAAGGAAACCAGCTGTTTCGGCAGGCAGTTGAACGTCTGACCTCTACCGCAGAAACCTGCCTCGAGAAGGCTGGGCTAAGCCATGAAGATGTGGATTGGATCGTACCGCATCAGGCAAACATTAGAATCATTCAGGGCACAGCCAAGAAATTGGGCGTTCCTATGGAACACGTTGTCGTTACCCTGCAAGACCACGGAAATACCTCGGCCGCATCTATTCCCCTGGCAATGTCTGTTGCGAAACAGCGTGGGCAGTTCAAACAGGGTGATCTGCTGGTCACAGAGGCAATCGGAGGTGGATTGGCCTGGGGCTCAGTCCTCTTGCGGTGGTAACAAGCGCAATTCAGCTTACACACTCGCCCGCAATTCATTGATATTGACAGCGAATTTGCCCTGACCCTATGCTCTGATAGCAACAGGGGAATTGGCATGAGCGACAAAACACTGACCCGAATGGATCTGAGCGAGGCCGTATTTCGTGAAGTTGGCCTTTCACGCAATGAAAGCGCGCAACTGGTCGAGAGCGTTCTGAACCATATGTCCGACGCATTGGTGCGCGGTGAACAGGTGAAGATCTCGTCTTTTGGAACGTTCAGTGTTCGGGACAAGACAGCTCGTATCGGCCGCAATCCCAAGACAGGCGAAGAAGTTCCAATTCAGCCTCGCCGTGTTCTCACCTTCCGCCCGTCGCATCTGATGAAAGATCGCGTCGCCGCAGGGAACCGCAAATAAGATCAGGACGGCACGAATATGAGCAAGTCCCCAGACGCCTTTCGCACCATCAGTGAAGTTGCGGACTGGTTGGGTGTGCAGCCGCATGTTCTGCGATTCTGGGAAAGCCGCTTCAATCAGGTGAAACCGGTAAAACGGGCCGGTGGGCGCCGATATTATCGCCCCAACGATATGCGCCTGCTGGGCGGCATCAAGAAGCTTTTGCATGAGGATGGGATCACCATCAAAGGCGTACAGCGCATCTTGCGTGAACAGGGCGTGGCGCATGTTTCTTCAGTGTCCCAGGGCCTGGATGAAATGGCGAATCTAGAACCCGCACCCGATGCAAATGTCGTTGTGCCATTCACGGCCAAGCCAGCCCCCCCGCAAGAGCAGATACATCTGGATCTTGGCGACGCGCAAAAACCCGAACCGACCCCTGCCCCCGCTCCGCCAAAAGCTGAGCCTGCGGCCCAAGCCCAGCCGTCTTATCCCGACGCCTCGCCCTTGTTGGGTGGGATCGCGACATTGGCCTGGACCCGAGACGTATTCGATGACCAGTTGCTCAGCCAGATAGCGCCCATCGCGCAAGAGCTGCGCAGCGTGTTGAACCGAATAGAAAACCGATCGGCGGGATAAGAAAAAAGGCGATGATTTCCTCTTGCCCCCGCCGGGAAAGTCTTTATGAACACCTCAACGTCGGGCTATGGCGCAGCCTGGTAGCGCGTCCGTCTGGGGGACGGAAGGTCGCAGGTTCGAGTCCTGCTAGCCCGACCAAATCACACCGACGTTTATGGCACACAGGCCAGATCCCGCTCTGGCATCAGGGGGGATCGGAATGACCGGCGTATGCCCGAACCAGCAGATAGAGGCGATGATCGCGCGCGGTGAGATTACCGCAAGCCCAGAGGTCATCCCCGCCCAGATTCAACCCGCCAGCCTTGATTTGCGTTTAGGTACAGTAGCTTACCGGGTACGTGCCTCGTTTCTGGCAGGCGAAGGTCGCACCGTAGCCGAACGTTTGTCGGAATTTGAGATGCACCGCATCGATATCTCTGAAGGTGCCGTGCTGGAAAAGGGCTGTGTCTATCTAGTGCCGTTGATGGAATCGCTGGCCCTGCCCCAGGGGCTGAGCGCGGCCGCCAATGCAAAAAGCTCGACTGGGCGGCTGGATCTTCTGACGCGCACGATCACCGATGGCGGGACCGAGTTTGACCGGGTGCCTGCAGGCTATACCGGCCCTTTGTATGCCGAGATCTGCCCCCGCTCATTCTCGGTTCTGGTGCGTCCGGGAATGCGGCTGAACCAGATCAGGTTCCGGGAGGGACAGGCCGTGCTGAGCGATACCGATCTAAGCGCCCTGCACGCCGAATCCCCGCTGGTCGATGGCCCCGCTGTCATTCAGGACGGGCTCGGGTTCTCGGTGGACCTGCGGCTTCCCGACACCGATTTGGTGGGCTACCGCGCCAAGCCTCATACCGGTGTCATTGATCTGGACCGGATTGGCGAATACGACCCTCAGGAATATTGGGAAGAGGTGCGTACCACCGATGGGCGCATCATCCTCGACCCCGGTGCGTTTTACATTCTGGTCAGCCGCGAGGCGGTGCATATCCCGCCGATGTATGCGGCTGAAATGGCCCCCTATCTGGCGATGGTCGGGGAATTCCGGGTGCATTATGCCGGTTTCTTCGATCCCGGTTTTGGCCATGCCGCCGCAGGTGGCGAAGGATCACGCGGAGTGTTGGAAGTCCGCTGTCACGAGGCCCCATTTGTGTTGGAGCACGGCCAAGTCGTCGGGCGGCTGGTGTACGAGCGGATGTCAGAAATGCCCACGCAGCTTTATGGTGCGGGCATCGCCTCGAACTATCAGGGACAAGGATTGAAACTGTCCAAGCACTTCAAAGCGGTAACCTGATCAGAACCGGATAAACCGGCGCATCTGATTGGCCACTCGCTGGGCTTGACGCATGTTTTGACGCTGGCGGTTACCGTCCGCCTGCAGCTGATCAGAGGCACCTGAGCTCTCGTGCGGCGGCTGCTCTTGCCCCGACTTCTGGCCCACCCGGCTAGCCATGTCGAACCCCTTGTCCACCCCTTTGGTGACAAGCCGCCGCATGACCTGTCGCACAATCATGTCAATGATACGATTGGCATTCATTGCTCAACTCCGATTTCCAGGCTTCTAAATAGTCGATTTGTGCGGCAACAAAAGGGCCGCGTGATCACTCATCCTCGAACAGTTCGGTTTGATCTTCGTCTTCCTGCCCCTCTCCCAGTGGGATCGTTCCCGGAGGCGGTCTGTTCTCCAGCAAACCGGCAGCGCGCAATTCTTTCAACCCCGGCAAATCGCGGGCGTTCTCCAGCCCAAAGTGATCCAGAAACTGCGGAGTCACCACGAAAGTCACCGGACGGCCCGGCGTCATGCGACGACGACCCAGTCTGATCCACTCCATCTCCAAAAGTTGGTCGATGGTCCCGCGCGAGACCGATACGCCACGAATTTCTTCGATCTCGGCACGTGTACAGGGTTGGTGATATGCCACGATCGCCAGCGTTTCGATCGCGGCCCGGCTGAGTTTGCGGGTTTCAACCGTTTCTTTTTGCATCAGAAAACCTAAGTCTGGGGCAGTGCGAATGGCCCAGGATTCACCAACCTGAACCACACGAACACCACGCCCTTCATAGCGTTTCTTAAGCATATCCACCGCCTGTGACGCGTCGCTGCCATGGGGCATCCGCACTTCTAGATCGGCGATCGTCACCGGCTCGGCGCTGGCGAATAACACGGCCTCAACCATGCGTTCCTGCTCGGCCATAGGCGGAGCTTCGAACAGGGTGCCGGTACCTTCTTCCTGAGGCGCGTCAGTCACGGGATTGGGTCCTCTTGCGTAGCTGTATCGGAGCAAAAGTTTCGCTCTGCTGTATTTCCATATGTCCTTCTTTCACCAACTCAAGTGAGGCCGCAAAAGTAGCCGCCGTCGCGGACCGCCTGCGCACCGGGTCGGCATCCCAGCCCTCGGGCAGATAGGTCTCCATATCCGTCCAGGCCCCGGCAAAGCCGATCAGCGGGCGCATACGTTCCAGCGCCTGTTCCATCGTGAATACGGCGTCACGGTCCATGACAAAGGGGCGGAATTCATCACGGGTGCGAATGCGGGCATAGCCCTGCATCAGGTCCAGCAGAGTGGCGGAATAGGTCACGGTGCGGATGCGCGTGACATCCTCGCCCTGCCCGCGTTTGAAGAAATCGCGCCCCAGCTGATCGCGCCCCATCAAACGGGCGGCGGCATCACGCATGGCCTGAAGCCGCTCGAGCTGAAATGCCAGATGCGCGGCCAGTTCTTCGCCAGAGGGGCCTTCGTCATTCGGATCCGGAGGCAGCAGCAAGCGCGATTTCAGAAAGGCCAGCCACGCCGCCATCACCAGATAGTCGGCGGCCAGTTCGATCCGCAGCGCCCGTGCCTTTTCAACAAAGGACAAGTATTGCTGCG
Source organism: Ruegeria sp. YTSA105 (assembly GCF_059610225.1). NCBI lineage: Bacteria > Pseudomonadati > Pseudomonadota > Alphaproteobacteria > Rhodobacterales > Roseobacteraceae > Ruegeria > Ruegeria sp. YTSA105. The sequence goes on from NZ_JBXWNE010000002.1 coordinate 133,786, forward strand.
CCAGCGCCAGAACCGATATTTTGCGCAGATCTACCTTTTGCGTGCGGGACAGCATCAGCAGAACATCGAGCGGGCCTTCGAACCCGTCGACATCTACGATCAATGCCTCTGCCGCAAGGCGATCCGCGACCGAGACGGGGTCTTCGCTAAAAAGATTATCCGACATACACCTGCCCGCCCATTAGGCGAGAAAGTTCGGCTTCGGCGGCTTGGATGTCAAGTTCCTGCGGGGCTTTGCGCATCGCCAACGCGCGTTCAGCGCGTTTCTGTGCCTGTTCGGACATCTTTCCGGCGGTGCTCAGCACCTTAGCACGGGCATCAAAAGAGCCGTTGCAGTACAAAACCACATCGCACCCTGCAGCTAGCGCCTGATTGGCAATCTCTTCTGGATTTCCGCTGAGGGCCTTCATCGAGATATCATCCGTCATGATCAGCCCGCCAAACCCGATCGTTTTGCGGATCAGGCTGATCATGGTCCGAGAAATCGTAGCAGGTTGAGGGTCAATCCGGTCATAGACCAGATGCGCCGTCATCCCCATCGGCAGATCGTTCAAATCCCGAAACGGGCCGAAATCGGCCTCGGTCAGGTCCTCTTGCGTCAGATCGACATGGGGAAGGTCATGATGGCTGTCCAGCGTGGACAAACCATGACCCGGCATGTGTTTGAGCACCGGCAATACACCGCCATCCAAATGCCCCTCGGCAACCGCACGACCGATCCGGGAAACCATTTTGGGATCAGACCCATAGCAGCGGTTTCTAAGGAACGGATGCGTCTCGTTCCGGGCCAGATCCACCATGGGGGCGCAGTTGCTGTCGATCCCAAGCTCGAACAGTTCATTCGCAATCAGACGATAGCGCAGATACATGGCACGTTCGGCCTGCTCTCCGCTCTGGGCCACGTGATCCAGCGGCGGCATCCATTCCCGTGCCAGCGGTGTGCGCAGTCGTTGCACGCGTCCACCCTCTTGATCAACAGTGATCGGGCAGTTTCGCCCCACAGCCTCGCGGAAATCGTCGCATAGGGCGCGCACCTGATCCGCAGACTCGATATTACGGGCAAACAGAATGAACCCGAATGGGTTCATCTCTCGGAACAGTTTTTTCTCATCAGGCGTCAGGCGCAGACCTTCAGCGTCGGTAATGACTGCGCCGAAATTCACCGCGCGGCAACCGGAATGCAATCAGCGCCTTCGGCCTGCAAAGCGGCACAGAATTGGCGCGAGTCGCTCAGATCGTCAAACCCCAGAACCCGAAGACGATAGAAAGTCCGCCCACCGCTTGAGGTTTTCTGTATAACACGCTGTTTTCCATCCATATAATCCCCGAATCGTCCATTCATGCGATCCCATTCCGAGCGCGCGACGTCCGAATTTTCATAGGCGCCAAGCTGGGCCATACGGGTGCCCTTGGTCAGAGTTTCAGGATCTACATCCAAGCCGACCGCAGCTTTGACCGCCGCGTTGATCGCGTCTTCGGTAGTGCTGTTTGACGTAATTGCGCTGCGCACACCGCCAGCGGGGCGCAGGACCGGGCGCAGCGACCGGCGCACACCAGGCAAAGCCGCCAGTTCTGGGTCCGGTTGCGATGCAGCCAGATCAGCCGGATCAATAGCAGGCTCTTCCTCGGGGATGGTCAAAGAGGCCAACTGAAAACTTTGCTCGCCAACCTGATCGGAATTTTCCGCCTCTCCCGCCAGTTCAGCAACCAGTGCATCAACCGCGCCCTGGCGCATCTGTGTGGCCGTCCGGTCAGAGACGTTTTCCTGGACCACATGTACGGCAGGTGTCGGTTGCAACGGTGCCACCGGAGTATCTTCATCTGTCAGGGAAACCGGGCGCGGTGCAAGGATCAGCCGATCAGCAGGCGGCGCTGCTGTGCCCACTGCCGCAACCGTGTTCACGGCCAAACCCTGATGATCCGCAGGGGTGCCACCCGGGCTATCCGGCTGAATACGCATTGGTCCATCTAAGGCCCGAACAACCGGCACGCCACTCACATCGCGCATTACCAAATTGTAACCCCAAACACCGATGCCAGCGACCAGCGCCAATGATGCAACGGCACCTAGAGCACTAACAATACGACCCAAACCCGCGGGATGGGGCGTTTCGTCATATCCGTGCAAGTCATTAGGGAGGTCATACCCATCCTGAGGATGAGCTTGATTCGTATAATGCATCTGCTCGGGGCGCATTTGCCCCGGGTAATCGTAACTTGCCATGTCCGCCTCACCGCCCGTTTAGCGCCGAAAATAAGGCGCGCGGGTCATTTCTTGCCTACCTCGTACCGGCGGTTCGGACGGTGTTGTTCACCGCATCTCCTGCGCCGGGGTAACGCCAAGAATACCCAAGCCTGCTGAAATCACAACAGAAACGGACCGGGCCAGTGCGATTTTTGACTGGCTTGTGGCAACATCGCCATCCTGAATAAACCGCAGCTGGGTCTCATCGTTGCCCTTGTTCCAAAGCGCGTGGAAATCCCCTGCAAGTTCATACAGATAGAAGGCAACCCGGTGCGGCTCATTGGTGCGCGCGGCGATCTCAACCAGACGCGGCCATTCGGCCAGCTTCTTGGCAACAGTCAGCTCAGAGGCATGGTCGATCTTGCCTAGATCGGCGCTTTTCAGCGTTGGGTCCTGCGCGTCGATCCCGGCCTCAGCTGCACGGCGCAGAACACTCATCACGCGGGCATGGGCATATTGGACGTAGAAAACGGGGTTCTCGCGGCTTTGTTCCAACACCTTGTCAAAGTCAAAATCCAGGGCAGCGTCATTCTTGCGGGTCAGCATCACGAAGCGGGTCACATCCGGGCCAACCTGATCGACCACATCACGCAATGTGACGAAGTTCCCTGCCCGCTTGGACATCTTGAACGGCTCGCCGTTCTTCCACAGTTTCACCAACTGGGTTAGCTTGATATCCAGCGGTACCTTGCCATCGGACAGAGCCGATACTGCGGCCTTCATCCGTTTGACATAGCCACCGTGGTCAGCGCCGAACACATCGATCAACGCGTCAAACCCACGGGTCACTTTGTCATAGTGATAGGCGATATCCGGGGCAAAATAGGTCCAGCTCCCGTCCGATTTCTTGACCGGGCGATCCACGTCGTCGCCATGCTCGGTCGATTTGAACAGGGTCTGCTCACGTGGTTCCCAATCTTCGGGCTTTTTGCCCTTGGGCGGCTCCAGCACGCCCTCATAGATCAGGCCCTTGTCGGTCAGGGATTGCAACGCAGCTTCAATCCGACCCGTGCCATAGAGCGACTTTTCCGAGAAGAACACATCCATCTCAACGCCCAGCGCCTTCAGGTCGGCGCGGATCAGGTCCATCATCGCGTCTGTCGAAAACTCGCGCAGTTCTTCCAGCCAGTCGCTTTCCGGTTTGTCGATCAGGCTGTCACCGTATTTCTCTTTCAGCGCCTCACCAATCGGGATCAGATAGTCGCCAGGATACAGGCCTTCGGCAATCTCGAGGCTCAGCCCGTTTGCCTCGCGATACCGTTCGTAAGCCGAGCGTGCCAGAACATCCACCTGCGCGCCGCCATCATTGATGTAGTATTCACGGGTCACGTTATGGCCGGAATAGGCCAACAGGCTTGCCAGCGCATCTCCGAACACCGCGCCCCGCGTATGACCCACATGCAAGGGGCCGGTCGGGTTGGCCGAGACGTATTCCACGTTGACCTTCTGCCCATGCCCCATGGTCGAGCGGCCATAGTCCGTGCCCTGTTGCAGCACCGCAGCCAGTACACTCTGCCAGACCGATGGCGCCAACCGCAGGTTCAAGAACCCCGGCCCGGCAACCTCGGCACTGGTGATCCGGTTATCCTCGGCCAGCTTTCCGGCCAGCGCATCGGCAATGTCGCGCGGTTTCATCTTGGTGGGCTTTGCCAGCACCATAGCCGCATTCGTCGCCATGTCGCCATGCGCCGCATCGCGCGGCGGTTCAACGGCCACGTTGTCAAAGCTCAGCCCTTCGGGCAGCGCGCCTTCGGACTGCATCTGTGCCAGCGCGTCCAGCACGAGGCTGCGGATCTCGGAAAACAGGTTCATTTCGAATGTCCTTTTGCTTGCCCGGCGGTTTACCACGCGGTGCAGCAAGGTCAATGGACGGCGCCAGAATGCGCTTGGAATAAGAGCCGCCGCCGCTAAGGTCGGTCATATCTATCTAAACGGAGATTCCTATGCGCCTTGCCCTGCCCCTGTGCCTGCTCTTGTCGACCGCCCTGCCCGCTTTTGCAGAAATGCCCGCCCCGCAAGGCCATGTGCTGATAACGCTCGGCGGCTCGGTTGAGAAAACCAACCTGCCCGCACGCGGTGCAGAGGACGGCGGCTTGCTGGGATATCTGGAGGTCACCCATGACGGGGCAGCTGGCTTTGACGCGACATTGCTGGATAGTTTGGATCAGGTCGAGATCACAATTCCCTACGGCACCGAGGACAACCAGCGCGACATCACCTTTAGCGGCCCGCTTTTGTCGGATGTGATGGTCATAGCCGGTGCCGAAGGTAAGACGGCCAAACCGATGGCAATGGACGGGTATCAAGCCGAAATTCCCTGGCATAGTATCTCGACCTATCAGCCTATCCTCGCCACCCACGCCGACGGCGCCCCCATGGGGATCGGAGGGTATGGCCCAACGATGATCGTCTTCCCACCCACCGACGACGCTGAGGCGGCGCAGGATCAGACGGGCCAACAAGTCTGGGCTTTGGCCTATATCGGGGTCGAGTGATCCGCCGGTATCGGGTGGCCAGTCAGTCTGGCATGATCCTGTAGCGCAAACCTGTCGGTCATCCCGGCAATATAGTCCGATACGATCCGGGCTAAGGCAGTCTCATCCTCAGCCTCTTCAATGTCCGCGTGCCAGCGCGCGGGCATTTGCTTCGGATCGCCAAGGTAGATTGGAAACAAATCCTCGACCACTTTGCTGACCTCGGCGCGCACCGTCATCACCGACGGCGCCCTGTACATCCGCGAAAACAGGAAAGCGCGAATTTCCTTCAGTTGCGCCCAAAGGCCTGTTGAGAACTGAATGACCGGATAGCCAAGATGCCGGATCTCTTCGACGCTCTGGGCACCGGACCCTGCGATCAGAGCCCGAGACGTGTCGATCACGTCCGACACCATAACCCCAAACACCCGCCGCAACGCCTCATGCCGACGGCGATAGGGGTCGAGGCCCGGGTACTTGCGATCCACCTCCGAATAACAGTCGCCCACGATCGGCAGTCGCTGAATGTCCTCGTCGCTGAACAACTCCGCCCTCAGCCCGTCCAACAGGTCATGATTGTTATAGGCGATGTCGTCAGACAAGGCCGCCACCTGCGCCTCTGCGCTTGCGTGCGTGTGCAGTTCAAGATTAAACGCCGCATTGCACTCCGCCAGCGCCCAGGGCAGTTCCCCTTCCACCGGTCCGTTATGTTTTGCAATGCCTTCCAGGGTTTCCCACGTAAGGTTGCACCCATCGAACTCGGCATAATGACGCTCGAGCCGGGTGACGATCCGAATGGCCTGCGCGTTATGATCGAACCCGCCATACGGCTGCATGATCTCATGCAAGGCATCCTCGCCAGTATGTCCGAACGGCGTGTGGCCAAGATCATGGGCCAGAGCCACCGCTTCGGTCAGTTCTGGATTCAAACCCAAAGCCCCGGCAATCGTCCGCGCCACCTGCGCGACCTCGATGGAATGGGTCAACCGCGTTCGATAACTATCCCCTTCGTGCTCAACAAAAACTTGGGTCTTGTGCTTGAGCCGCCGAAAGGCGCTGGCATGAATGATCCGGTCCCGGTCGCGCTGAAAGCATGACCGGAAACTGCTTTCTTCCTCTGGCACCAACCGCCCTCTTGCGCGGTCGGGATTCGAGGCAAAACATGCTCTGTCCAACGGTCTGTCCTTGTCGCCTGTCCTTGGGCTTTCTATATGGTAGAGTGGTTAAGAAATAAACCTTTGGAGTTTGGCATGAATCTGCCCCCGACAGTTACAGAACGCGCCTTTGACCGCCTTGCCGAGATCGGCGCAGCCGATCAGGGTCAAGCCCTGCGTGTCGCTGTCGAAGGCGGCGGGTGTTCGGGCTTTCAGTACGAAATTGCATTGGACAAACCCAAAGACGACGATTTGGTTCTTGAGGGTAAGGGGCAGAAGGTCATTGTCGACGCAATCTCACTGCCGTTTCTTGAAAATGCGGTGATTGATTTCACACAAGAACTGATCGGCGCACGCTTTGTGATCGAAAACCCAAACGCCACCTCCTCCTGCGGCTGCGGCACTTCGTTTTCAATGTGATCACCCGTGGGGGTTTCACCCCCACACCCCCAAGGTATTTCTAGCCAGATGAAGCAGGGATCCGCTCTCCGATTTCTAGACCGGAGAGCTTCACCTGGCGCGGTCATCGGCGCCTCCGCCTGTACCGCCAGCTGGTTTTCGGAGATTCTGGTTAACGGTCCGTTTCTTCATCTGGCCAAAAATACCTCGGAGCGCGAGGCAGCGCCTCGCAAACCTGTTCTCCGCCTTGCCGTTGGGCCCGTTCTGGGCGATAGGTTGCCAAGGACTGTCGGAGGGCCGCGCATGAAAATCGCCACATTCAACATCAACGGCATCAAGGCGCGGTCCGAAGCATTGCCGCGTTGGCTGGATGATGCCCAGCCCGATGTTGTGCTGCTGCAAGAGATCAAGTCAGTCGACGATAACTTCCCCAGAGAGATCTTTGAGGCGCGCGGGTACAACGTGGAAACGCACGGTCAGAAAAGCTTTAACGGCGTTGCCATTCTGTCGACGCTACCGCTCGAGGACGTCTCGCGGGGTTTGCCCGGTGATGATGAAGATGAACAGGCCCGCTGGATCGAGGCCACGGTCGTCGGCAAACAGGCACTGCGTATCTGCGGGCTCTATCTGCCAAACGGCAACCCCACCCCGGGGCCAAAATACGACTACAAACTTGCCTGGATGGAGCGACTCTATCATCGGTCCCGCGACCTGATGAACAGTGAAGAACCCGCTCTGATGGCAGGTGATTACAACATCATTCCCCAGGCCGAAGACGCAGCGCGTCCCGATGCCTGGCGCGAAGACGCATTGTTTCGCCCTGAAAGCCGGGCCGCATTTCGGAAAATTCTGAATCTCGGCTTCACCGAGGCCTTTCGCGCAGGCACGCAAGGTCCGGAACATTATTCATTCTGGGATTATCAAGCGGGTGCGTGGAACCGAAATGACGGGATTCGTATTGATCATTTCCTTCTGACCCCTCAGGCCGCTGACCTTTTGCGCGATTGCAAAATCGATTCCGAAATTCGGGGGCACGAAAAACCTTCAGATCATGTTCCGGTTTGGATAGATCTAGATCTGTAATCGGCTAAGCCGTGGCATCGAACTCATAGATCCAATCATATTTTCGGCCCAACCGCGATCCAACTGCCATCAACGCCAGTTGCGCCCCGACACGCATAGGGCCACGTAGATGGAAGTTGCGCGCGTTGGCTCCAGCGGCAGCGACCACCCGAGTTGCCCGCTGGCGACGGGTCGCTTCATAGGCGGCCAGTGCTTGCGAAACGCCGGATTGTTCTTCGAAAGACCGCCCCAGAGTCCAGGCATCTTCTAGTGCAAGGCAAGCACCTTGGGCCATGAAAGGCAGCGTTGGATGAGCTGCGTCGCCCAAAAGCGCCACACGCCCATTCTGCCAGCATTCAGCAACAGGGCGCAGGAACAATGCCCAGATATTCGGGTCCTGAACCTCTTGCAAAATCTCTTTGACCAAGCCGCCAAAACCTGCAAATCGCGCCCTCAGCTCTTCTGGATCACCGCGCAGACGCCAGCCTTCTTCCTGCCAGTCAGACCTCTCTTCGATTGCCACGATGTTCATCAGGGTCTGATCGCGCAAAGGATACGTCACTACATGCCGTCCCGGCCCCATGGTTAGCACCGCGCAAGGGTTCTTGTTGCGCCGGTCCCATCGAATCGTCGCGCGCCAGGCAACCTGATGTGTAAATTTCGGTGTTTCCCTGCCAGTCAGGTCAGCACGAATTGCACTTTGGCCGCCGTCCGCCGCGACTGCACAATCAACCCGAAATCTCGCCCCCGTATCGAGGATGATTTCGGCCTCGGACGGGTGCTTTCGCACCCGTTCCACACGCGCACCAAGGTGAAACTCTACCCCTTTTTGAACCGCCGCTTTGTAGAGAAGATCAAGCAGGTCAGCGCGATGGTAATAATAGGTAGGCCCGGCAGAGGGTGGCACGATTTTGCAGACCAGCCGCCCTGCCCGGTAATCACGAAGGACCGTTCCATGGGACAAAAGCCCAGCCTCGGGCGTGTCCGCAACAACCTTCAGCGCACGCAGCACAGCCATCCCGTTGGCGCTGATCTGAAGGCCCGCGCCAACCTCGGTCAATTCTGGTGCCTGCTCAAACACGGTCACCACGGCGCCGCGCTGTCGCAGGGTCAAAGCAGCCGCGAGGCCGCCAATGCCACCTCCGACTATGCCGAATTTCGATCCGCTGATGTTCATGTCACCGGCTTAACGCAAATACGCCGGAGCAAAAGGCCCCGGCGTCTATGTTATCAGATTTTCCCAGCGATCAATCGTCGCGGTGGACCTTTTCGCGACGCTCATGCCGTTCCTGCGCCTCAAGCGTCATGGTCGCGATTGGGCGCGCATCCAAACGTTTCAACGAGATCGGATCACCGGTCATCTCGCAATAGCCGTACTCGCCTTCGTCGATGCGGCGCAGGGCTGAGTCGATCTTGGCCACCAGTTTGCGCTGACGATCGCGGGTGCGCAGTTCCAGCGCGCGATCGGTTTCTTCGCTTGCGCGGTCAGCGACATCCGGAATGTTACGGGTATTGTCCTGCAGCCCTTCGATCGTATCGCGGCTGCCAGCCATTAGTTCGTTTTTCCAATCCAGCAGCTTGCGACGAAAATACTCTAGCTGCCTGTCATTCATAAATGGTTCGTCTTCAGCTGGACGGTAATCTTCAGGCAGAAAAACTTCCTGCTTCATTTTTGCTCCCTCGGTGTGGCCTGCAACGCCGGTCACTCTCTCATTACCTGACATGCGGCAATCCCCTTCTGCGGAGCGTTTATCTGACAGCGCAGTAATTGTCACTATGCAAACGTCGCCCCGGCGCCGCGCCATTGCGCGTGATCTAAATACGTCCAACCAAACAACAAAACCTTGTTTTTCTGTGAAAATTAACTGACCATTTCAGGGCAACGCCAAAAAGACGGCACCGGAGGTTAGCGCACGAATCAACCAAAAGCATTGTAGTTACTTGGCAATTTCCCTTCATGCGACGCAGCGACCTGGCTTGTCAAAATTTCTGCTGCGCGGTAACCCCAAGGGCGCATTTCGCGCGACACTTGATGAGGGGCCAATGACCGCACGTTTCCAAGGAACAGCCGAATACGTCGCCACAGACGATCTGACCATTGCGGTAAATGCCGCCGTGACGCTGGAACGTCCCTTGCTGGTCAAAGGTGAGCCGGGAACTGGCAAGACCGAGTTGGCCAAGCAGGTGGCCGGAGCGTTGGGGCTGCGGATGATCGAGTGGAACGTGAAATCCACCACCCGCGCGCAGCAGGGGCTGTATGAATACGATGCCGTCAGTCGTCTGCGCGACAGCCAGTTGGGTGAAGAGCGCGTGCACGACGTGTCGAACTATATCCGCAAGGGTAAATTGTGGCAGGCCTTTGAAACCGATGAAAAGGTCGTGTTGTTGATCGACGAGATCGACAAGGCCGATATCGAGTTTCCGAACGATCTGCTGCAAGAGCTCGATAAGATGGAGTTTCACGTCTACGAGACCAGCGAAACGATCCGCGCCAAGAACCGTCCGATCGTCATCATCACATCGAACAATGAAAAGGAACTGCCCGACGCCTTCCTGCGCCGGTGTTTCTTTCACTATATCCGGTTCCCTGATGAGGCCACGATGCGCCGCATCGTCGAGGTCCATCATCCCGGCATCAAAGATGCGCTTTTGACAACGGCTCTGACCCAGTTCTATGAGATTCGCGAAACTCAGGGCCTGAAGAAAAAGCCATCAACCTCAGAGGTGCTGGACTGGCTCAAGCTGCTGCTGGCCGAGGACCTGACCGCCGAAGATCTCAAGCGCGATGGCGCCAATGCCCTGCCCAAACTGCACGGTGCGCTGCTTAAGAATGAACAAGACGTGCACCTGTTCGAACGCCTGGCATTCATGGCCCGCAACAAACGCTGAGCCGGTAAACCCTCGGTGATCGCCGCTTGCCTTAGCAAGTCTCGGATGCAAGCATTGGTCTCGGGTTGCCCGGCTTGTCCGGGCAATTTACCATCAGACCCAACGGGACTCAGCAATGCCAGAAACAGTAACAATTCGAGCCTTGCATCCGACTGATCGCGAGGACTGGGCGGATATGTGGCGGGACTATCTGGCGTTTTATGAAACGACGGTTCCGGATTCCGTCTATGACAGCACATTCTCGCGACTGCTGGGCGATGATCCGAACGATTTTTCTTGTTTCGTCGCGCAGGCCGACGGAGGGCTTGTGGGTTTGACCCACTTTCTGTTCCACCGCCATGCCTGGAAGGAAGAAAGCGTGTGCTACTTGCAGGACCTATTCGCCCGCCCCGAGGCGCGCGGCATGGGGGTCGGTCGCGCTTTGATTCAGGCCGTTTACGAAGAAGCGGACCGGCAAGGTGCACCGTCTGTCTATTGGCTGACGCAGGATTTCAACCATACCGCGCGAAAGCTCTATGACAGGATCGGCAAACAGACACCTTTCATCAAGTATCAGCGCCCATGACGCGATGGGTCGCAATCTTGATCAGCTTTGTCCTGACCGCATGTGCCACGATTGAGCCTGCCGAAAGCCCACCCGAGATTGTGGACGTCGAACCACCCCTGCCCCCCGCCAAGTCCTTTACGCGTGCATATCCCTCGCCTCCGGCGCGGTCGAATGAAAACATGGCAGCGGATTTCATCTCTCTGCATTTCGCACTGGAAGGGGGTACGGAACTGCCTGTTTTTACCCGGTTCGAAACCCCGATCACGGTGCGGTTGAAAGGGGCTGCGACGGCCTCGCTTCAAAAGGATCTGGGCCGCCTGCTGACCCGTCTGCGCACCGAGGCCGGGATAGACATCAAACAGATCAAGGACGGTCAGGCCAACATCACGATCGCGGCGGTCAGTCAAAAAGAGATTCAGGCCATCCTGCCTCAGGCTGCATGTTTCGTGGTGCCCAATGCCTCAAGCCTTGAGGAGTACCGCCGGGACCGGTTCAAACAGAAAAGCAGCTGGACCAAACTGAGCAGCCGTCAGCGACTGGGCATCTTCATTCCCGCTGATGCAAGTCCGCAGGAAAAACGTGACTGCCTGCACGAAGAGATTGCACAGGCGCTTGGCCCGCTGAATGACCTGTATCGCCTTCCGGACTCGGTATTCAACGATGACAATATCCACACGGTTCTGACCGGGTTCGACATGTTGATCCTGAAGGCCGCATATTCATCCCAACTGCACAGCGGTATGACACGTGAACAGGTCGAAACGGCCATACCCGAAATTCTCTCGCGTCTGAATCCGCGCGGTGATGCGGTGCCGGTACAGCCCATGTCGGAAACTCCACGAGCCTGGATTTCAGCAATTCAGAAATCCTTGCAATCCAGTCGCAGCCAGCAATCGCGCATGAGGCAGGCCCGCAAGGCAGCCCGAATTGGCAAGGAACAAGGTTGGACCGATCACCGGCGCGCTTACCCTCATTACCTGATGGGCCGAATGGAACAGTTCGATGATCCGCATGATGCGTTGCGCCAATATGATATTGCCCTGCAGTTTCTGCGCGCTACACCGGGCACGGAATTGCATCGATCCTACATCACGACCCAACTGGGCGCCTTTGCGCTTTCGCAAGGCAATGGGCCAAAGTTCCTGCCCGAAATCGACGACGCTATTAACGTGATGACACGGGCCGAGAACGCCTCGCAGCTTGCAACGTTATTGTTGCTGAAAGCCGAGGTCCTGAATGAAGTCGGCCGTTCCGCAGAGGCACGTTCCGTCAGACTGGACAGTCTGAGATGGGCACGATACGGCTTTGGTTCGGATGTAGTGGCCCGGTCGCTTATGCAGGACGTCGCAGAAGGACCAGTCAATTAACGGGGGCGATTAACGCATGATAGTGGTTCTGGGACTGGCGGTGCTGGGTGCGCTCCTTGGGGCGCTGACCGCGCGCAAACGCAACGGCAGCGGCGCCGATATCGCGCAATATGCAGCCGGATATGGAATCGCCTTTGCGCTGGTCGGGCTAATCCTGTCCTTGGTTCTGGTTCGCTTTGTGGTGTAGCCCATGTTTGTTCCCTTTTTCGAAAACCTTCGCAAAGCCGGTATCCCCGTATCTCTGCGGGAGTATCTGACCTTTCTGGAGGGTATGAAAAAGGGACTGGCAACCTATGATGTCGAGGCGTTCTATTACCTCGCCCGCGTGTCGATGGTGAAGGATGAACGCAATATCGACAAGTTCGACCGCGCTTTTGCCGCCAGCTTTGAAGGGCTGGAACAGATCGGGTTCGAACAGGTCCTCGAAGCCGTCGACATCCCTGCCGAATGGCTGGCGAAGATGGCGGAGAAGCACCTCAGCGAAGAGGAAAAAGCCGAGATCGAGGCCCTTGGCGGGTTCGACAAGCTGATGGAGACGCTGAAAGAGCGGCTCAAGGATCAGCAAGGCCGCCATCAAGGTGGCAACAAGTGGATCGGTACGGCTGGAACGTCGCCCTTCGGAGCCTACGGGTACAACCCGGAAGGTGTACGGATCGGCCAGAAGGAAAGCCGCCATCAGCGTGCGGTCAAGGTTTGGGACAAGCGCGAGTTCAAGAACCTGGACGATACGGTCGAGCTGGGCACGCGCAACATCAAAGTCGCGTTGAAGCGCCTGCGCCGCTGGGCCCGCGAGGGTGCGGCGGAAGAGCTTGATCTGGACGGCACCATCCGCGCCACAGCCGAGCATGGATATCTAGACGTCAAAACCCGGCCCGAACGGCACAATGCCGTCAAGGTGCTGTTGTTTCTGGACGTCGGAGGCTCAATGGACCCACATATCAAAGTGGTGGAAGAGCTGTTCTCGGCCGCAAGAACCGAATTCAAGCATCTGGAATATTACTACTTCCACAACTGCCTGTACGAAGGTGTCTGGCGTGACAACATCCGCCGCTGGGACCAGCAGACGCCGACCCATGAGGTGCTGCGCACCTATGGTCCCGATTACAAATGCATCTTCGTCGGCGACGCCTCGATGAGCCCTTATGAGGTCGCCTATCCCGGCGGTGCCAATGAACATTGGAACCAGGAGGCTGGCCAGATCTGGCTGCAGCGGGCACGCGACCAATGGGCATCGAACCTGTGGATTAACCCAGTGCCTGAGAAGTATTGGGAATATACCCACTCAATCGGAATGATCCGCGAGATTTTTCAGGATCGGATGGTGCCGATGACTCTGGCCGGGCTGGAAAAAGGAATGCGCGAGCTGACGCGATAACGCCAGCCCGCGGATCAGGTTCTGCCAAGGCCGGGATTACCCGGCGATGGCCTGAATGCCCAGAAACAGAACACCCGACAACACAGCCGCCGCGGGCACGGTAATAATCCAGGCTGCTATGATCGTCATAAAGTGCGAGCGGCGCACCAGCTTGCGCCGGCGGCGTTCTTCCGGTGCCAGAACCGTCCGCTCAGGCACTGTAATGCGGGCTTTACGCAGCCGTCTTTCAGCATCCCATTCACGGAAGAAGCCGACACCAAAGACGGCACCCACTGCAATATGGGTCGAGCTTACGGGAAGACCCAGCCAACTGGCCACGATAACGGTGATGGCTGCGGACAGCGCAACGCAATAGGCACGCATCGGGTTAAGTTTGGTTATTTGGCTGCCAACCATTCGGATCAGTTTTGGCCCAAACAGGAACAGGCCAAACGAAATGCCAAAGGCGCCGATGATCATGACCCAATAGGGAATACTAATCGCCTGGGTGAAATCACCCGAGGCAGAGGCTTGCACGATGGCTGCCAAAGGCCCAACGGCATTGGCCACATCATTGGCCCCATGTGCAAAGCTCAGCAATGCGGCGGATACGATCAGAGGGATGCCGAACAATACTTTGAGGGATTTATTGCGGTTCTCCAGACCTTCGGATTGACGCCGAATAACCGGAATCATCACGGCCCAGACCAGCCCACCACAGGCGGCTCCGATCAACAAAGCCGTGCCGAGGTCGATCTTGACGATCTTCTTGAGCCCCTTCAGCGCCAGATAGCTGGCAAAAGCCGCTGCCATGATACCAACCAGCATCGGCACCCATTTCCGGGCCGCGGCGATCTTGTCGTCCTGATAGATAATCCGCGACTTGATGAACCAGAGAAATCCTGCGGCGACCAGACCGCCAAGCATCGGCGAGATAACCCAGCTGGCCGCGATCTTGCTCATCGTCCCCCAGCTTACTGCGCCAAAACCGGCTGCGGCGATCCCCGCCCCCATGACGCCTCCGACAACCGAGTGGGTCGTGGACACAGGCGCTCCGACCCAGGTCGCCAGGTTGACCCAAAGCGCCGAAGACAACAAAGCCGCCATCATTGCCCAGATGAATACAGTCTGCGTTCCCATGCTTTCAGGAGCGATAATGCCCTTCGCGATCGTGGAAACAACGTCGCCTCCAGCGATCAGCGCGCCGGCGCTTTCGAATATGGCAGCAATCGCGATGGCGCCTCCCATGGTCAGCGCATTGGCCCCGACCGCCGGTCCCATATTGTTGGCAACATCATTGGCCCCGATATTCAGCGCCATATAAGCCCCAAACATTGCCGCAAGCACTACGATCAGCGTGTTGTTGCCTTGTCCGAACAGGAAGGCTGCCACAAGACCTGCGACAACGATAAAAGAAAGCGCGATGCCAGACCCGACAAATGGGCGACCCACCTGGGAGGTTGCCACTTCTAGCCGAGAAAAGCGTCTAAGGTCGCGGTCAAGCGTTTCCAGGTGACGGGCTTCGTGGTCATTGTTGGACATTGTGTATTCTCCGACGAGTTCCCGTGCGGATAAGGCGGCAGGCGGCGTTTTTCAACAGTTAGAATCCGAAAGAACCCAGTTTCCACTGCGTCATGGCAGCTAGGAGACCTTTCAGGCCCACGGAAACGCTGATGCCTTGCCCTTGTGTCTGCTTATCCCCATATCAGAACCATGCTCCGAATTACTCCGATTCTTCTGGCGGTTCTGTATGCCGTGGTGATGTACCGGATCTCGGTCTGGCGCACCCATCGCGAGCTTGACCTGAAATCGACCGAACTGGCCGATCCCGCCCTCAAGCGTATGACTGACCGGCTGGCGGCGGCGCTGGGGATCGAGAGGGTTCCGGTCTATATATATGAAATCGACCCGGTGAACGGGCTTGCGGCTCCGGATGGACGAATATTCATCACACGCGGGTTTTATCGCAAGTTCCTCAATGGCGAGGTTTCCGCCGAAGAGATGGCGAGCGTCATCGCGCATGAACTGGGGCATGTGGCCTTGGGTCATGCACGTCGACGGATGATTGATTTTTCTGGACAGAATGCGTTGCGGACAGCCTTGATGCTGCTTCTGAGCCGGTTCGTCCCATTCATCGGTGCGATGATTGCAAACGCGCTGACTGCGCTTTTGGCGTCGCGCCTGTCACGTGGGGATGAATATGAAGCAGATGAATATGCCGCCGCCCTGCTAACCAAAGCCGGGATCGGCATCGGCCCGCAAAAGTCTCTGTTTCACAAGCTTGAGGATTTGACGCAGCAACGCGCAGGCGTTGTACCCGCCTGGTTGATGAGCCATCCCAAAACGGATGAGCGTATTGCGGCGCTGGAAGTGCTTGAGCAGCGTTGGGCGCGTGGCTGAGGCTCGGCGGCGAGAGGCCAGCCTCTCGCGCTCTCCGAGGTAATTTTAGCCAGATGAAGCAGGGATCCCACTTAGCTGGCGAGCGCTTTGCCCAGACGCGGCAAGCGGGCTTTTTTCATCAATCCACGCAAAGTCCATGTATCGCCTGACAGACGGTTTGCTTCGGCCAGTACCTGCTGTGCAAGCTGGTCCAGCCCTTGCGGGTCGTTATACCAGAAACCATACAGCAGACTGTCAGGGTCACGCCGCTCAAGCCCTTCTTCTGCAAGAATATTTCTGGGGAAATCCTTGGCGTTGACCGTGACGATGATATCCGCTGACGCGGCTACTGCAGTGGCCAAAACGTGGATATCTGCTGCGTCCGGCAGCCAGAGCCGAGCCTGCAGACCGTCATTGGCTGGGCGTTCTGCCTTGGGCCATTTGACCTGCGTCAGGGCAATCTCGGCACGGGCCTGCGCCTCGCCCTCGGGGCCCAGCTTGCGTGCGGCGCGGGCCCATTCCTCGAGGATGCGCGCCGACCATATAGGGGTGAAATGACCTAGTCGGGCGGTGCCCAACAGCATCTCACGCATCACCGTTGGATAGATGACGCAGGTATCGAGTACAGCCTTCATAACCGGTAGAACACGGCCTTCAGGTAACCGCTTTCAGCCAGCTGCGGCAGTTGCGGGTGATCGGGCCCGGCAAAGCCCGTATGGATCAGTTGGGCTGAGCGCCCGGCGCGCCCGATACCACGGGATGAGGCGTCGCGGAAGCGGCCCAGATCAGCAGCGTGCGAGCAAGAGCATAAGCCCAGATATCCGCCCGGCTTGACCAGTGTGGCGGCCAATCGCGCAATGCGTTCATAAGCCCGCAGCCCTGCATCCAGCGCCTGCCTTGATGGTGCAAAGGCGGGAGGATCACAGATAACGACGTCGAATTTAGCGCCTTCGTCGTTCAACTGAGCCAACACATCAAAGGCATCGCCTTGGCGCGTGTTGAATTGATCGGCAAAGCCAGAAGCCTCGGCCCCTTTTGCGGCCAACTCCAATGCCGCGGCCGACCCGTCGACCGACAGCGCCTGTCCGGCGCCACCCGCCAACATCGCCAACCCGAACCCTCCGACATGGCTGAAGACATCCAGTACCTGTGCCTTGGGTTGAACCAGCTGCGCAGCAAAGGCGTGATTGGGGCGTTGGTCATAGAACAGGCCTGTTTTCTGACCGCCCGTCAAATCCGCCATATAGGTTGCACCGTTCATCAACACGGGCAAAGGCGCATCCGGGACAGTGCCGCGCAAGGTCAGGTTGACATCATCCAACCCTTCCAGACCGCGTGTCCGGCCCGAGGCGTTTTTCAGCACGGTCGTCACGCCGGTCACGGCGGTCAGTGCATCGGTCAACATATCCAGATGCGCTTCGGCCCAGGCAGCGTTGGGCTGGATCACACACGCCTCACCGAACCGGTCGATGATGACACCCGGAAAGCCATCCGCCTCGGCATGGATCAGGCGGTAAAAGGGCGAGTCAAACAGGCGTTCGCGCATATCAAGCGCGCGGCGCAGACGGGTTTCGAACCAATCAGCCGTCAGCTCGGCGTCAGGATCGCGGTCCAGCACACGGCACATGATTTTCGATTCAGGATTGACTGCCACCAGCGCGATCGGCGCGCGATTTTCATCCTCGAGCACGGCCAGCGCGCCAGCAGGGATTTTGCGCGTGCGACGGTCGGTGACAATGTCATTGGCATAGACCCACGGGAAGCCATGGCGCAGGCCGCGCGCATTGGCTTTGGGTTTCAGGCGGATA
This sequence comes from Ruegeria sp. YTSA105, assembly GCF_059610225.1. Lineage (NCBI taxonomy): Bacteria > Pseudomonadati > Pseudomonadota > Alphaproteobacteria > Rhodobacterales > Roseobacteraceae > Ruegeria > Ruegeria sp. YTSA105. Next base: position 151,464 of record NZ_JBXWNE010000002.1, read on the forward strand.
CGGGGACGGTCTGCAGTTTGGGTCATGGCGACCTCATAGTCGCGAACGCGCCGAGGGGAAAGCCCTAGCGGTTGCGAGACCGCCAACCACCGCGCCGTTTCGGCTCCTGAGCTGATTGCAACCCTTCGGTCAGCACCTGTGTCATTGGGTGATCGGCCTCATCTTTAGCATAGATGGCGTGCAGGTCAGACAGTGCTTGCCTCTGATCACGCCCCTCCGGAAGGCTCAACGCCCAGTCCAGAAAGATACTGCGACATTCGGGCAATGTGATGCCATCGATGCGATAGGCCTCGCGGATCAGGCCTTTGTGATCGTTCGGATCGTCATTGCGCGGCATCTTTATCCTCCTGAATCACGCGGCCGATAATTTCGGCGGCGATATCGTAGCTTTCCTGCAACGCGGCCTGCAACTGTTCTACCTGCTCATACCCGGTGGCCCGACACAGGAAGGCGGAACCGCCCTCTCCGATTTTATCGGCCTCGATAACCTTACCTGACAACAGTCGAGCTGCGCATTGCACAGACCAGCATAGATCGTAGCAATCCTTCAACGTTTGCGCCTGAGCGACATCCAAAAGCGCGGCTGCGACTGCACCGTCCAACCCGGCATGTACATCGCGCTTTGCAACACCGGACAGTAAAGCGCCTGTTTCGGCCATCAGCTCTATGTCCATCATGCGTCCGGCCCCATTCTTGGCATCCCAAATACCGGCGGGGGTTTTCGCGGCTGCCAGACGCGCGCGCATTTCGGCAACTTCGCGCAAAACCTGCGCCTGATCGCGGGAGCGCGAAACAAGCTCTGTTCGAAAGCCCTCGATATCGTCGGCCAGAGAGGGCTCACCGGCGACGGGATTTGCGCGCGTCAGGGCTAGGTGTTCCCACACCCATGCCTCATTCTGCTGATAGTTCGTGAAGCTGGCCCAACTGGTCGCCACCGGCCCCTGATTGCCCGAGGGGCGCAGCCGCATGTCGACCTCATAAAGTCGCCCCTGCGACATTGGAGCCGACAGCGCCGTGATCAGTGCCTGCGTGAACCGGGCATAGTAGGTCCGCGTGGCAAGAGGCCGTGGGCCCTCGGACATGTCCTGATCCAGCGGGTCGTAGATCACGATCATATCAAGGTCAGATTGCGAGTTGATCCGCCCTGCCCCCAGGGATCCCATGCCCAACACAGCGGCACCGCGACCAGGTGCGGGCCCGTGTTTGCTGGTGAACTGGTCCACAACACATGGCAGGATCGCAGCGATCACCGCGCTTGCAAGTTCGGCATATTGCTGCCCGGCCTGCACGCCGTCGATCAACCCGCGCAGATGGTGAACGCCGATCCGGAAATGCCATTCCTTGCACCAGCGCCGCGCCAGATCAAGCTGGCTTTCGTAGTCCTGCTCCTGCGAGAGTTCTCGCTCCAATTCGCCCTGCAGCACCGTCCGGCCCGGCCAGTCGTCAAAGAAGCTGCCGCCAATCACCGCATCAAAGACCGAGGCGTTGTGCGACAAATGCGCGGCCAATGCATGCGACGTGCCTACTATATCGACAAGCAGGTCGATAAGCTGCGGGTTGGCCTCGAACAGAGAAAACAGCTGCACGCCCGCAGGCAACCCGCGAAGGAAGCCGTCCAGTGCCAGCAGCGCCTCATCCGGTTGGGCGGTTTTGGCAAGACGCGTCAGCAGCTCGGGTTTCAGCCGTTCGAAAATCCGCGCCCCGCGCTGAGAACGCAGTGATGGGTAGGTCGTCCAGCGCGCCAATATGCTTTCGTCAAATTCAACTTCTGGCAAAGGTGCACGGGCTGTCGGGCCGGGGGCGAAAAAACCTTCGGTCAACTCATGAACCTCGGTCAGTCGCCGTTTCAGATCCGCAGTCAGATCGGCGCTATCAATCCCCATCAGGCATGCAATCCGCTCAATCCCGTCCGAGGATTGCGGAATCTTATGGGTCTGCGCATCATGGATCATCTGAATGCGGTGTTCGACTTCGCGATGCGCGCGGTAGTGATCGGTAAGCTTTTCAGCCACGTCCTCGGGCACCCACCCTTTGCCGGCCAAAGCCGCCAAACCCGGTACAGTGCCACGCACGCGCAGGTCCGTATCGCGACCTCCGGCAATCAACTGTCGGGTCTGAGTGAAGAATTCAATCTCGCGTATCCCGCCTTGCCCTAGTTTCATATCATGACCCGGAATGGTCAGCGCACCGCCTGTCCCTTTGTTTTCGCGGATACGCAAGCGCATGTCATGGGCATCCTGAATAGCCGCGAAGTCCAGATGCCTTCGCCAGATGAAGGGGCGGAGCGTATCCAGGAAACGCTGCCCCGCAGCGATATCGCCAGCGCAGGGACGCGCTTTGATATATGCGGCGCGCTCCCAAGTGCGGCCCAGACTTTCATAGTACCGTTCGGCAGCTTCCGCAGCCAGACAAACTGGCGTCACCGCAGGGTCAGGCCGCAGCCTTAGATCCGTGCGAAATACATATCCATCCGCTGTCTTGTCACTGAGTGTGGCGCAGAAATTCCGTGTCGCCCGGACCATCCCTTGCCGCGCATCATAGAAATCGTCCGGATCATAGCGCGTTTCGTCAAACAAAACGATCAGGTCGATATCAGAGCTGTAGTTCAACTCATGCGCACCCATCTTGCCCATGGCCAATATGATCATTCCCGCGGCAGAGGCGATATCATCTTCGGTCATCCCCGGCAATTTACCTCGCCGGATCAAGGTTGCAATCTCGGCCTTGGCGGCAACATCCGCTACCATGGCCCCGAAATCGGTTAGTGCCCCTGTAACTTTTTCCAACGGCCAGGCCCCTGCCAGATCCGCTAGGGCGGTCAACAGCGCTAAACGCCTCTTGGCCTGCCTCAGCCCCGGCCTGAGTTGATCCGCAGGCAAGGCCCTTGCGGTTTCCATAATGGATGCAAGCATCGCGTCCGGTTGCGCCAAAGCTTGCGGTAGCCAGTCAGCTTCCAGATCAATCAGGCCTTTGAGATAGGGGCTGGAGCCCGCAGCCCCTGCGATCAGTTCCCCCTGCTCAGGTGTAATGCCACCCACTGCATCGCGCGCTTCGGAACCAAGTGAAGGATCAAAGGCGCGCGGTACACGGTTGACGGCAAGAAGTCCTGTCATTTCATCTCCGATGACGTGGTTTCAGTATTTCTGTGGCCAAATATCTGACCCGACATTGCAACAATTTGGCGCTTAACTCAAAACAGCGCCGCAGCAGACAACCCAGCCAATGTTTGAAAGAAACCGTGGTGCGTTAGACTGAAATTGCGCTTGTTCAGATGTCAGGTCAACCATCCGAAATTCAGAAATGTAAATCATTTTCACATTGACCTCTTGTAACTGGGTTTGGTGCCCCCATCTATTCAATGTGAAAGCAATTTACATCTAACCCGGAGAGCACCAATGACCGCATTGACCGAACACGCCGTCCCTGAAAACCCGGGATGGCTCAGCCGCGCAGAAGCCTGGCTTGACGATAAAGGCAAAGGGGCCTGGATCGCAGCCATGGTCCTTGGCTTTATCTTTTTCTGGCCCGTCGGCCTGGCCCTTCTGGCCTACATGATCTGGAGCAAACGTATGTTCAACAAATCCTGCAGCCGTCGCAAATCCTGGCACAGCCACATGAGCGCAATGAAACCCTCGGGCAACAGCGCATTCGACGCCTACAAGTCCGACACTCTGGCTCGGCTGGAGCGTGAGCAACAGGAATTCGAAGCGTTCCTGCATCGCCTGCGCGAAGCGAAAGACAAGGCCGAATTCGACCAGTTCATGGATGAACGCGTCCGCGAGAACCGCGAAAGCGATGAAACCGGCGATAACGCCTGATCGACCTTGCCCTGTTCCGACAATCGGGACAGGGTATTTGAAACATCTACCGGAATGACCCGTATGCACTCCTTGCCAGACCCGAACCGACAGCCCGAGTTTTACCAGTCCGTCACGACCAAACGGTTCCTGGCCTGGCTGTTCGATATCGCCTTTATTTCACTGCTTTGTACCGTCGCCATCGTCCTGACCCTCGGGCTCGGCGTACTGATACTCGCCCTGATTTATGCGGTGGTCAGTTTTGTCTATCGCGTCGTCACAATCGCCAACGGCTCGGCCACTCTGGGTATGCGTTTCATGGGGGTCGAACTGCGCGACGCTTTTGGTGAACGAATGGACACAGGTAAAGCGGTCGCACATACAGCCGGTTATTTTGTCAGCATGGCATTTCCGGTGCTGCAAATCATTTCATTCATCATGATGCTGACCGGCGCGCGCGGCCAGGGCCTGACCGACACCCTTCTCGGCACGGTTATGATTAACCGTCGCGCTTAAAAGACTGTCGCGTGAATCACTTGGCGGCTCCGGGAACGGTTGTTATCATCCCGTTTCAGGAACCATAGGACATTCATGCGACACACGCTGCCAATCGCGCCGCAATTCTACGTTACGGCCCCTCAGCCTTGCCCTTATCTTGAGGGCAAGATGGAGCGTAAGCTGTTCACAGCGCTGCAGGGCGAAGGCGCAAATCAACTGAATGACTCCCTTTCCCAGCAAGGGTTTCGACGGTCTCAGAACGTCCTATACCGCCCTTCCTGCACCGATTGCGCCGCGTGTTTGTCCGCGCGGATTGACGTTTCGGCCTTTCAACCCAGCAAAAGCCAGAAACGCGCGGTCAGGCGGAACTCATATCTGCGACGCCGGGCGAATTCCCCATGGGCTACCGACGAACAGTATGACCTGTTCCGCACCTATCTTGACACCCGACATGCGGATGGCGGCATGGCGGATATGGACGTCTTCGAATTTGCAGCCATGATCGAAGAGACCCCCATACGCAGTCGAGTGGTCGAATACTCAGACCCCGAATCCGGTAATCTGATCGCTGTCAGTTTGACCGATGTCTTGGATGACGGGCTGAGCATGGTCTATTCATTCTATAGCCCGGATCAGCCCCAGAATTCACTGGGCACGTACATGATCCTGGATCACATCGACATCGCACGCGAGGCGGGTCTGCCCTATATTTATCTTGGCTACTGGGTGCCTGGCAGCCCGAAAATGGGATACAAATCCCGCTTTGCAGGGCTGGAAGTGTACAGTCAGGGCGAATGGAAACGGGTCAAGGATCCCTGTGACATTGCACATGACGGCCACCACCCGCTGTCCACCGCCCCCATCGCCGAACAGGTTGCCAGCATCCAACTGCCTGATCGTCACCCGACCAAAGGCTGAAACCTGATGCGACAAAGCCTCCACGCCGTTACGCTTGTCGTGCCGGATTACGATGATGCCATCGCCTTTTTCACGCATACACTCAGCTTTTCCCTGACGCAGGACATCGACTTGGGCGCTGGAAAAAGATGGGTCCGCGTAACCCCACATGGATCCACCGGGGGCTCACTTCTTCTCGCCAGAGCCGCCGATGCAGATCAGAGAACCGCAATCGGCAACCAGACAGGTGGTCGGGTCGGCTTCTTTCTGGAAACAGACAATTTCGACCGCGACTATAAGGCCATGCTGGCCAAAGGCGTCCATTTCGAAGAAGCCCCGCGCCATGAACCATATGGAACCGTAGCAGTCTGGCAGGACCCGTTCGGAAACAGATGGGATCTGATCCAATTCACCTGATCCGCATCTTCATCTGGCCAAAAATACCTCGGGGTTGAATTGACCGCAGGCCAAGAAGGGGCTGGCCCCTTCTACCTACAAACAAAGCAAAGGGGGCCAGCTGGCCCCCTTTTCATTTGAACACATGATCTTTGATCAATTCGGGATCAGATCCGGCACGATGGTCACAATCGCAGGGAAGAACCAAAGGATTCCGATACCTACCACCTGGATCAGCACAAACGGTACAATCCCACGATAGATATGGCCGGTGGTCACTTCTTTCGGCGCGACCCCGCGCAGATAGAACAGCGCAAATCCAAAAGGTGGTGTCAGGAACGAGGTCTGCAGGTTCACCGCCACCATGATCGTCACCCATTTCGGATCAAAAGACCCGCCATAGATTACCGGGCCTACAATCGGGATCACGATGTAAATGATCTCCAGGAAATCCAGCACGAACCCAAGGAAGAACAGCACCAGCATCACGATCAGGAAAACCGTGAATTCATTATCAAAGCTCTTGAGGAACTGCTGGATATAGTGCTCACCGCCGAACGAGATCACCACCAGATTCAACAGCTGTGACCCGATCAAAATGGTGAACACCATTGAGGTCACCTTGGCGGTTTCCCGCACCACCGGGGTCAGCACGCCGCTGGAGTACAGAACCCAGCAGCCGAACAGCAAACCAAACAGGGCATACAGATAGGCCGCATAGGCTATGATGAAGGCAATCCAGGTTTCGGCCGAGGCGCTGCTCTGATTGATGCGCAGATCAAAATTGACCCCCATCAACAGGGCAATGACCACGGCGAAGGTGGCCCAGATGATGACCTTGCCGGACCGCTCCTGATCTTGCAGCTTGCGATAGGCCGCCAGCATGATCGCACCACCCGCGCCCAATGCCGCCGCCGGTGTTGGGTTGGTCACCCCACCCAGGATCGACCCCAGCACCGCGATGATCAGAACCAGCGGAGGAAAGACCACCCGGATCAGATCATTGGTGGCACAGCGCGCCGCAGCCTCTTTGCAGCCATAGATGGCCAAGGCAAAGGGCAACGCCAGCATCACAAAGGTCAACCCTGACGACGTTGTTGGCGACACGAACAGAATATCGACAAGCAACATCAGGATCAGACCAATGGACCCAAGGATCAGCGGCTGTGGCGACCGTGACGGCGCAATGCCCCGACCCAGCACAATGGTCAGACCCAGCAACAGAACCATCACCGCAACACCCGTTCCAATCGGAGCGGCGTTGGCAATCTTCTCTTGCTGCGCGGTGGCCAGTTCTTCCTCGGTCAGACGGGTCGATTCTGCGGCACCACCTGCGTCATCAATGGCCGTTTGCTCGGCCACGGCCTGATCCCAGGCGGATTGACCATGCAGCTCAATCATCGAGGCTTTGCAGGTTTCGGAAACGTTGGTCCGCAGCGATGCGCCCTGCCCGATATCAGAGAAAGCCGAGACCGAGACGTTCTGGCTGCCGATAACCCCCAGATTGCCCAGCAGAACTGTACCCACGATCAGCGCGACAGGCGCACCCAGCAACCAGGTGAAACCTTCTGAACGGGTAATGGGCTCTCCGCTGCCGCCGGTCATGGGCACCGCAGGCGCCTTATGCGGGTTGAGCAGCGCATAGCCAAAGGCATAAAGCGCATATAGCAGCGCCAACATGATCCCTGGCAGCAAGGCGGCCTGGAACAAAGTACCGACCGAGACAACCGCAGGCTCACCCAGATAGGTCAGTGCGTCCGTGCATCCTGCGTCAACCGCGCGGGTCTCTTGAGCCGTCGAATACAAGTCACCGGCCAGCGTTCCCAGCAGAACAATCACGATCGAGGGCGGGATGATCTGCCCCAGCGTACCCGAAGCCGCAATGACACCCGTCGCCAATTCAGGCGAATAGTTGTTGCGCAGCATGGTTGGCAGCGCCAGCAAGCCCATGGTTACAACGGTCGCGCCCACGATCCCGGTTGAGGCCGCAAGAAACGCCCCCACGACCACAATCGAAACGGCCAGACCACCCGGCAACGGTCCAAAGACGCGCGCCATTGTGGTCAGCAGATCATTGGCGATCTTCGACCGTTCAAGCGTGATACCCATCAGCACGAACATCAAAACCGCCAGAAGGGTTTCAATGGACTGACCGGCCAGAACACGCTCGTTCATGCGGTTCACGATGAACGACACGTTGCGGTCCAGCGCGGTTTCCCAGCCCGAGACAAAAACAGGCTCGGCAATCCTTGGTAAGTCCGGGAAGCGGAACACTGATATGGTATCGGGTTTAACCCCCGTGCTGACCAGATCCTGATACGCCGCAGAGCCGGTGTCGATCGCCTGGTGAATCAGCAAACCTGCGCTGTCCAATGCGGCGATGATGCCGAATGAGATCACTCCTGCCCCGCCGATGGCGAAGGCCACCGGAAAACCGGATAGAATACCTCCGAAGAGGCAGAAAAATACGATAATGAGGCCTATCTCGACGCCATCAAGTCCGAATAGCATTGTCTGGTTCTCCGTCCCTAATGCGCGCCTTCGTAGGCTTCTTCACCCTCGCCAAGGCTGTCCTTGTCGAGGTATTTTCCAACACTTTCCGGGCCTTCCACATATTCCAGATACGAGCGGTACAGGAATGCAATCGCGTGCAGGAACACCATCGCTGCGAAGGCGATCAGCAAGATCTTGAACAGGAAATAGCCGTTGAATCCGTTGGGGCTGAACCCGATGGTTTCCACGTTCCAGCGCAGCGCGCGGGACTTGGCCACCAGCCGGTCCAAAGTATCACTGGCCGAGGGCTTCGGCACGATCAGATGCCGCCACATGAAGTACCAGCCATACATCCAGGTCAGCACCGCCATCGGCATCATGAACAGTATGGCACCACACATGTCGACCACACGTTTGGCGCGGTGGCTGATGCCGGCATAGATCAGGTCAACGCGGACATGGCCGCCCTGTACAAAGGTGTAGGTGCAGCACAGGCACACGACCATGGCGTTATACAGTTTCAGCTCTTCCGCGAACCAGCTGATATCCATCTGAAACGGGATACCCAGCCCAAAAGACATATCCGGGCGGGTAAAGACCCGCTGCATGAACACGATGATGATCTGCTGAACCACCATCAAAAGGCCTGCCCAGGCGAAGAAACGCCCCGTCGTGTTGGCAAAGCCTTCAAGCCCGCGCACCATCGCCCACATGAAGTTGCGGTAGTAAAGACCAATGGCCGTCAACACCAGAAACAGCGTGAAAACCACAAAGAAGAACTCGACCGACCCGCCGTAATAGACAAAGCGCATGACTGCTTCTTTGTCCGACCAGTCTAGCCAGAGTTGCGGATGCGTGATGGCGTATCCGAAATTAATGAAGGCTTCGGCAATGTTCTGAATGAACCATATCAGTCCATTCCACAGGGCGCCGAAGAACGAGATACCGTTTTCGTCCTGCATGTTGTCCCCAGGTCGCGTCAGTTGCACATTTGAGAGTTACAGTTTGTCCGACCGTCAGATGCGCAACGGGAATGGCTCCCCCGACATGCGGGGGAACCGATTTCAAAGATCGAAGTGACTTAGCCGCGAACGCGGTCGCGCTGCGAGGTGTAGACACCCGACGACAGATTGTTCCAGGCCGAAGACGCGGCCATGGATTCCATCGCGCTGTCGTGGATGCGCTTGAACAGCTCGTCGCCCATGTTCTCGTCCAGGACTTCCTGGCTTGCGGCACCAAACGCGTCCCAAACGCTGTCCGGGAACTCCATGACCTTGACGCCACCAGCCTGCAGACGCTGCAGCGCCGCGCCGTTGTTGGCCAGGAATTGCGCCAGGTTCCACTGATGGCATTCACCTGCGGCGATCTCGATGATCTTCTGCTGCGAGGCAGACAGGCTGTCATAGACCTCGCGGTTGGTTGCCAGCGAAAGACCCGCACCCGGCTCATGGAAGCCCGCGGTGTAGTATGTCTTGGTGATTTCCTGGAAACCGGCTTTTTCGTCAGCCCACGGACCGATCCACTCGGTTCCGTCGATCGCGCCGGATGACAGCGCCTGATACACTTCGGAGCCCGGAATGTTCTGCACGGATGCGCCCAGTTTACCCAGAGCTTTACCGCCCAGCCCCGGCATGCGGAACTTCAGGCCGTTGAAATCTTCGGGGCTGTTGATCTCTTTCGAGTACCAGCCACCTGCCTGCGCACCGGTGTTACCAGCCAGGAAGGATTTCAGGCCAAAGATTTCGCCCAGCTCGTCATGCAGTTCCATACCACCGGCATGGTAGTACCAGTTCACCAGTTCCTGGGCGGTCATACCAAACGGAACAGCGGTAAAGAATGCATAGCCCGGATGCTGACCCACAAAATAATAGTCTGCCGCGTGGTACATGTCGGCCTGACCGGATGATACCGCGTCAAACACTTCGAACGCGCCAACCAGCTCACCGGCTGCTTTGATCTCAACGTTCAGGTTGCCGTCCGACATGGTGGTGATGCTGTCGGCGCAACGCTGCGCGCTGTCGAACACACCTGCAAGGCCACGGCCCCAGGATGTGACCATGGTCAGCGTGCGCTTGCCCTGTGCATAGGCCGGTGCCGCCAGCGTGGTCGCTGCAGCAGCCGAGCCGCCCAGTGCGGATGTTTTCAGAAATGAACGACGGTCCATATGAGTGATCCTCCCCTTCATAATCATGACCCGGATTGTCCGGGCCTGTCGTATTCAACAGCGGCAAGACTAGTCACAAGGAAGTGAAAGGGAATACCTACTACTGCGTAGAAACGCGGCTTTCTGCGCGAATTGCACAGGCAATAACGGCCCAATCATAGCAAAACAGGGATTTTTGATGCCGTTTTCCCGCCAGACGCCCAATCTTTTTGCAATTTTGCTGTGGCTTGCGTATCGATTCGTCCATGCAAAGACTTCGACAACTGGTCTCGTTGACCTATGCTCAAAAGCTGTCGCTGGTGGCGGCGATCCCGCTGGTCGTGGCGGTGGCCGCGATTGCGGTGATGGTTGCCTATGAGGCGCGCGCCACTGCCGAGCGCGAAATTGAAGCACTGGAACGCTCTTTGATTCAGGCCAAGAAGGAAGAGCTGCGCAACTATGTGACTCAGGCGCGCAATGGGTTTGCCTATATCTACGGGCGCGCGGCTCCGGATGACGCCGCCGCCAAAACTCAGGTCGCGCAAATCCTGTCGGCCATGATCTATGGGCAGGACGGGTTCTTTTTCGTCTATGACTATGACGGCACCAATCTCGTAAGCCCCCGTCAGACTGAGTTCATCAACCGAAATTGGGAGGGTCTGACCGACAGCGACGGCACACCGGTGGTGAATGAGTTCATTCGCCTTGCTCGTCAGGGTGCGGGTTGGCACAGCTTTATGTGGCAAAAGCCCTCGACCGGGGAAGAAGCGCAGATGATCGCCTATGTCGTCGGCCTTCAGGATTGGCGCTGGGTCGTGGGCACCGGGGTATTCATCGATGACATTGTTGCCGCAGTTGCCAGCGCACGGGCCGAGGTTGAAGCGCGCGTGCAGCGTACCTTCATGTATATCGGTGCCATTGTTCTGGCCGCTGTTCTGATTGTCTTTGCCTCAGGCATGTTGCTCAACATCCGCGAAAGACGTCTGGCCGATGCCAAACTGAAACAGCTGACCCAGCGGGTATTCGACGCGCAAGAGGAAGAGCGCGGCCGTGTGGCACGCGAGCTTCATGACGGGATCAGTCAGATCCTTGTGGGCGTGCGCTTTGCGTTGGACAACGCCCGCCGTCGCCTGTCGCGCGGCGATGATGTGGGCGCGCATGATCCACTGGACAAGGGGATCGAGCATCTGGGAACCGCCATCAGCGAGGTCCGCCGCATCAGTCGCGACTTGCGCCCCGGCGTGCTGGACGATTTGGGCCTCGGCCCCGCGCTTGAGGCTCTGACAGATGATTTCCGCGAGAGAACCGGGATCGAGACCGATTTCTCGACCGTTGTTTTCCGCAACCGGCTGGATCAGGATAGCAAGATCGCCCTCTATCGCATTGCCCAAGAGGCCCTGACCAATATCGAACGCCATTCCGGTGCCACCCATGTCACCATCGATCTGCGCGGGCACAAGAAAGGCGCAACCATGCGAATAACCGACAATGGCCGCGGTTTGCGCAACTCTCCGGGTCGGGGCAGTACCGGGATTGGGTTGCGCAATATGCAGGAACGGATCGAGCAACTTGACGGATCGCTGCGTATTCTGTCATCACGCGGCCACCGCAGCGGCACAGTGATCGAGGTCAGCCTGCCACTCAGCCACCTGTTGCCGCCACAGGAAGACGCAACTCCGAACCGAAAGGCCGGTACATGAGCGACCAGACGATCCGGGTCCTGATTGTCGACGATCATCCAATGGTGGCCGAGGGGATCCAGTCGATCCTCGAAAGCTATGACGACATCACCGTGGTCGGGACACTCAGCAGCGGAAAGAAAGCGGTTGACCAGGTTGCCGATCTGAAGCCTGACGTCATCCTGATGGACCTGAACATGCCCGGGCTAAGTGGCCTGAGCGCAACCGAGATCATCCTTGAACGCATACCGGACACCTGCATTCTGATCCTGTCCATGCATGACAGCCCCGAATATATTTCGACTGCTCTCAGCCATGGTGCAAAAGGGTACGTGCTCAAGGACGTCCCAACGGATGAAATCAAAAAGGCCATCGATGCCGTCATGCGGGGTGAACAATATTTGTGCACGGGCGCAAGCGGTTCCCTCAAACCCAAAGGCGACACAACGCGCGAGGCTTTGACCGGGCGCGAGCAGACGATCTTGCTGGAGCTGGCACAAGGGAAATCGAACAAGGAAGTCGCCCATACGCTTGATATCTCAGTGCGAACGGTCGAGACCCATCGCAAGAACATCAAACGAAAATTGGGCATATCCTCAACGGCCGGCCTGACCCGCTATGCGCTGGAGCACGGCGTTCTACAGGGCACCAGCCCAGGGTTCTGACCGCAGCGCAGCACGCGCTGCCCGGCCCAGCCGCCGCAGGCAGGCGGCAACGGGCGAGAGCACTCTTAGTTACCGTCAATCCAGAAGGGCGTCGCGCCGGACACCTTCCTTGTCATGGTGATGCTGAAGAACACGCCCATATAACTGACGGGTCCGTTCCACCCCACCGCACATGCCTTCGGTTTCGACAAAAGAAAAGATCCCGACATATCGTCTGCGCTCTCCTTTCACGGGAGCGACCCGGTGCAAGGAATAGCGCCCTTTGAAAATCTGCAAATCCCCTGGGTTCAACACCAACTGGTGCACCGGTGTCCGATCACCGTCCAGAACCGCAGAAACGGCCGCGAAATTCTCATCATCGGCGCTTCGTAGGTTGGGGGCATATTCGAATTCACCGCCGAATTCTCCATTCTGAATGGCCAGCGTCACGGTGTAGTTGTTGGTGTCAAAATGCCAGGGAAACCCCTGCCCTTCTTCGACCACGTTGATGATGACATCAGCCAAAGGATCATCGTAGCGAAAGAACCGGTCTTCGGACTCGTTCAATGCCGTTCGAATGAAAGGTAAAAAACCAGCGAACTCATATATACGTCGCAGCGGTCCGGATTTGGAAAAACTGTCCGCCGGCACAAAGGCATTCGACCGATCATAGAATCGACGCACCGGATGGCTTGGCGCCAATGCCGGGTCGTCTTTGGTGAAATACGCATTCGTTCGGCTAAATGACCTATGTGCTCCAACGGCAGTCTTATCAGCTTCTTTCAGCAAACGCGCCACGCCATCCTCGTGTACGAAACCTGGAAGAACAGCACAGCCGTCCCGATCCAGCTCGCGCCTCAGATCACCTATCAGCTGCTCATATGCCCATGAACCGGGGCGGTCTATCGGGTATCGCCCGAGATCAACCAGATCCTGCAACATGTTCGGCCTCCCTCGCCACTGCAATTAAGTCCAGCGTGACTCAGCCTAAAATCACGATCATGCCCGTTTCGGACATCGGCATGACGCATTTCGACACTTCCGTGCCACTCGTAAAGCATTGCAAAGGGGTGAAAATCCCGAAAGTTCCGAACATGCGTCAAAATGCGCAATAAAATGTCGCAAAATACCACCCAGAAGTTAGAAAATTGGTGCAATTGCCTGTTGACGCCCCTTTCCACCGCCCATAATGTCCAACCCACGCAAAAAGGAGCCTCTGGCGATGAGAACGCTAGTCGTAATCGTAGGAACCACGCGCATGGGCCGGTAACGGTAAACCATAATCGAACCCATGCGCCTCCGAAAATCTCGGGGGCTTTTTTTATGCGAAACGCAAGACACATGTCGCGAACGGAGCAAAGCAGATGACACGTGAGATGACCGGCGCAAAGATGGTAGTTCAGGCCCTCAAGGATCAGGGCGTGGACACGGTATTCGGATACCCCGGTGGCGCCGTGCTACCGATCTATGACGAGATCTTTCTGCAAAACGACATTCGCCACATTCTGGTGCGTCACGAACAAGGAGCGGTTCACGCCGCCGAAGGCTATGCCCGCTCGACCGGCAAGCCCGGCGTTGCGCTTGTGACCTCGGGCCCCGGCGCTACCAATGCGGTGACCGGGCTGACAGATGCGCTTCTGGACTCGATCCCGATTGTTGTTCTGACCGGACAGGTTCCGACCTTCATGATCGGCTCGGACGCGTTCCAAGAGGCCGATACCGTTGGCATTACCCGCCCCTGCACCAAGCATAACTGGCTGGTCAAGGATACGGACTCGCTGTCCGACACGATGCACGAGGCATTCCATGTCGCCACCTCGGGTCGCCCCGGCCCGGTGCTTGTCGACATTCCCAAGGACGTTCAGTTCGCCTCGGGCGAATATAGCGCGCCGAAGCCTTCGACCTCGCATTATCAGCCGGTTCTGAAAGGCGATCTGGAAGAGATCACCGAGCTGGTTGCTGCGATTGAGACCGCGAAAAAGCCAGTGTTTTACACTGGCGGTGGAGTCATCAATTCGGGCCCGGCAGCCAGCCAGTTGCTGCGGGAACTGGTAGACGCAACAGATTTCCCGATCACTTCGACCTTGATGGGCCTGGGCGCCTATCCGGCGTCTGGCAGGAATTGGCTGGGCATGCTGGGCATGCACGGGTTGTATGAGGCCAATCTGGCGATGCATGATTGTGATCTGATGATCAATATTGGCGCTCGTTTTGATGACCGCATCACTGGACGGATCGACGCGTTCTCGCCCGATTCCAAAAAAGCGCATATCGACATCGACCCGTCTTCGATCAACAAGGTGATCCGCGTTGATATCCCGATTGTTGGCGATGTGGCCCACGTGCTTGAGGACATCCTCAAGGTCTGGAAATCGCGCGGTCGCAAGACCAACACCGCAGCTATTGCGAAATGGCAGGAACAGATCGGCGAATGGCGCAAGGTGAACTGCCTTGCCTATACCAACAGCGAAAAGACCATCAAACCGCAATACGCGCTGCAACGCCTTGAAGAACTGACCAAAAAACATGACCGTTACATCACGACCGAGGTTGGCCAACACCAGATGTGGGCCGCACAATACCTTGGCTTCGAAGATCCCAACCGCTGGATGACCTCAGGTGGTCTGGGCACGATGGGTTACGGATTCCCGGCCTCTATCGGTGTTCAGATGGCACATCCCGACGCGCTGGTGATCAACGTGGCCGGTGAGGCCTCGTGGCTGATGAACATGCAGGAAATGGGCACCGCTACGCAGTATCGTCTGCCGGTAAAGCAGTTCATCCTGAACAACGAACGCTTGGGCATGGTGCGCCAGTGGCAGGAACTGCTGCATGGCGAACGGTATTCGCATTCCTGGTCCGAAGCGCTGCCTGATTTCGTCAAGCTCGCCGAGGCGTTTGGCGCCAAGGGTATCTTGTGTTCTGACCCCGCCGATCTGGACGATGCGATCATGGAGATGATCAACTATGACGGCCCCGTGATCTTCGACTGTCTGGTCGAAAAGCACGAGAACTGCTTCCCCATGATCCCGTCGGGCAAGGCCCACAACGAGATGCTGCTGGGCGAGGCCGAGACGCAGGGCGTGATCGATAGCAAAGGTTCGGTTCTGGTATGACAGCGCAGATGATCAGTTTTGACGCAACGCGCTTCCAGCCTACGCCGGACGAGTTGAACGAAGAAGCTGATGATTTCATTAATCCTGATGTGTTTGGCAAGGAACTCAGCATCTTTCTGAGTAAAGAGCTTGCCGCATCCGGGTTTGAGGTTTCCTTCGCCTGTGCCGAGGACTGGGGATGGTATCACGAAATTGATCACGACGAGCCGTTTGCCCTGGTTTTCGGCTGCTCAAACTATGGTGATGGCCATCTGGTTCAGTTCTCACCAAAGACCGAGCATGTGAGAAAGATGTTCAAGAAATACCACGCAGCCCCCAAGGTGGATGCACTGCGTGGCGCAATTTGGAAAATTCTGGAGAATGCCGAAGGTGTATCGAACCTTCGCTACGAAGAGGACTAGCTCAGCATGTCTGCCCTACATATCAAAAAAGGCTCCACCCGCCATTCGGCCTATAACCTACGACCCACGTTTTCCGACATACAGGAACGCCATACCATCGCAGTTCTGGTCGAGAATGAACCGGGGGTTCTAGCCCGCGTCATCGGCCTGTTCTCGGGCCGTGGTTATAACATCGAAAGCCTGACCGTGGCCGAGGTCGACCACACCGGCCACCTCAGCCGCATCACCATCGTCACCACCGGCACACCGCAGGTGATCGAACAGATCAAGGCGCAGCTGGGCCGGATCGTATCGGTACGCGACGTGCATGACCTGACGGTCGAAGGCGCGTCGGTCGAGCGGGAATTGGCCATCATCAAGGTGGTCGGCGACGGCGACAAGCGGGTCGAGGCGCTGCGTCTGGCCGATATTTTCCGTGCCAATGTCGTGGACAGCACGTTGAATTCGTTCATTTTTGAGATCACCGGCGCACCTGACAAGATCGACGCCTTTGCCGATCTGATGCGCCCGCTGGGTCTGATCGAAATCGCCCGGACCGGCGTTGCAGCCCTGTTGCGCGGCGATTGACCAAAACTGCCCCGCCGGCGCATCCAGTTGGCGGCGGGGTATCGGCAATACCCAATTTGCAAGATCACAATACGCCAAACGTGAACATCAACGTCACATTTGCCTAAAAAGTTTAAGCTAAATCAGAATTAACCTATTGCGTCTGTGCATCATCGCGTTAGCCTTCAAGGGTAGCGCGGCGTTGGGATGCGTCCGCTGGGTCATCTGTACGATTTCAGACAGCGCCTGGTTTGTTGGCCAGTTGTGTCGCGGTTATTCGGAATACACACTAGTACCGGGACGAAAATGACGAACGACAGCCGCAGCCCCGACGACCTACGCAGGATGTTCGGCGCCAATCTGCGAACTCTTGCTGGACAATATAATTCAGTTTCTGAGCTGTGCCGCCAGCTTGGAGTGAACCGAACTCAGTTCAATCGCTATCTTGGCGGCGAAAGCTTTCCCCGACCCGATGTCCTTGACCGAATATGCCGCTTTTTTGATGTTGATGCTCGGATTTTGCTCCATCCCTTGGATCAGATTGACCAACCGTCCAAGCACCCGGCTGCCGTCGCCCTGACTGAGTTTCTAGGATCCACCCCAGCCACCCTGACTGAAATTCTGTTTCCCGGCGGGTTCTATTATGCGACCGAGACAGAACTTGATGGCACAAAACCCCTGAGACACAGGCTTTTTCACGCCAGAAGGTTACCGCAATGTACTTTGGTCAGAGGGTTTGAACCAATTTCCGAGACACCCGGAGCATCAGTCGCAGAGCGCGAAGTACAAGGTATCGTGGCCTGTGCCGGGCGGCAGATTTATATGCTCATGTCCTGTCGTGCGTCTCAGAAAAGCAGGATCTATCTGGTGACACGTGGAATTGAAAATCAAACAAACTGTTGGCGCGGTGTCGCAATTTGCCTGTCAAAAGCTACAGCTACCGCAACGACGACACGGCGGATATTGCTCAGACATTTAGGGGACGACACCTCGACAGTCCTGGCCGCCGCGCGCATTGCACGCCGACCAGAAGCCATGGCCCGCGCTTGACGACGATCCTGGCGCGTTAACCCGCGCTTTCCCCGCCCTGAGAGATCAGCCAGTATAGGTGCCAACTGGCGTGCCCCAATAGCGGCAGTACGATCAACAAGCCGAAAAACCAGGGAATCATTGCGGCAAACGTCAGAACCGCAATCAGCGCGCCCCACCCCAGCATCAATCTGAGGTTTGCGGCCACATAGCTATAGCTGGCAATCATTGCGGTCACAAAATCCAGCTCTCGGTCCAAAAGCATCGGAATTGAAAGCACCGTGATCATGTAGAGGATGGTCACAAAAATCGCGCCAACAGCTGTTCCAACCGCCAACATCGTCAACCCGTTTGATGTAAGGAACACCTCAAGGGACGAAGACACATTGGTCATGGTCGATAGCCCCATAAAAAGGGCAAAGATCATGTGGCCAAGAAAGAACCAGAACAGAAACATCACAACGATGATGGCGCAGATCGAAGGTAACTGACGGCGGCTTTGACTCAGGATTACGCCAAATATGGCCCGAGAATCCAAACCTTCACCCTCTTGAATGCGCCGCGATACCTCATACAGCCCCACCATGGCAAAGGGGCCCAGCATCGGGAAACCGATTGCGGCCAAAATCAGCCAATAGGTCGTTCCGGTCGTGAGAGTGACCCAAACCATCAGCCAGCCCATCAATACATAGAACCCGGAAAAGAGCAGCCCAAAGAGCGGAGCGCGGCGAAAATCGCTCCAGCCTCGCCTTAGGGCCTCGTGCAGCATTTCGACATCTACCCGCCCCATGTTCGGAACACCAAACTGTTTGTCCATGGCTTTTATCCTTCGTATCCGGTCGATTTTCAGGCGGGTCGTTTTTGCGGCCAACTGGTGGCAGAATGATAAGCAGATCCGATGGACAAAATGCGAGAGTCCGCTCCGCGCGGACCAAAGATCTGCATTCCCATCGGCAAGCCTTCGGATCCAAATCCAACAGGAACCGAGAGGCAAGGCAGTCCGATCAGGCTGACCGGCACCACGACCTGCATCCAACGGTGATAGGTATCCATCCGGGTGCCGTTGATTTCGGTGGGAAATGCAAGCTGCAAGTCGAATGGCCAGACCTGGGCCGACGGCAGGATAAGCGCATCATAGTCCTGGAAAACTTCGGTCGCACGTCGGAACCACTCGGTTCGCACAACACTGGCACGATGGACCTGCATCGCTGTCAGCGCCAGACCACGGTCCAGTTCCCATTGCGCAGTATCCTTCAGTGACGCGCGGTGTTCTGTCAGAGACGCAAGACCGGCGGCCACGCTCCACGAACGCAATGTAATCCAGCTATTCCACATCTGGTCTGCGTCAAAGGGTGGTGTGAGGGGTTCGACCTTGGCCCCGAGTTGAGTGAACACCTCGAGCGCGTCACGGCAAATCTCGCGGATACCAGGTTCGAATGGAAAGGCTCCGCCCCAGTCATCCAACCACCCGATACGCATTCCGGTCAGATCTGCGGGTTGGACCGGAGACACGGTTTCCCCCGGATGACCCAAAGGTTGAGACGGATGAGTGCCGCTGATCACATCAAGCAATAGACCAATATCTTCGGGGCTCCGCGCCATCGGGCCCAATGTAGAAAGCTGGTGCAAGTATCCGTCACCGTCGGGTTCGTTTGGCACCCGCCCCCAACTGGGCCTGAAGCCATAGACGTTGTTCCATGCCGCAGGGTTGCGCAGGCTGCCCATCATGTCAGACCCATCGGCCAGCGCCACCATGCCAGACGCCAGCGCGACTGCTGCTCCACCGGATGAACCGCCGCAAGTACGCTCGGGGTCATATGGGTTGCATGTGACGCCATATACTGGGTTGAACGTATGTGAGCCCAACCCGAATTCCGGAGTATTGGTTTTACCGATCAGGATTGCCCCGGCCTCTTTCATCCGCTGGGCTAACAGATCGTCTGTTTCCGGAATGAACCCATTCAGGATTGGTGATCCTTGGGACGAAACGACGCCCGCAACATTCACCAAGTCTTTGACGGCAATCGGCAGACCATGCAGCGGACCACGGTTTGGTCCGGCATCAACAGCACGGGCCTCGGCCATCAAATCATCAGGATCACGCACCGCCACGATTGCATTCAGGCGCTCGTTCACTGCGCCGATCCGCTCTAGCGTCAGTTGCATCAGCTCAGCCGCCGATAAACGCCCAGAGGACAATGCACTCAACAATTCGGCTGCTGTTATTTGGCCTAGATCCATCCCTGGGCTCCACCTTTTTGGTCAGCCTAGCCGGAGCGTATCCTCATTTAAACCCTCAGTTTGAATGCATCTTTTCACCAAAGACTACCCGAGGTCACTTGGATCGAGACTCAAAATGCAAATTGCTGTCGTGCCCAAGAAAGTGTTTTACGCACAAAAGGATGGAAAGGACGCTTAACACAAGCCAGATCCCGCCCCACATCATGGTCGTGCCGCCGAATTCTTGGGCCAGCATGTAGGCATCCGAGCGGACACCCGAGCGCCGGATCGTGTCATCAAAGATATCATAAGGCACATAGATCACGCTGGTCAGCCCGATCACGCGTAAAGCCAGATCACAGATCGGCCGACTTAGATAGAACGCCATGCCGATCATTACCGCCCCAACACCTGCACAAAACGCCATGGCAAAGGGATCGCGAACATAAAGCGCTGTTACCAACAGCATCACGCCGCCAAATCCACCCAGCACCGCCCGGTCCCAATGCGTGCGCAATGCTATCAGCAACAACCCCATCCCTAGCGCCAGCGACCCGAGATAACCGGCGGACAGGCTGAAGAATCTTTGCCCACCACGCGCTGTGACAAGACCACCCTGCTGCGGTGAGATCGAGAAGCTCTCGACCGAACCACCGGTTAGGACGACGGTTATCGCGTGCGACAGCTCGTGCAGGAAAACGATGAGTATCTTCAGAGGCACCACAATCGGCGTAGACCAGAACACAAACACCAAAGCGACAAGCGCAATCAGTTGCCAATGTCCTTTGATCAGCTTCATCATGGGCATCGAACGCGCTGCTATCAGCCTTCGCCCTGCGCTTCGGAACGGCTTTTTCCGGCCACGTTCAAGGCCAGCGTGGCGGCCATGAACCCGTCAAGATCCCCATCCAAAACCCCCTTGGTATCCGAGGTTTCATGGTTGGTCCTCAGGTCCTTCACCATTTGGTAAGGCTGCAGAACATACGACCGGATCTGGTTGCCCCAGCCCGCATCGCCCTTGGCCTCGTGGGCTGCGTTGATGTCAGCATTGCGGCGGTCCAGCTCTTGCTGGTACAGGCGGGATTTCAGCGCTTTCATCGCAATATCACGGTTCTGGTGCTGGGATTTCACGGATGATGTAACAACGATCCCGGTCGGGATATGCGTGATCCGCACGGCCGAGTCTGTCGTGTTCACGTGCTGACCCCCGGCCCCCGAGGACCGGTAGGTGTCGATGCGAATCTCGGACGGGTTGACCTCGATCTCGATATTGTCGTCCACCACCGGGTAAACCCAGACCGAACTGAACGAGGTATGCCGTTTGGCCGCCGAGTCATAAGGTGAAATTCGCACCAGCCGATGCACGCCGCTTTCCGATTTCAGCCAGCCATAGGCGTTGTGGCCAGAAATTTTGTACGCCGCGGATTTAATACCCGCCTCTTCGCCCGAGGTCTCGGATTGCAGCTCGACCGTATAGCCCTTTTTCTCGGCCCAGCGGACATACATCCGCGCCAGCATCGAAGCCCAGTCGCAGCTTTCGGTGCCGCCTGCGCCCGAATTGATCTCGAGGAAGGTGTCGTTGCCGTCGGCCTCTCCGTCCAGCAGCGCCTCAAGCTCTTTTTTGGCGGCTTTGGCTTTTAGCTTTCTGATCGCCTCTTCAGCGTCGGTGACGACTTCTTCGTCCTCTTCCATCTCGCCCAGTTCGATCAATTCCATATTGTCGCTGAGGTCGGTTTTGATGGATTCATAGATTTCAATAGCATCGACCAGCATCTGCCGCTCTCGCATCAGTTTTTGCGCATTCTCGGGGTTGTCCCACAGGTTTGGATCCTCAACCCGGGCATTGAATTCCTCAAGGCGATGGGGTGCGGTTTCATAGTCCATGCGCTGCGCCAGCAGCTCTAGCGACTTTTCAATTTCCGCCACGGTATTCTGGGTTTCGGCGCGCATGGTTACGTCCCAACTTGCTCAATCAGGCCTGCGTGATAGCAAGAGCGTGGGGCCACCACAAGACAGCGGAGACCTGAATGCATATTGTTCCGGGTGATATCATGGATTGCTGGGGATTATGCCGTGCCACTCTGATCGCCGAAGCCCAGCATGCGTTAGTCTGGAAAGTTCACGCGCGGGATTATGGGCCGGCCGCGCTAAAGCTATACCACCGCGCAGATCGCGGGAACGAAGCTGCTTCGACCAGGCTTTTGTCGCTTTGGCAGGATCGTGGCGCGGTTGCCATTTATGCCGAAGCGGGCAAAGCCGTATTGATGGAGTGGTTGGAGGGTCCGACACTGGGTGACATCGCGCGTGACGGAAACGCTGAAAGCGCGCTGCAGGTTTTCTCGGAGATGGCCCTCCGCCTTCACCAAAAGCCCACGGTTGCGTTCGACGAGCTGCGACCATTGCACGAGGTATTCAATCCACTGTTTGATTGCACGTTTGCCCGCGATTGCCCTGATGCACTACAACGCGATGTGATCCGCGCAACGGAACTGGCATCAAACCTTCTGACGAGCCAACCGCAGGTGGTGCCGCTGCATGGTGACCTTCACACCGATAACGTAATTCAAACGCCTTCAGGGGCACAGGTAATTGATGCAAAGGGGTATCTGGGCGATCCTGCTTTTGAACTTGCAAACGCACTGCGGCATCCCAAAGGTATGCCCGATCTGGTTCGCAGCCGCGACCAGATCGAACGCTGCCTCCAGCTTTACTCCGGAGCGTTAGGTGTGTCGCGGAAACGTCTTGCCCAATGGGCCGCTGCAAAATGTGCGCTATCCATCATGTGGCGCGGCCATGGGATAGTTTCAGCTGCGCCCGAGGCAACGCTCTTGAACCTATTGTTGCGCGCGGCGGATCAGTAAAGCCCGCCGCCCTGCAAATCGCCTTGGCTGGCATTTGGGCCAACGGTGATGGTGTCGCCGGTCGACGTGGTCACCTGACGACCCGAGCTGTTGACCTCTTCAAACAGCGGCAGATCGGAACCCATCGCAAAACCACCGTCATAGATGCGGTCGATAAAGCCGTCGGCGCCATCGCGGAAATACTCGGCCACGACAAAGTCTCCGGACGCATCAGATGGCAAGCGCGCGCCGCTGAACCGGTCGATTTTGATAAAGTGACCACCTGGGGGCACCTCGAACGGGCCTCCACCGTATTTCTCGACTGCGGTTTCCATGAAGCTTTGGAACACAGGTCCACACAAAGTGCCGCCATACGCGCCCCGGCCCATCGGGCGGGGGCGGTCATAGCCGATATAGCAGCCTGCAACAATGTTCGAGGTAAAGCCGATGAACCAGGCGTCTTTGGATTCGTTGGTTGTTCCGGTCTTCCCAGCGGTGGGCACAGGCAGATTGATAACGCTGGATGCCGTGCCGCGATCTACGACACCTTTCATCATCGACGTCAGCTGATAGGCGGTAATCGCATCCATGACCTGACTGCGGTTTGTCTCGATCGTGGGGGATTCATCAGGTTCCAGCCAGGCCGAATTACAATCCAGGCACTGGCGGTCATCGTGGCGATAGATTGTCTTGCCGAACCGATCCTGAATACGGTCAACCAGAGTGGGTTCAACCCGCTCGCCGCCATTTGCGAACATCGCATAGGCCGCAACCATCTTGTACAGCGTCGTCTCTTCGGACCCCAGCGAGTTGGCCAGGAAAGCACCCATCCGG
Source organism: Ruegeria sp. YTSA105 (assembly GCF_059610225.1). Classification (NCBI taxonomy): domain Bacteria; kingdom Pseudomonadati; phylum Pseudomonadota; class Alphaproteobacteria; order Rhodobacterales; family Roseobacteraceae; genus Ruegeria; species Ruegeria sp. YTSA105. Next base: position 174,997 of record NZ_JBXWNE010000002.1, read on the forward strand.
TCATAAACGCCAAAGCGTTCCGCGTATCCGGCAACCACGGGCATCGTGACTTCTTGCGCCAGACGGATGGTCATCAGGTTCCGCGATTGTTCAATCCCGGTACGCAATGGCGTCGGCCCGTAGAATTTGTTGGTCGAATTCTTGGGTCGCCACAGGCCCTGCGGTGTGTTCACTTCGATCGGAGCGTCGACCACAATGGTCGCAGGGCTATACCCGCTGTCCAACGCAGCGGCATAGACGAAAGGCTTAAAGCTTGACCCGGGTTGACGCTGCGCCTGCGTGGCACGGTTGAACACAGAATCCTGATACGAGAATCCGCCCTGCATCGCCAAAACTCGGCCCGAGTTCACGTCCATCGCAACAAAGCCGCCCTGAACCTCGGGGACCTGACGGGCGGACCATTGGCCTTCTTCCCCGGCCATCACCAGAATGACGTCACCGCGTTTGAAGTTGTCGAAGAAGCTGCCCTGCATCCACTTGATGTCCGAGCGCGGGATGATGCCGTCAGCCGGACCATTTTCAATGCCGACGGTCAGGGCCTGCTCACCGACATCCAGTACTACGGCGGGATACCACTGCGTAGGCAGAACCACATCACGGGGGATTTCCAGAATCGCCAAGGCCTCACGCCACTGCACCTCATCCGCCAGAATTTCTTCGGCGATCACTTCGTCAGTCCCGTGCCATTTTCCACGAGACCGGTCGTATTTCTGCAGCGCCTCGCGCAGGGCGTGCGCGGCTTTGACTTGCATTTCCTCGTCCACAGAGGCGCGGACAGTAAAACCACCTGTAAAGAACTCGCCCTCGCCGAAATCTTCGCTCAGCTGGCGGCGGATTTCGTCGGTGAAGTAATCCCGCGGCGGCAAGGCGGTGCGGAAACTTTCGAAATCACCATTCTGGACAGACCGCAAAGGCATCTCGACCTCGGCCTCATAGGTCGCCGTGTCGATATAACCGTTTTGGTTCATCTCGCGCAGCACGTAATTGCGCCGGTTCACAAGGCGTTCTTTCTGCCGAACCGGGTGATAATCCGACGGCGCCTTGGGCATAGCCGCCAAAGTGGCGGCCTCATGCGGAGCCAATTCCTGAAGGGTCTTGTTGAAATAGGTTTGCGCTGCTGCGGTTACACCATACGAGTTCTGGCCCAGAAAAATCTCGTTCATGTACAGTTCTAGGATCTGTTCCTTATCCAGCGTATTCTCAAGCCGTGTGGCCAGGATGATCTCTTTGATCTTGCGCTCGGCCCGACGGTCCCCCGACAACAGGAAGTTCTTCATTACCTGCTGTGTGATCGTCGATGCACCCCGTACATTCTCGCCCTTGGATTTCACTGCCTCGACACCAGCGGCAATAATCCCGCGCGGATCATAGCCCTTATGGTTATAGAAATTCTTGTCTTCGGCCGAAATAAAGGCCTGCTTAACCAGTTCGGGGATTTCTTCTGACGGGGTGAACAGACGGCGTTCCTGCGCAAATTCGTCGATCAGCTGACCCTCGCCGGAATAAATCCGGCTGATCGTGGGCGGCTTGTACTGCGCCAGGGATTCGTGACTGGGCAGGTCGCGCCCATACATCCAGAACACCGCGCCGATAACCAGCGCAGCCATAAAAATACCCAAGGTCACGAGGCTGAATATCGCCCCGAAAATCGAAAGAATGAAACGGATCACGTTACTGCCTTTTGCTCGCGGTGCCGCCTATATAGTGTCGCACCTGTGCAGGGTCAAAACACCATGGCCAATAATAGCCGGTTTGCGCCACGGGGTCACTGTCCAATCAGGGATCGTTTTACCATATCGTCCTGGCGCCATTTCTCTAGCCCATCCCGAATACCGCGCGCCATTCCCATGCGCCATTCCTGATTTCGTATATTTTTCAAATCTCTAGGGCTGGAAAGGAAGCCAAGCTCAATCAGAACGGAAGGAATATCCGCTGCCTTCAGAACCGAAAATGAGGCGGTGCGAATTGGCTTGTTGTTCATCGGACCGCCCTGTTGCGTCATTCCATTCGCCAGCATTTGTGCCAACGCATCCGTACGCGGCCTGGTTTCCTGACGCGCAAGGTCCAGCAGAACATCTGCAACCTGATCATCCGCACCGCTCAGATCGACGCCCGAAATCAAATCACTGCGGTCGTGCCGCTCGGCCAGTTTGTGGCTTGCCACATCCGAGGCATCTTGAGACAGCGTATAAACGGCCGCGCCATGAGCCCGCCCTTCTGTCAGAATGTCGGCATGTATAGAGATGAACACATCTGCACCTGCACGGTGTGCCAATGCAATACGACGTTCAAGAGAAACGAACTGATCATCGGTCCGCGTCATCTCAACCTCGTATCCGCCCGTGCGCAATAGCATCTCGCGCAGCTCTCGGGCAAAGGTCAGCATCAGCGTTTTCTCATCATCACCGTCAACTTCGGCGCCGGGATCAATTCCTCCATGCCCGGGATCCAACATGACACGCAAAGTTCCGTTGCCCTGCCCCCTTGGCGTGACAGATGTTACCGCCGGTTCCGGCAAATCCCAGCCGGTTTGCCGGGGCGTGCCAGCGCTGGCTGCGAAACTGTCGAAATCTGTCCCTTGCAGCCCAAGCGTCAAATGCGCGGCCCCAGTCGCAGAGTCCACTCGCATATCCGCCGTCTCGACCATCAGAGGCGCGCCCAACTCTAGCACCATGCGGGACCAGCCCGGTACGTAAGAGCCGAACTGCACACCACTGATACGACCAGTCTGTAGAAAGCGGTCACGATCAAGACCGGTCCAGTCTACCTCCTGGAAATCCAGGATCATCCGATACGGGTCGCGCAGGGTAAAAACGCGATAAGGCACCCCCTGGCTAAGCCCAAGCTGGATGCTTACACCGGACCGCCCGTCATCAACAATCGAACTTTGGTCTGGCAAAACACGGGCGAGTGCGCTGAAATCCTGCGCAACGGCGGTACTGCCTAGCGCCCAGATCAGCGCGATGGCGTAGATAATTCTGCTCATGGCCTCAAGTTTTCCCGAGATCGATTGAAGCGCAGCCTACCCGACCCGCACTTGGATGTGAACGCTTTAGGCTTGGGCAGAAATCAAGCCCCGATCAGCCATGAAACGCTGAAGCCGCCGCAGCCCCTCTTCGATATCCCCAGTCGAACGTGCATAGGAAAAACGGATGGTGCCGTGCCCGCGCTGAGGATCGAAATCCAGCCCCGGAGTGACCGCCACGCCGACCTTATCCAAAATCTCAGCCGCAAAGGCACGGCTGTCGTCGGTCAGGTCAGACACATCGGCGTAGACATAGAATGCCCCATCAGGTGGCGCGATATTGGTGAAACCGGCTTTGGGCAGACCGTCGAGCATCAGCGCGCGGTTCCGCCGATAGACATTAAGATTGGCCTGCAATTCCTCATCACAATCCATCGCCGCCAGCGCTGCCACCTGGCTGGCGTGAGGCGCGCAGATAAACATGTTCTGCGCAATCCGCTCGACGACGCGCACATGATCCTCAGGCACAACCATCCAGCCAACGCGCCAACCTGTCATAGAGAAATACTTGGAGAATGAGTTGATCACATAGCACTCATCTGTCAGCTCCAGCGCGGTGACGGCTTTGGCTTCGTATTCCAGACCGTGGTAAATCTCATCACTGATGAAAGACGCACCCTGCCCCTGAGCGGCCTCGATCAGCGTCCCCATTGCGGAGCGATCCAGCATGGTGCCTGTCGGGTTGGCGGGCGAGGCCACCATCAGTCCCTGCAAATTTAGCCCTGCGAAATCGGCTGGCACCGGCTGCAGGCGGTGTTCCGGAGCGGTGGGCAGATCAACCGCGACCAGCCCCAGGGCCCGCAATATCTGCCGATATGACGGATAGCCGGGGGCCCCAATACCCACGCGATCCCCGCTGTCGAACAGCGCGGTGAACGCCAGCAGAAATCCGCCTGACGAACCGGGGGTTACCACCACCCGTTCGGGATTGAGATCGACATTATACCACTCGCCATACATCTGCGCGATCCGGCGGCGCAGTGCTGGCAGACCCAATGCAACGGTATATCCCAGCGGGCCTTGCTCCATTGCCTTAGCCAATGCCTCGGTCGCCCCTTTGGGTGCGCCGGTTCCAGGCTGGCCGACCTCCATGTGGATGATGTGGCGGCCAGCTTCTTCGGCTTTGCGGGCAGCCTCCATCACGTCCATCACGATGAACGGATCGACCCCGGACCGGGTTGAGTTTCGCATGGCCATCTCCCATGTTGCAATCATGGCTTTTGAACGCGTATCCAGGCTGGCGTCAATCCCAGCCCTGTTGCTGTTTGCAGTGACTTGGCTCGTAGGCGCTGTTCAGGCCCAAAGCCTGATCCGTGATCCAGATATTGAACACGGTCTGCGAGAGTTGGCCTTTCCCGTTCTGCGCGCCGCCGGTCTGAATACCAACCGGGTCCAGATACTGGTGGTCAATGACAGCACGTTCAATGCCTTCGTTCTGGATTACAATGCGATCTATCTGAACTATGGGCTAATTCTTTCAGTTGAAAGCCCCGAGATGTTGCAAGCGGTTATCGCACATGAGGCGGCCCATATCGCCAACGGGCACTTATCGCGCCGTTACGAAAACCTGAATGCAGCACGGCAAAAAGCCGGGCTTGGGACGGCTTTGGCACTGATTGCTGCAGCTGCTGGCGGCGGCGAGGCCGCATTCGGAATTGCAGCCGGTACTAATTCGGCAGCCCTGCGCAGCTTTCTTGGCCACACCCGCGCTGAAGAGTCCTCGGCGGATCGCAGCGCAGCAAGCTATTTACGTTGGGCCGGCATCTCGCCCAGTGGCATGGTGTCTCTGCACCGTAAATTCGCGGGGCAAGAGCTGTTAAACACGGTCAACCAGGACCCATACATGCGATCACACCCCACCAGCCGCGAGAGGCTGCGCGCCGCCGAGGCGTTTCTGGAAGAGTTCGGCGATAAAGCCAAACCCAGCCAGAATGCCGATTACTGGTTCGCAAGGGCGAAAGGTAAGCTTTCGGCCTTCATCCGCTCGCCCACATGGACGATGCAGCGCGCCAAAGAAGAAACCGCCCAGGACATACGACTGATGCGCGAGGCAGCAGCCCACCATCAAAACCGTGATCTGACCAAAGCGCGCGCTGCGATTGATGGTGCTTTGGCAATCCGGCCCAATGACCCCTATTACTATGACCTCAAAGGCCAGATCATGCTTGAAAACCGTCAAGTGGCTGATGCGGTAGCAGCATATGGCAAAGCCGTTGAATTGGCGCCGAATAACCCACTTATCCTAGCCGGATTCGGGCGGTCCCTGTTGGTTCAAGGTAAGACATTGGAAGCCTTGGCCATTCTTGAAAAAGCACGGGCCAGAGATTTTCGTAACGCAAGATTGATGCAAGACCTGGGTGCAGCTTATGCCAAAACAGGCAATACTGGCATGGCATCGGCGGTTACAGCCGAAAGATATGCCCTGCAGGGCCGTTTGGATGACGCCGGTATTCACGCGAAACGCGCGGTTGCGCAGTTGCCGGTCGGATCACCGGGTTGGCAACGGGCCCAAGATGTGTTGATTGCGTTTGAACAAGCAAACAAGAGTAATTCGAAAAGGAAACGGAAATGATCCTCAGACACGCTGCACCAGCCCTTCTGGGGCTTTCCCTGATCGCAGGATCGGCGCAGGCCCTGGACCTGAGCCAGCTGACCGACGCCGAAAAACAACAATTCGGAGAGCAGGTACGCGAATACCTCCTGGAAAACCCCGAAGTCATCATCGAAGCGATCAACATTCTGGAACAACGCAACGCCGTGGAAGAAGCGCAGGCGGATAAAGAGCTTGTCGCCAGCAATGCTGATGAGCTTTTCAACGACGGGTACAGCTGGGTGGGCGGCAATCCGGACGGAGATATTACTCTGGTCGAGTTCATGGACTATCGCTGCGGATATTGCCGCCGTGCGGTTCCCGAAGTGGCCAGCCTGCTGGCCGAAGATGGCAATATTCGGCTTGTGATCAAAGAGTTTCCGATCCTCGGAGACGCGTCGATGATCTCATCCCGCTTTGCCGTTGCCGCCAAACATGTTGCCGGGGACGATGCCTATAAACAGGTTCACGATGCCCTACTCGAATTCACCGGGGAACCGTCGCCGGTTACTTTGCGCCGTATCTCGGACGGGCTGGGTTTAGACAGTGACGCGATTCTGGCGGCAATGGACAGCGAACAGGTCACCGAGGAAATCCAAAAGACCCGTGAATTGGCGCAGCGGATGCAGATTTCGGGCACGCCTTCGTTTGTGCTGGGCACCGAAATGCTGCGCGGGTACCTGAAAGCAGATCAGATGCAGCAAATTGCGAATGCCGTTCGCGCCGAGCAAGGCTGATTTGGCAGGCCGGTTCCGCAACAGGAGCCGGCCATTCCGTCAGGGCATCGGGTCGCCAGCAAGGTGGCTTAGATATTCCTCTAGATTAGACCAGCCATCGCCGTCCCGGTCCGCCCAGACATCTGAGGGATCATTCGGGTCCAGGCCAGTCCGCCCTGTTTCCCAAGTATCAGACATTCCGTCCCGGTCAGTATCAACTGCCGCGTGAACAATGGGCAAATCCGGCCAACCGCCCACCTCGCCCGGATCGTTTATCCGATGTCCATCACAGCCGCGGACGTTTTCGATCACCATCGCATCCAGACTGTCCAAAGCTTGGTCATCCCCGTGCCGGGCCCCCACGGTTCCAAGAACGGTTTCGTATGTCGTGCTCACCTCGGCAGGTTCAACCGACAGCGGCTGGTGAGGTTCAGCCACAAGGAATTCGACCGCCGCATCATCCGCAATCTTGCCCTTCACTGATCTGTCGCATAGCAGCTCAATACGGCTGTCCAGATGCAGGTTATCTTGTTCGAAAACCGAGATGCTGAACCCTTTGTCTGCGCCATAAGGGAACACCTCGAATGCGGCGGGGGGCGGCCTGTTCCGTGTACTGGGGCCCGGCAGGACGACGTTTCCCACATAGGCGATCCATGTGTCGCCGTAATGGTTCCAGAACTCACCGAATTGCGAGGTCGCGTCGTAGAACACGTTGTTAATAATGTCGACTTGCCCAGATGGTGACGACTGGATGTCTGGATTTCTGTCGCGGTTATGGGCAAACAGGTTTTGATACAGGGTGACCCGCCCACATTGCCTTGCCGTTCCATCATCGGAACACAGCAGAGCACCTTTTGAATGCTTTCCCTTTGTATGGGTGGACTTATCCAGAGCCAGGGCTGAGATGCTGCGGGCTATCGTGATATCTTCGCTTGGCAGGTTTTCCGTTCCAACGCCCAGATTCTCATCCGTGGCAAATTGGATCGAGACACGGTCAACGTAGATATTCGAACTGCTCTCTATGGAAAGCCCGTCCACGTTCGACGAGGGCTTGTAACTGGGTCCAGGCCGAAATTTGAGGTTCCGCAGCAAAACGTCCTGCGCCTCAAAAATCATCAGGGGTGAATCCAGAACCTTGCCAAGTTTGATCTGCACCCCCTGTCCCGGCGCGGTCTGTCCGGAGATATAGGTGTTCGAAGCCACTTTCATCTGGGTGTCTACAGTGATCGTCCCTGAAATATCGAAAACGCAAACCCGTCCGGAGCCGTCATTTTCGACGCACTCACGCAGGCTGCCCGGGCCGGTATCGTCCAAGGTTGTGATATGAAACACTTCGCCGCCACGCCAACCCGTAGCGTTCTGCCCATATCCCACCGCACCGGGAAATGCGGGCTGATCGGCCACTACGCTATCTGCCACCATGAAACCCGAACACCCGGCGATCACTGCACCCAGGCCGAAGGCTTTCAAGTTACGGCGCATTGCATAAGCCCCCTGTTAGAGTCCGGACCGCAAAGACCGAGGGCCGAAGAGGCAGGAGACAATCTAATCTTCAAACGATCGCTTACTGGCATACGACTAAGAAACCCATGAAACAAAAACAACAAATCTAAGCGGGAATGAAAATCTCATTCCTCACAATAATGTGGACCAACAGCGTCGCGTTTTCAATGAGGTGTCTGGGATTGGGGTCCACCAGATACACGCGGCCAATAACATGCAGGCCCTATGAATTGACCCTGCATGCCTGCCGAACTGGTCATTCAACGGCCAATCAAGCTGGAAAATTACTCAGCGGCTTCCTGCGCAGCGTCCAATTCAGCGGCCTTCTTCTCGACCTCTTCAACAATGTGGTCGACCATCTGATCGTTGGACATCTTGTGGCTGGCCTTGCCCGCCAGATACACCATACCCGATCCGGCGCCGCCGCCGGTAAAGCCGACATCGGTCATCAGCGCTTCGCCCGGGCCGTTCACGACACAGCCGATGATTGAAAGGCTCATTGGTGTTTTGATATGTTCAAGACGCTGTTCCAACGCCTCGACTGTTTTGATCACATCGAACCCCTGCCGCGCACAAGAGGGGCATGAGATGATATTAACCCCGCGATGGCGCAAGCCCAAAGATTTCAGAATCTCGAACCCTACCTTGACCTCTTCGACAGGATCCGCAGACAGGCTGACGCGGATCGTGTCGCCAATGCCCATCCACAATAGATTGCCCAGACCAATCGCCGATTTGATGGTGCCCGAAACCAGTCCTCCGGCCTCGGTAATACCCAGATGGATGGGGGCGTCCGTGGCCTCGGCGATGCCCTGATAGGCAGCTGCCGACAGGAAGACATCGCTGGCTTTCACGCTGATCTTGAATTCGTGGAAATCGTTGTCCTGAAGAATACGGATATGCTCTAGCCCGCTTTCAACCATCGCTTCGGGGCAAGGCTCGCCGTATTTCTCGAGCAGATGCTTTTCCAAGCTTCCCGCATTCACCCCGATCCGGATCGAGCAATTATGGTCACGCGCGGCCTGAATGACCTCTTTCACCCGACTTTCATTCCCAATGTTGCCAGGGTTGATCCGCAAGCATGCTGCGCCTGCCTCGGCAGCCTCGATCCCACGGCGATAGTGAAAGTGGATATCCGCCACGATAGGTACCGGACTTTCGCGCACGATCTCTTTCAGCGCCTTGGACGAGGCCTCATCCGGGACCGAAACGCGCACGATATCCGCACCCGCCTCTGCGGCGGCCTGCACCTGAGCCACAGTCGCCGCCACATCCGTCGTCAGCGTGTTGGTCATCGTCTGCACCGCAATCGGAGCGTCACCTCCGACGGGGACGTTTCCAACCATGATCTGACGAGATTTGCGGCGGTAGATATTGCGCCATGGGCGCACGTGATTAAGGGACATGTGGACGGGTCCAAGACTGTCTGAGTTGGTCTTTAAATAGTCAGCCTAACTGGCCACTGCAATGGCCAGATCATTCTGTCGGTGCGGCAGAGCTTTGCGCCTGAAGTTCCGCCACCAGTTGCTTGAGGGCGACGTTTTGCTCGGCCTCAAGATCAGCTACCGTATAGCGTTCGGAAACCGCATCCTTGGACAGTACGACACCTTTAGCGACAGTTCCTGGTGCTCCGACCGGGCCGAAATGGTCACCATTCATCGAGAAATAGACAGATCCGGCGGCACCTGCACGTAGGTTAGGCGGTTCTTCTGTCAGCGGTACCTCGAATGTACTGCCCTGTTCGACGGTTCCAAGCGTACCCTCGAAGATGATACTTCCATCCGCAGCGGTGACCCGCATCCACGCCGGATCAACGGCGACGATTTTCAGGGTCGTATCAATCTGTTCAACCACCTGCGGCAATGCCGGGCGAAGAACCGTATGGACTTCGGCAACCTCAACCTTGGGCGGCTCAGGCGGCTGGAAGGTGCCAACGGTACGCGGGTCCAATGTAGAAATTGGTGCATCACGGGCAACGAGCACCGGCAAATCCAGGGCCTGTGGGCGATACAGCCTATCCAGAGCCTCAGCCGAGGGGGTGTCGATCAGCGCGACTTGATCTTCGGTGGTGCCACGCGCCGCCTCAAGCGGGTCCAAATCAGACAAGACAACCGGAGCCTGTTCAACCGGGCTTACCTGCACTTGCTGAATCCGGTTCAGGACGGACCATCCGCCATATCCAATACCGCCGATCACAGCCAACAGAACCAGAGACGACCCGATGGCACGCGGCTCTATCTGGCTGACCAACGATTCCCGTCCGGGAATATAGGGAGTGTTTGGCGAGATAAACGGATCGCGCCCCATCGGACCGCGAGCCGGCAAGCTGCCCGAGGTCTTTCGAACCACTGACGCCTCGGCCGACATGCCATGCGCGACCTCAAACCCGCTTTCCTTACAAAACGCAAAGAAAGTTTCGTCGGGGTTCATCCCCAGATAGCGGGCGTAAGAGCGCACATACCCAGCGATAAATCCGGGCGTATCGAAGGCGTCCGGGTCGGCATCTTCTATGGCTGCAATGTAGTTGGCTTTGATCCGCAGTTCGCGCTGCACATCCAGTAGGGATTTGCCCATTGTTGCGCGTTCACCACGCATCATGTCACCCAGCCGCACCTCATAGTCGTCAAAGCCCTTGGGCCTGACGTCAGTGTCGCCTTCGGATCCGCGCTGTGATCTGCGCCCAATCATCCCTGCTGCCCCATTCTGCCTGTGCGTGTTTCACGCCGTGGTCGAATCATTAAAAGAATGATTCGCGCCGTAGTTTTGTTAGCGTAATTTTAGCACGCGGCATACGAATTGCACACTTTAGCGTTAGGTTAACCGGCAAGTTCGGCGCGATTTAGCGCACAATGTGACCAAAGTTCGTCCATCGCCTGGATCAAACGGTTCATTTCGTCAGGTCCATGAACCGGGGACGGTGTGAAACGCAGGCGTTCTGTTCCACGCGGAACAGTGGGGAAATTGATGGGCTGAACGTAGATTCCATGGTCATCCAGCAGCATATCGCTGAGTTTCTTCGTGTGCACGGGGTTGCCGACAATCACGGGCACAATGTGGCTGCCGTGATCAATCAGTGGCAGGCCCATCCCCTTGAGTCGAAGCTTGAGGATCTTTGCTTGCGTCTGATGCTGCTCTCGCAATTCGGACGCAGTTTTGAGGTAGGCAACCGAAGCTGCGGCACCCGCAGCAACGGCAGGTGGCAGGGACGTCGTAAAGATGAAGCCCGGAGCATAAGACCGCACAGCGTCGCACATTTTAGTGCTGGCCGCGATATAGCCCCCCATGACGCCATAGGCTTTGGCCAATGTGCCGTTGATGATGTCAATCCGATGGGCAAGACGATCACGCTCGGTCACGCCACCGCCGCGCGGTCCGTACATGCCAACGGCGTGGACCTCATCAATATAGGTCAGCGCACCGAATTCATCGGCCAGATCACATATCTCTTCAATAGGGCCAAAATCGCCGTCCATCGAATACACCGACTCAAAAGCGATCAGTTTGGGCGTTGCGGGATCATCCGCTTCAAGCAGTTCGCGCAGATGGGCGACGTCATTGTGGCGGAAGATGCGCTTGGACCCGCCGTTGCGGCGCACCCCTTCGATCATCGAAGCATGGTTCAATGCGTCAGAATAAATGATCAGACCAGGAAACAGTTTCGGCAAAGTGCTGAGTGTCGCGTCATTTGCGATATAGGCGCTGGTGAACAGCAACGCAGCTTCTTTGCCGTGCAGATCGGCCAGCTCGGCCTCAAGCCGTTTGTGGTAAACCGTGGTGCCCGAAATGTTGCGGGTTCCACCTGATCCGGCGCCTGCGGCATCCACGGCCTCGTGCATAGCCTCCAGCACCACAGGGTGTTGCCCCATGCCAAGATAGTCGTTGCCGCACCAGACGGTGATATCTTGCTGCGATCCATCGAGGCGCGTGCGCACCGCATGCGGGAAATGACCATTGCGACGTTCGATATCAATGAAGGTCCGGTACCGTCCTTCGTCATGCAGCCTTGCGATCGCTGAATCAAGCTGAGCAGTATAATCCACCGGTTTCTCCTTAGTTGCCCGACCGATATTACGGCGACCGAACGTCTTCTTCTGCGCAGGATACGAATCTGCACCAGAGCATTTCCCACTGCCTGCTTGATACCGCAAGCACAGTGAACGCTTATTTGATTTGCATCAAATATCCGCTCTGACCCTGACCGACAAGTAAAGTTACGCCCCCTGGACGCGAGGAAACGACGCAGGCACAGCACATTATCTCATCCGGGTTTCCGATATTATACCAGATTCCTGTCCTTGCGGGCTAGACGGCAAAAGTGGCGCTGATAGGGTTCCGGAAAATCCAAATCAAGCAGGAGCCCTCTTATGTCGCTGGACGCTGTTCTGAACCGCATCGACGCCGATTTGCCAACCTCAATCGACCGCCTGATGGAACTGCTCCGCATTCCGTCAATTTCCACCGATCCGGCCTTTGACCAACAGGTCAACCAGGCAGCTGACTGGCTGGTATCTGATCTGCAGAGCATAGGAATTCAGGCTGAAAAACGTGAGACCACCGGACACCCCATGGTGGTGGGCCACATAGGCGAGGACAACAGCGCGCCCCATGTTCTGTTCTACGGCCATTATGACGTTCAACCCGTTGACCCGCTGAACCAGTGGAACCGGGATCCGTTCGATCCGGCCATTGAAGAAACCGAAAATGGGCCAGTTATCCGGGGTCGGGGCTCTTCGGACGATAAGGGACAGTTGATGACCTTCGTCGAAGCGTGCCGCGCATGGAAGGCCGTCCATGGCACCCTGCCCTGCCGCATCACCTTCTTCTTCGAAGGCGAAGAAGAATCCGGTTCGCCGTCGCTGGTCCCGTTCCTGCGTGAAAACGTGGCCGATTTGAAAGCGGATCTGGCATTGGTATGCGACACTTCGATGGTGTCGCGTGGGGTGCCATCAATCGCGTCCCAGCTGCGCGGGATGCTCAAGGACGAATTCACCATCATCGGTCCGCGGATCGACCTGCACTCGGGCCATTACGGCGGACCGGGGCTAAACCCGCTGCGAGAGCTGTCCAAGATCGTTGCCTCGTTCTATGACGACGAAACTGGTCGCGTCGCTGTCGAAGGCTTTTATGACGGGGTTCATGAGGTCCCGGCCGAACAGTTGCGCCAATGGGAAAACTGCGGGTTCGATGAGGCGGATTATCTGAACTCGGTGGGGTATTCTCAGCCACATGGCGAAAAAGGATATTCGACATTGCAGCAACAATGGGCGCGCCCGACGCTTGAGGTAAACGGGCTTTGGGGCGGTTATAACGGCGCCGGTTCGAAGACGGTCATTCCCTCACAGGCGCATTGCAAGATCACCTGCCGTCTGGTGGGTGACATGAACCCTGACGCCTTGCGCGACCAGATTCGCAAGCATGTAGAAGACCGCCTGTCACCCGACGCGAAAGTACAGTGGGACAACGATCTTGAAGGCTCGCCCGCATCCGTCATGAATATCAACCGCCCCGAATTCGAAGCCGCCCGAGGCGCATTGTCCGATGAATGGGGGCGCGAGGCTGTCTTTACCGGAATGGGCGGATCGATCCCTGTGGTCGGCTATTTCAACACGGAGCTGGGCATGGATTCCATGCTGGTGGGCTTTGCCAATGATGACGACGCCATTCACTCACCGAATGAGAAATATGACGTCAAAAGCTTTCACAAGGGCATCCGGTCCTGGGCACGCATTCTCGACGCGCTGACCCGATAAGCAAATCCGGGAATCAAAAGGCCAGATGAAGCTTGGCTCGCTGCTTCATCTGGCCAAAGATACTTTTGGTAACGTCCCGCAGATCGGCAGGGGCACCCCCTGCCCTGAGTTACATATGGATCACGCGCCCGTAAGCGTCCAAAACGCTTTCATGCATCATCTCGGACAAAGTCGGATGCGGGAACACTGTGTTCATCAGATCCTCTTCGGTGGTTTCAAGCTGGCGCCCGACCACATACCCCTGAATTAACTCAGTGACTTCCGCACCAATCATGTGGGCGCCCAACAGCTCTCCGGTTTTGGCGTCGAAGACTGTTTTGACCAGCCCTTCGGGCTCTCCAAGCGCGATTGCCTTGCCGTTGCCGATGAAGGGAAAACGGCCGACCTTGATGTCATAGCCAAGCTCTTTCGCCTTTGCCTCGGAATAGCCGACCGACGCAACCTGCGGATGGCAATAGGTGCAGCCCGCGATGCTTTCGGGTTTGACCGGATGGGCATGTTTCCCGGCGATCAGATCGGCCACCATGACACCCTCATGGCTTGCTTTATGCGCCAGCCATGGCGCTCCGGCAATGTCACCGATGGCGTATAGGCCATCGACACCGGTGCGACAGAATTCGTCAGTCACAACATGGGTCCGGTCGATTTTGACACCCAAAGCCTCAAGCCCCAGATTTTCGATATTGCCGACGATGCCCACGGCAGAAATCACAGTGTCAAAGTCGTGCTTTTCAACCTTTCCCTTCACCTCGATATGCGCGGTGACTTTACCCTTAGCGCGGTCCAACTGTTTGACCATCGCCTTTTCCATGATCTTCATGCCCTGTTTGACAAAGGCCTTCTTGGCAAATGCGCTGATCTCGGCATCTTCCACGGGCAGAACCCGGTCCATGACCTCGACCACGGTCGTATCCGCACCGAGCGTATTGTAGAAGCTTGCGAACTCGATCCCGATTGCACCCGATCCGATGACCAGCAGTTTCTTGGGCATCCGCGGCGGCTGCAGCGCGTGTTTGTAAGTCCAGACCAGATCACCATCCGCTTCCAGCCCGGGCAGTTCGCGGGCGCGGGCTCCGGTCGCCAGAACAATGTTCTTGGCGGTCAGCTCTTCACTGCCCTTGTCGGTTTTAACGGACACTTTGCCTTTCGCAGGGATCGTCGCCTCGCCCATGACAACCGTCACTTTGTTCTTTTTCAGCAGGTGACCGATGCCGCCCGAAAGCTGCCCGGCAACACCGCGGGACCGTTTGACCACAGCATCCAGATCATATCCGATCTTCTCGGCCTTCAGCCCGAAATCCTTTGCACGCTCCATCAGGTGAAACACTTCGGAAGACCGCAGCAGCGCCTTGGTCGGGATGCAGCCCCAGTTTAGACATATCCCCCCGAGATGTTCGCGTTCGACCACCGCTGTTTTCAGACCAAGCTGTGCTGCGCGTATGGCAGCGACATAGCCGCCGGGACCCGCGCCGATTACGATCAGATCAAAAGATTGTGCTGCCATGTTTCCCTCTCGGAGCAGGTCATTTGAAAATTAGTTTACCATTAAACTAATACCAGCCACCCTTCAACACCTAGTCCCCGCGACAAAAGCTACGCCAGGTAAACCCGGGCCGGTTGCAGAGGTTCGAGCCTATACCGCACCGGATCGAAACGCTAGAAGATAGCTAAGTGGCACAGTTGCCCGCATTTAAAACCAATTTTTCGAAAGGCATAACATGGCTAAAACGCTGAAAGATCTGGTCCTGGCCCTGATAAACGCCACGCTTATCCTGCTGGCCTTGTGTTTGTTTCTGGGCTGGAAGCTGACTACAACGGCGCAATCCCTGATGTCTGATTTTTCACAGAAGGTTCAGATCGTTGCCCCCTTGCGCGAAGAGGTTCAAGGGGTGCGCGGCGAATTGGCCGCACTTCGCGCGGATCTGGCGACACTCCAGGCCACTGATGCGATTGCCGATACGGCTACGGCCCAACGGGTCTCGCAAACGCTCGATCGTTTGAACCAAATCGAAGATACGTTGCAGGCGACGCAGTCGCGTATCGCGGCGGTCGCCGAAACGCCCGACGTCCTTATCAGCACTGCAATAGAAAAAACGGCCGACACTGTGGCCGACCGTATTATCGCAATCAAAGGGTGTTCAGTCGAAAGCTAGCCTGCGGCCTGAAGCTCTCGGACTGTGGACCCGTATCCACCCATGTTTACATAGGCGGTTTCGTGTTCAGTCATGGGCCGCGACAAGGCTTCGTTTCGATATGGGAAACGACCGAATTTGCGGATCACCTCTCGATGCGCCCTTGCGTGCAGCAGATTGGATGACTTGGCGCCGTCGATATTCTGGCACATCAGGCGCACGCACCGCTCTTGATCGCACAGATTTTCCGAATGCATCAGAGGCAGATAAAAGAACTGCCGCGCGGGCTCATCAATCTTCAGATCCCAGCCCTTGTCGATGGCGCATTTCGCTGCCGACAAGGCCGCCCTGTCAGTCGCGAACGCCTTGCCGCTGCCGCGGAACATGTTCCTAGGGAACTGATCCATAAGAATAATATAGGCCAATGCCCCGCTGGGGTATGTCAGCCACAGAGAGAACTTCCCCTCACTGGCTATTTCCCATGTAGATAGAAATTTTTCGCGGATTTCTGCGTCTAGCGCTTCGTCCTCAATATACCAACCTTCTGGACCAACTTGATCCAACCAAAAACTCAATACGTCTTCAGGCCCTACCATTGCCTTGCTCCGTCGTTTTGCCCTCCCCAGGGACGTAACGTCATTTAAGGCTGTTTTACAGATTTGTGACAGTAAAAAATTGCAACACTTGCGACATAATTTCGTGTCCTAGGCTACATCTTGCGTTTCCTGATCAGCTTCGGCCGCTTCGATGGCCACCTCTTGCGCCAATTCGAAGGCCACCGGCGAGGCCGTTGGGTACAGCGGAGACATTGTGCCCGTCTCATCCACAGGGATCGCCGCACGCTGTGTCATGCGATACATCGCATAGACCGCAGTGGCCGCGAGCAGTGCAAAGATGATCAGGAAAAAGCCCGAAGGTCCGAACACGTCATCGCCCATCAACCACCCGGTAATCAGCGGGCCAGCGATGGCGCCCATTCCATTGATGAAGACCAGACCACCAGAGGCCGCCGCCATATCCTCATGCTCAAGAAAGTCATTCGTATGCGCAATCAGCAGCGAATAGAGCGGGTTAGACATGCCGCCAATCACAAAGGCCGAGGCCAGAAGGAACGGAAATGAGGTCGCCCCGAACATCATCGCGGTGGCCGCTCCACATGCGCCAATGATGCCCGCCAGCATGATCAGGAACCGGCGATCCATCCGGTCCGAGAACCACCCCAGCGGATATTGCAGCAGAATTGCCCCGACATAGAACGCCGCCACGAAGGTCGAAATCTCAACCAGTGTCAGCCCAGCGCGTGCGCCATAGACCGCCGCCATACCAAACTGGGCCGAGAACACTCCGCCCAGCAGGAACATGCCCACGCAGCCCAACGGCGACTTCCCCATCAGTTCACGCAATGTCATGGGCTTGGTCGTGTCAAATGCCGGTGTCGGTGAAATCGACAGCAGAATCGGAGCAAAGGAAACCGAAACCAGAATGGATGCGATCACAAAGGTTTCGTAACCAGCAGGATCGCCAACCAGCATAAGCCCCTGAGCGGTGATGATCCCAGTCATCTGTACGATCATATAAAGCGAAAGCGCCTGGCCCCGGTTCTCGTTATTGGCCGCGTTGTTCAGCCAGCTTTCGGCGGTGACATACACTCCCGAGAAACAAAACCCGATCACGACACGCCCCAAAGCCCACGCGACTGGCTCGGTCAACATCGGATACATGATCATCACGGCCGAAATAAAAGAAGCGAGCGCAGCAAAGACCCGCACATGCCCCACCCGCCGGATCATCTCCGGTGCAAGGCGAGAACCTCCGAGGAAACCTACGAAATAAGCTGACATCACAACAGACATCTGAAGGGTCGAAAACCCTTCGATCTCGCCTCGAACGCCCAGGATTGTGCCCTGTAGGCCATTGCCAATCATAAGCAGGCCCATGCCAAGAAGAAGTGACCACGCGCTGGTAATGACCTGAAGCATAGAGGCCTCCGAGATTGCTAACCTGAACTAGAGATTCGTTTTTATATCAAAAACGGCTTTGAACCAGCTTGTCTACGACATCGAAACGCAACGATCCCGACAACACGCCGCTCAAGGGATCAAAAGCGACCCATCCCCATATGAAAAGAACCGATAGTTCTGCGCAATCGCGTGCTCATAAACCTCTTGCATCCGATCCTGCCCCATCAAAGCTGAAACCAACATCAGCAGCGTGGATTTCGGCAGATGGAAATTGGTGATCAGCGCATCCGTGACGTAAAACTGAAAGCCCGGATAGATGAAGATGTCGGTATCGCCCTCCCAGGGTACGATCTGCCCACTGCGGGCGGCGCTTTCGATCAATCGCAGCGCGGTTGTGCCCACCGGAATGACACGGCCACCTATGGCTTTGGTTTCACGAATTTCACTGACGGCTTCCGCACTGACCCTGCCCCATTCTGCATGCATCTTATGGGTCGTCACATCCTCGACCTTGACTGGCAGAAACGTTCCGGCACCGACATGAAGCGTAACGTAGGAAACAGAAACGCCGCGCGCGGTAAGCGCCTGCATCAGCGCTTCGTCAAAATGCAGCGACGCGGTGGGCGCGGCCACGGCCCCGGAGTTGCGCGCCCAGATCGTCTGGTAATCCGTCTTGTCCTGCGCATCGGCAGGGCGCTTCGCGGCAATATAGGGCGGCAGCGGCATGGCGCCGGCCTGTTCCAGCGCAGCATCAAAATCCTGCCCGGTAAGGTTAAACCGCAGAAAGGCCTGTCCGTCCGCCACCCTATCCAACTCAGCGCTCAGTTGATCCGAAAACCGGATAACCTCACCTGTCTTGACCTTCTTGAGCGGTTTGATCAACGCGGCCCAGGTGCCGTCTGCCTGCGGATCAAGCAACGTCGCTTCGATCGACGCAGACACCGGCCCTTGCGCACTGTCGCGATGACGCCGCCCGCTGAGGCGTGCCGGGATGACCCGCGTATCATTCAACACCAGCCGGTCACCGGGTCGCAGCCAGTCTGGCAGGTCAAAGACGTGCGCATCCGAGATTGCATCGCCCTCGGCCACAAGCAAACGCGCCGAAGACCGCGGGTTGGCAGGCCGGGTGGCAATCAAATTCTCGGGCAGGTGGAAATCGAAATCGCTGAGTTTCATGGGCGCGCCTTACAGGGTCGTATCAGATTCGGCTATATCCCTGTTCAGTTGTCTTTTGGCGGCGATCCAAATGTGCGCTTGGGCTCATCCGGCTTGGCTTTCTGTGCATTTGGCCCATCCTGAACCTTCGGCGCGGGCTCCCTTAGAAGGTTGCGCAAGAACAATGGCGCAAGCCCTGACAGAGGGTTGACCGAGACAGAGGGTGATTTCAAAGGGCCGGTCAGAGTATAATTGAACGCGATCACACCTTCACCTTTTTTGGTGAAGACACTTCCAATCGCATTCACCAGATAGATTGGGGAAATCGCGCCACGCAAGTTCAGCATTTCGCTAACCGTGTCGATTGTCCCGTCGAAGGACAATCCCATCGAAGGACCGACGGCGCTGCCGCTGAGAACCTTGATTTCGGTCGGAGTAATCCGCATTCGGCTTTCGATGCTCGAGAAAAAGATGCCTTGCCCAGCCATTTCATCCACAAGCCCAACAAGGCTGATTGCGTTCAGCAAGGCAGCCATGGCCGGGGCGTCATGAATTCGGGTGTTCACGATCTTCATGATAACATCGAAGTTCCCGGCCCCGCCGACCGGTTCCAGTTGCAGGTCCAGTTTGCCACCGCGCGCCTGGGTTATCATTTTGGCCGATCTCAGAACGTCGCCTGCATCACCAGAGATTAGATTGACTGCACTGCGCCCTCCGCGCGGGGTCACCTGCCCGCGCACAGCAGCACCGCCGTTTACATTCGCCGTGAACGCGCCGCTGACACCGCCAGTTGTCGCAAATTTTCCCTTGAACCCGGTCAGGGCGATCGTCTCTGTAATCTGGAGGCGATCCAACACTACATCCAGCTCGGGCCCCTGCCCGGAACCACCGCCACCACCTTCGGAGGATCCAAAGGTCGCGCCCCCCAGATTCATCACGCCCCCTAAAACCCTGATGTCGGGCAAGGCTGACCCCCGTGAAATCAGCTCCGCCGGAACCGCAAGCCAGTTCCCCAATTCGAATGAGCTGAACTCTACACGATCGAAAGCACCATTTTTGAAATTAATGGAGGCCAGGCTTCTCAACCCCGCCGCATCCAGCCGAAGTGTATCCACGCGCATCTGATCGCCCAGCGTTGCCTCGACATCGATCGACCCCTTGGTACCAGCGCCTTTGCGCCACCCGAGCTCGGGGATAGACAGCACTACGCCTTCCAGATCCGATGTCGCCGTCAGTTTCGGGGGGCGGCCAGCACCGATGCCCAAGGTTATTTCGGCAACGCCTTTTCCAGTCAGCATACCCTTTGGTAACCCGGCACGCAGCTCGGTCACCAACCGGGGCGAAATCTCGATCTGCCCTTTCAGTTCACTGGGTTTCGGTTCTCGACCCCCAATAGGCTGGCGCCAGGTTGCCTGCAGGGGCACGTCGCCGAAATATCCGTCGCCGCCGACTTCGACAGCGGATTGGTCACCTGAAATAGTCAACTGAGGCGCGCTGACGACAAAACCTTTGACCAAGCGATCACTGTGCACATCACCAATCTTACCAGTAAAGTGAAACTGGGTTTCATCGAACTTCAGCCCCTTCTTCATCGGCAGAGATAAGGTGCCTGACAGTTCCACATCGCCAGAGGCCACATCCACGGGCAAATTTGCCTTTGTCATCAGCTGCAGAGGGGGACGATCCATCAAAGACAAGGCGGCCGTTGCCGAGCCCTTGGCCTTGACGCGCACAATCGCCGGCGAAAGCTTTTTGATCGACGTATCCGGAATAATGAAGGATGTTCCTGACCCGTCTATCGGGCCGCCCTGATCGGCAATGACAACCGCTTTCTCGGCTGTCACCGTAAACCGTTGGTTGATCAGGCTGGCCTGCCCCTGAGCGTCATGGACCGGCGGTAAAGTTTTGGCAAAGCGGACTTTGGCGTCGTCGAACCCGAAGTCCAAGTAAATGTCCGGCTTGGTGTCCGGCTTCAACCGCAATGCAAAATCGACATCCGAGAGCCGGCCTTCATATAAATTGTCGGACACCCATTTACGCGGCTTTTCGGCAAGTAATTGGGGCCAGTATCTCAGCAACTGGCCTGACTCCAACTCGTCCAGATGAGCCTCAAGGTACCCCGACCAACCTTCGGCTTCACCATTCAGATTACCGCTAGCACGCAGCGTTAGGTTTTCGTCTTCAACCGTCATCTGTCCGAGGCGCAACTCGAACGGGGCCAGCTTCATCTTCAGATCAAGGTCGGCACGCGCCAACTTGAGGGGTTCCGGAAACAGACCAGCCGGGTTGATGTCGATGCTGCTGAGACGGAGTTGAGAGGTCAGGCTTTCCAGCAGTCCATTCTCGATACCTCTCAAAAAGGCCCTTCCCTCGGCCTGAACGGACCCCCAGGCGGAGACTACAGAAACCTCGTCGAAATCCAGCTCCTGCCGACTTGGGTCATAGCTGAAATAAGCCCTGGCGGATTCAAACGGAATCGGTTTTGTCTCTTGGTTGGCTTGCACCGCGCCTGCCGCAAGGTTCAGGGTCGCAAATAACGGCCCCAGCGCCGCGTTGCCATCAACACTGCCGCGCACCGCGCCCGAGATCGGAGCGTCAAGGACCTGCAACCATGACAAGGCTAGGCTTTGACTTGCAATATCTTCGGCAGGCAGGTCGGTTATCGCAAAGCCAAAGCTTGCCTGGGGCGTTCCAAGTACGCTGGTATAATTTACCTCAATCGAACTGGCATAATCGCGCCCTGTCAGAACAGAGAACCCGGTGGACATGCGCATTTCGTCACCGGTACGGATGATCGAAATATGTCCGCCGTCGAAAACCCAGGCGCGCGACAGGCGCAAATCCTGATAGTCCAGCGTCAACGACTCAAGCTCGACCGACCGCAGCCCCGACAGCAGCGGTGACAAAAAGACATCGTCAGATTCCTCGATCAACTCGATCAATGTCCGCGCCCGCTGAACCGGTGCACTGCCAGAACCGACTGTCAACGAAAGCGCCCCGTCCAATCCGCGGGTCAATGCGATTTGGGCATCGCGCAGGGTAATCGTGCGCGGCCGGATTTTCCCCCGTAGCAGCCACCGCATCGACAACCGTGTGCGCATATCCGCCACTTGCGCGATCTGTTGTCCCGCCGCGTCGCTTATGGTCACATCCGTCAGTCGCAAACGTGGCAGCCAGTTTTCGTTGACGATAAAGCTGGCGTCGCCAAAGCGGATCTTGATCCCTCCAAGGCTTTCATCCAGCCGTTTTTCGGCCTGCGCCCGCATCCAGTCGGGCGCGTGCAGTTGTTTGCCAATCAGAAAGAACCAGCCGCCAAAGGCCAGCAGGCAAAGCAACAGGAAGGTTCCGACGATCCCCCACGCAGCGATGCGGCGGCGTGACCGACGGCGGCGGGGTTTCCCGTCCGGGCCTTCTTGTGTATCTTCTTGCCGCGCCAAATTCCGACCCACGCCCTATTACCTGCTTGCACCGCACCATGATGTCAGGCAGCACTTAAAAACCTTTAGCGGAGTTTCCAATGCCCGACGTTACAGACATCGCCCCCGGTTTCACTTTGCCCCGCGACGGCGGTGGTGAGGTTACGCTGTCAGACCTGCAAGGCAGCGCCGTCGTTTTGTTTTTCTATCCCCTTGATGATACGCCGGGCTGCACCAAGGAATCCATCGGTTTCTCGGAACAACTTCAAGCCTTTGCTGATGCCGGCGCCCTGGTTTTCGGCATCTCGCGCGACACGGTGGCTAAGCATGACAAATTCGTCGCCAAACACGGTCTTACGACGCCACTTTTGTCCGACGAAGGCTCGACCGTTTGCGAGGATTACGGTGTGTGGGTCGAGAAGAACATGTACGGGCGCAAGTCGATGGGGATCGAGCGTTCAACCTTTCTGATTGACGCCGACGGTAAGATCGCTCGCATCTGGCGAAAGGTCAAAGTGCCCGGCCATGTGGAAGAGGTACTGGAAGCCGTGCGCGCGCTGTAACCCTCTTCACCGCGGTCGTCATCCGGATTATGACCCGAACAAATCTTGAAAGCGGAGATATCCCGGTGTCGAAAACACTGACCCAAATGGCGACCGAAGTTCTGACCACAGCAGACGGGCGCGAAAAGACCGCCCTGTCCAAGCGCCATGCCGCAGCTTGGTTTGCGGCGCGATCAGGGGACGCTCCTGCGATTGAAGTGGGCACCGCAACACCGCCTTTGAAACCCGCCCGACCGGACAAACCAGATTTGCTGTCCCCCCGGGATGTCCCAAGGCGCCGCCCCGGCTCCGAGGCTGGGCGCATCGCCCTGCTACACGCGGTCGCCCATATCGAACTGAACGCGGTTGATCTGCATTGGGATATCATCGCCCGATTTGGCCATGTCCCTATGCCTATCGGTTTCTACGACGACTGGGTCAAATGCGCCGAAGAGGAATCGCGCCACTTCGAAATGGTCTGCGATTGCCTGGAACAGATGGGCAGTCATTACGGCGCCCTGCCCGCCCATGCGGGTATGTGGCGCGCTGCCGAAGATACAGCAGAAGATTTGATGGGCCGTTTGGCCGTAGTACCGATGGTGCTTGAGGCGCGGGGTCTGGATGTGACCCCCGGCATGATTGACATCTTCCGCAAGGCAAAGGCTGAACAGGCCATTGCCGCGCTCGAGGTGATCTACGCCGAAGAAGTCGGGCATGTTGCTTACGGGTCCAAGTGGTTCCATTTCCTTTGCGGACGCGAGAACGCTGACCCAAAGGGTATCTTTCACGATCTGGTCCGGCGCTATTTTCATGGCGTTCTTAAACCGCCCTTCAACGAAGAAAAGCGGGCCGAAGCCGGATTACCGCCGGATTTCTATTGGCCGCTGACCGAAGGCCTGCCGCCGCCCGGCTCTGCCTGCTAGGTCGGCATGCACGGTCATAGCGGTCTTTGAAACATCCTCCAGTTGATGTAATCGGCAATTTCTCGCCGAGAATTGGCGGGATTAACCCTGTTTGTCGTGTGAACTAGTTAACAAACTTGCCCAAATCGGACGTCCCCTCTATTCAGTTGCCCCAAGGGACGGAGACCACTCACAACCGATCCCGAATTTGGGGATCGAGAGGTAAGGCGCGTGCGAACACGTCTGGCAATCAAACTACATTCGCTGCTTGAGCAGCACTTCCCGGAACGCCGGGTCTTTCTGAAATCTGACAATGACACACGGTTCATCCGGCTCAGCTCAGAGACACAAATCTTTGCAGTTGCTGGTGTTGCCCTGTTTGTTGGCTGGACTGCGGTCACTACGGCAATCCTGTTGATGGACAGCATCGGATCAGGCAACTTCCGGGAACAGGCCAAGCGCGATCAGGCGACATATCAGGAGCGGCTGAATATCCTGTCAGCAGAGCGTGACGTGCGCGCTCATGAGGCTCTGATGGCTCAGGACCGGTTCAACGCCGCGCTTGAGCAGATCTCTGCGATGCAATCCGAGCTGCTGGCGTCCGAAAACAGCCGCCGTGAGTTGGAAACGGGGATCGAGGTAATCCAGTCCACCCTGCGCACCACCATGAAACAACGGGAATCTGCCCGTCAGGAGCTTGCGGCGCTGCAACAATCAGATTCTGATGATGGGCTCACGTTGGCAAACACTGCCAGCCCCGAACAGATGGAATTTATGACCGTTGCTCTGACCCGCACCGCGCAAGAGCGTGATCAGATCGCAGCCGACGCCCGGAACGCACTGGATCAGCGGGACGATCTCGAGCTTGAGATCCGGCTGATGCAGGAACGCAGCGACGAAATTTTCCGTCAGCTAGAAGAAGCAATGATCATCTCGGTCGAACCGCTCGACAAGATGTTCCGACAGGCAGGTATGCCAACTGACCGTATCATTGAAGAAGTACGGCGTGGCTATAGCGGCATGGGTGGCCCCCTCACCCCAATTTCCTTCAGCACGCGCGGTGAGGACCTGACCCCCGACGAGATCCGCGCGAACACTCTGTTGCAACAGATGGACCAGCTGAACCTCTATCGTATCGCAGCAGAAAAGGCCCCGTTTGCCAGCCCGGTAAAAGCGGCTGTCCGCTTTACCAGTGGCTTTGGCACGCGCCGTGACCCTAAAACGGGCGGTCGTCGCATGCATAACGGTTCCGATTTCGCCGGTGCACATGGAACTGATATCTTTGCGACCGCCGACGGCGTTGTCACCCATGCGGGCTGGCAATCGGGTTTCGGGCGTCTGGTCAAAATCCGGCACGCCTTTGGAATTGAGACACTTTACGCTCATAACACCAAGTTACGGGTTAAGGTTGGCCAAAGGGTCTCGCGCGGGGATCATATTGCTGATATGGGTAACACCGGACGGTCGACCGGAACGCACCTGCACTATGAGGTCCGCGTAAACGGAAAACCTGTTAACCCAATGACTTACATCAAGGCTGCAAGAAATGTTTTCTAAGAGCAAAATCAACGAGCCCGGAACCAATGCCCCAGAGGCCGCCAAGCCTGCCGCTCCGGCCACTCCGGCAACCCCTGCACCGACGGAAACCAAGGCCAGCACCGCGCCCAAACCCAAGCCACCCGCATCGGTGCTGTCTTCGGATCTGCACATCACCGGAAACCTGAAAACCTCGGGTGACATTCAGGTCGAAGGTACGGTGGAAGGTGACATTCGTGCGCATCTGCTGACCATCGGTGAAACGGCGACCATCAAGGGCGAAGTCACTGCAGATGACGTTGTCATCAACGGCCGTATCGTTGGCCGCGTGCGTGGCCTGAAAGTGCGCCTGACCTCGACCGCACGGGTCGAAGGCGACATCATTCACAAGACAATCGCCATCGAAAGCGGTGCGCATTTCGAAGGCTCCGTTCAGCGTCAGGACGATCCTCTGAACCCTGGCCGCAGCGGAAAACCGGGCGCTAACCCGGCTGCTGACGTCAAACAGTAATCCTGACGGACTGACAGGAAACAAACGCCGCGGGACAGCCTGCGGCGTTTTCTTTTGCAATTCTGACCGAAAGGCTTTCACTGATCAGGTTGGTTCCAGGTCGCATTGGCCTCGATCACTTCTGCGACCATTAGCGCCTTTTCGGACAATTCTGGTGGCGTGCCATCATCAAAGGCAAGCTGCTGCATTCTTCGATACATGACTTCAGACGTGTAAAAATCAAATGCAGCCGTGCCGTCCGGGCTTTCCCAGAAGGCCGTGATCCAAACCGAGGGTGCATACCCGTAACACCAGTCCTGCCAGAACCGTTCTGCCAAAGTCGCCGTTTTAACTGCGGCTACTTGCGCCAAAAGGCCATCCATTGGCCAACCCCCGAGGCGAAACATGCATAGCGTATCGTCCAGACATTCTTCTGAGCCCCCTTCGATCGCCTTCAGAAGAAAACGTTTCTGGAAATCGTCCAGGACACGCCACTCCTCCGACGACCAGTTCCGGGCCTGTCCCGTCGGATACCGGCTCAGGCTGACTTCGATCCCGACAGAGCTTACCTCTTCGCCACAGGCCAAGACCTCTAGCACACGCGGCAAAAGATAGGCCCAGGTATTCTTGGCAATCCCTCCCGGATCACTCGCTGCAAAATACCAGTCCTGAAGATAGTGCAACGGCAGTTCCTGAATGGGCGGGTGAAAGAAATCAGCCTCGATATCCGGTTCCATGCAGCACCCTTCGCAGACCTCGATATTGCTTGGCTTTGGACGTTTAAAAACGCGATAAGCATCCTGAATGAGCGGGAAGAACGGATCATCCGGCAATAACTTGGCCTTAACCGGCTTATTCGTCTTTGACGTCATCGTAGGCTGAACCCATATTTCCATGCCACACCCATAGGTCTATCTGCCCACTTTTGACGTGGCAAGCGCGCTCAAATACCCCTTCATTCTCCGCCGAATTTCTATGTGTGATGAGTAGCTTCGATATTTCTGTGTTTTGGATTACACTACAGCCCGTTGGTTTTCGGAGGACATTTCATGTCAACAAAACTCATGGCTGAATTTTTCGGTACATTCTGGTTGGTGCTTGGCGGTTGCGGCAGCGCTGTTTTAGCGGCTGGCGTCGCGGATGTCGGTATCGGCTGGTTGGGCGTATCTTTCGCCTTTGGCCTAACAGTGCTGACTATGGCATTTGCCGTTGGCCACATTTCAGGCGGGCATTTCAATCCGGCAGTCAGTCTGGGTTTAATGATCGGCGGACGGTTCCCGGCTAAGGATCTGCTGCCCTATTGGATTGCTCAGGTTATCGGAGCCATTGCAGCAGCGGCTGTTCTGTACCTGATCGTCAGCGGCGCACCAGATTTCGCCGGGGTTGGAGGCTTTGCTTCCAATGGCTATGGCGAGGCTTCACCCATGGGCTATTCGATGATGTCCGCCTTGGTGATCGAGATCGTGCTGACGGCATTTTTCATCCTGATCATTCTGGGCGCGACCTCAAGCGGTGCTCCGGCAGGGTTCGCGCCGATTGCCATCGGTCTGGCGCTGACGCTGATCCACCTGATCTCGATCCCGGTGACCAACACATCTGTCAACCCGGCACGGTCAACCGGTGTTGCCCTGTTTGCCGATGGGCCGGCGCTGGCTCAGCTATGGTTGTTCTGGGTTGCCCCGCTGATTGGTGGCGCGATTGGTGCGCTGATCTGGAAGGCCATGTCTGACGACTGACCCAAGCGCACGCTTACAAAAAGACCCCGGCACCTGACCAGGCACCGGGGTCCTTTTATCTATTCGGTCACGGTGACCTTTTTCATCGCATCCGGCTGGCCGATTACGGCTCCGTTCGGGCCTTCGCCTCGCTTGATCGCATCAACAACGTCCATACCGTCAGTAACCTGACCGACAACCGTATATTGACCGTTCAGGAACGGCCCAGGTTCAAACATTATGAAGAATTGCGAGTTGGCACTGTCGGGATCCTGCGCCCGCGCCATGCCAATAACACCACGATCAAAGTTATAGTCCGAGAACTCAGCTGGCAGATCCGGCCGATCCGAACCACCAGTACCGGCACGACGCATATCGCCACCCACCCGACCGTGTTCAACGTCACCGGTCTGAGCCATGAAGCCGTCGATCACGCGGTGAAACACCACGCCATCATACTGACCAGCAGCGGCAAGGGCGCTAATTTGTTCAACATGCTTGGGGGCAATATCGTCAAACAGATCAACGGTTACGGTGCCATTGGCCCCCTCGCCCTCAATCTCGATCTCAAGGCCCGTGGCCAGTGCAGGACCGGCCAGCAGGACAAATGCGGCGGCCAGCTTATACATCGGCAGCCACCTTGACGCTGATCATACGATCCGGGCTTGCGGGCGGCTCGCCCCGAACGATGGCGTCCACATGCTCCATCCCGTCGATAACACGGCCATAGACCGTGTATTGGCCGTTCAGGAAATGGTTGTCGCTAAAGTTGATGAAAAACTGCGAATTGGCCGAGTCCGGATTCTGCGACCGAGCCGCGCCTAACGTGCCGCGATCATGCGGCAGTTTTGAAAACTCTGCCGGAACATTCGGCAGCGATGACCCGCCTGTGCCTGCACTGCGCAGGTTGAATCCGTCTTCCATATCGCCGTGCTGCACGTCACCGGTTTGCGCCATGAAACCGTCGATCACACGGTGAAATGCCACGTTGTCATATTCACCGCTGCGCGCCAGTTCCTTCATCCGAGCGCTATGCTGCGGGGCCACATCTGGCAGCAGCTCGATGACGACATTGCCGCCCTTCAGCTCGATGATGATTGTGTTTTCGGGATCCTTGATCTCGGCCATGTGGCCCTCCTGTCGTTTATCTTGCGCAAATACCTATGCGCCACGCACGCGAAAGCCAAGTGACGCATTGACCTGAGGGCAAAATGCAGGAAAAGAACCGCCTAGATCGGTTGCCAAACACGAGGATCGCGCGATGGGCTGGAAAACACTGGACGATATGGACTTGAACGGTAAGCGCGTGCTGGTGCGCGTGGATATCAATGTGCCCGTGGTGGATGGGGTCGTGACCGACGCTACCCGGATTCAGCGCATCGTACCCACAGTACGCGATATTCTCGCTGCAGGTGGCAAGCCTATCCTTTTGGCCCATTTCGGACGCCCGGGCGGAGAGCGGCGCGAAAGCCTGTCGCTGAAACAACTTATCCCCACATTGGAAAGCGCTTTTGGTGCGCAGGTTCTGTTCGCAGCCGATTGCGTCGGCACCGAGGCCGAGCTTGTCGCAGACACTCTGCAAGCCGGGCAAGTATTGCTGTTGGAAAACACCCGTTTTCATGCTGCTGAAACCAAGAATGATCCTGATCTGGCTGCTGGCATGGCCAAACTGGGCGAGGTCTATTGCAACGACGCCTTTTCCGCTGCGCACCGCGCCCACAGCTCAACCGAAGCTATCGCTCGCCTGCTGCCTGCCTGCGCTGGTCGGCTGATGCAGGCCGAGCTGCAAGCACTTGAAAGCGCCCTTGGCGCGCCCGAGCGTCCGGTGACAGCGGTGGTCGGTGGGGCAAAAGTGTCAACCAAGCTAGAGCTGCTGGGCAACCTGATCGACAAGGTGGATCACCTGATCATCGGCGGTGGCATGGCCAACACCTTTCTGGTGGCACAAGGTATCAGTGTCGGCAAATCGCTGGCCGAAACCGCGATGAAAGACACTGCCGCAGAGATTCTTGCCAAGGCGGAAAACTCTGGATGCCAGATCGTTTTGCCGTGTGACGTGGTTGTCGCAAAAGCCTTCCAGGCCAATGCGCCGCATCAGGTTTTGCCCGCAGACCAATGCCCCGAAGACGGCATGATCCTGGATGCAGGCCCCAAGAGTGTCGCCGCTATCACTGAAATCATCAGCCAAAGCCGAACCCTGATCTGGAACGGCCCTTTGGGCGCCTTTGAACTGGAACCGTTCGATGCCGCAACGAATGCGGCCGCACTGAAAGCTGCCGCGCTCAGCCGTTCGGGCCAGTTGGTCTCGGTCGCGGGCGGTGGTGATACCGTAGCCGCCCTGAACGCGTCCGGCGCGGCGCGGGATTTCACCTATATCTCGACAGCAGGCGGCGCATTCCTGGAATGGATGGAAGGTAAAACCTTGCCCGGTGTCGCCGCGCTGGAACAATAAATTCAGCTGCACGGGTAATTTTGCGAATCGGGGGATTCACAAGCCGAATCACCTGTGACATAGTGCAGTCAGATGCCAAGCATAATGGCACGACATTGAGGCAGACTTCATACGGCGGTAAACAGAGTGTCCCGTTCCCATCGGCCCGGTTTGGGCTCAGTTGCTTTTTTCTCGGTGGCTTTCATGCTGGGTGTGTATTTCACCTTTGCTGCCGTCCAGGGAGACTATGGCCTGTTTCGACGGGTCGAGATTGCAGCGGAACGGGATGCTCTGTCGCGCGACCTTGCAGCGTTGAGCACCGAAATCGCCGAAATGGAAAATCTGACCCGCAGGCTTTCAGACACCTATCTTGACCTCGATTTACTGGATCAGCAGGCGCGCTCGATCCTTGGTATGATCCGCTCGGATGAGATTGTCATCCGCTGAGCGGGACCAAAATTCTTCGTCGGAAATCCTTGCTGTGGTAACGCATACGTCCCTACCTGAACGGTTTTCCGCGTGTCAAACCACAGCGCAATATTTCCACTCGCCAGAAAGCCTCAAATGTTCTATTAGATAGTTTAACGCTAAACTATCTTGCCGAGAGGGGGAGATCGCCACAATGGCTGCGCGAAAAACCACAAAGAAACCAAACGTTTCTGCGGAAGAACTCAAGACCTATTACCGTGAAATGTTGCTGATCCGCCGATTCGAAGAAAAGGCTGGCCAGCTATACGGCATGGGTCTGATCGGTGGTTTCTGCCACCTGTATATCGGTCAAGAGGCAGTTGTTGTGGGACTGGAAGCAGCCGCCGAAGAAGGTGACAAGCGGATCACCTCTTATCGCGATCATGGGCATATGCTGGCCTGCGGCATGGATCCGGGCGGCGTAATGGCAGAACTGACCGGGCGCGAGGGCGGATTGTCCAAGGGCAAAGGCGGTTCGATGCATATGTTCTCGAAAGAGAAGCATTTCTATGGCGGTCACGGCATCGTCGGGGCGCAGGTTCCTCTGGGTGCCGGTCTGGCCTTTGCCGACAAGTATCAGGAAAACGGCCGCGTCACCTTCACCTATTTCGGGGACGGCGCCGCAAACCAGGGGCAGGTCTATGAGACCTTCAACATGGCCGCGATCTGGGAACTGCCGGTGATCTTTGTGATCGAGAACAACCAATACGCCATGGGGACGTCCCAGGCACGTTCGACTTCGACCAAAGACATCTACCATCGGGGCGAGGCGTTCGGCATCCCTGGCGAGATCGTCAACGGCATGGATGTGCTAGCGGTCAAAGAGGCCAGCGAAAAGGCTGTCGCTCATTGCCGCGCGGGCAAAGGTCCGTACATTCTGGAAATCAAAACCTATCGCTATCGCGGACACTCGATGTCCGACCCGGCCAAGTACCGCACCCGCGAAGAGGTTCAGAAGGTGCGCGAACAAAGCGACCCGATCGAACATGTCCGCGAGCTGCTGCTTTCCGGCAAAC
Organism: Ruegeria sp. YTSA105; assembly: GCF_059610225.1. NCBI lineage: Bacteria > Pseudomonadati > Pseudomonadota > Alphaproteobacteria > Rhodobacterales > Roseobacteraceae > Ruegeria > Ruegeria sp. YTSA105. Next base: position 206,345 of record NZ_JBXWNE010000002.1, read on the forward strand.
ACGCGACCGAGGATGACCTGAAGGCGATCGACAAAGAGATCAAGGAGATCGTCAATCAAGCCGCTGAATTCTCGAAAGAAAGCCCCGAGCCGTCGCTGGACGAGCTTTGGACAGATATCTACGCCTGAGAGGACGATTAAGACATGGCAACCGAAATTCTCATGCCCGCCCTTTCCCCCACGATGGAAGAGGGCACCCTGGCCAAATGGCTGGTCAAGGAAGGCGACACCGTATCAAGCGGCGATATCATGGCCGAAATCGAAACAGATAAGGCCACGATGGAGTTTGAAGCCGTTGATGAAGGGATCATGGGCAAGATCCTGATCGCTGAAGGCACCGAAGGGGTCAAAGTAAATACCCCTATCGCCATCCTCGTCGAAGAAGGCGAAGACGCCTCCGCCCTGCCCGCGGCTGCACCCGCAGCCGCAGCGACGACCGAAGCCGCCCCTGCTGCGGTTGAGGCCCCTACTCCTGTCTCTGCCCCAGCCGCACCTAAGGTAGATCTGTCCCCAGATTGGCCAGCTGATGCCGAGATGAAGTCCGAAACCGTGCGTGAAGCCCTGCGCGACGCCATGGCCGAAGAAATGCGCAATGACGGTGACGTCTACCTCATGGGTGAAGAAGTCGCGGAGTATCAGGGCGCTTATAAAATCTCGCAAGGTTTGCTGGATGAATTTGGCGCTAAGCGCGTAATCGACACCCCGATCACCGAACATGGTTTTGCCGGGATCGCAGTTGGTTCGGCCTTTGGCGGGTTGAAACCGATTGTCGAGTTCATGACCTTCAACTTCGCCATGCAGGCGATTGACCAAATCATCAACTCGGCCGCGAAAACGCTCTATATGTCCGGCGGTCAGATGGGCTGTCCCATCGTGTTCCGGGGTCCGAACGGTGCCGCCGCCCGCGTGGCAGCCCAGCACAGCCAGGACTATGCAGCCTGGTATATGCAGATCCCCGGCCTCAAGGTCGTCATGCCCTATTCAGCGGCCGACGCCAAAGGCTTGCTGAAATCCGCGATCCGTGACCCGAACCCGGTGATCTTCCTGGAAAACGAAATCCTCTATGGTCGTTCATTCGAAGTACCGCAGGTGGATGACCTGAGCATTCCGTTGGGCAAGGCCCGCATCTGGCGCGAGGGCACAGACGTGACCATCGTCAGCTTTGGGATCGGCATGCAGTTCGCACTGGAAGCCGCCGATAAACTGGCCGAGGACGGCATCAGCGCCGAAGTGATCGACCTGCGCACCATCCGCCCGATGGACACAGGCGCAATCATCAATTCGGTGATGAAAACCAACCGTCTTGTGACCGTCGAAGAAGGCTGGCCGCAAGGCTCGGTCGGCAGCTACATTTCATCGGTGGTGATGCAGGAAGCGTTTGATTACCTCGACGCGCCTGTCATCAACTGCACCGGCAAGGATGTTCCGATGCCCTATGCAGCGAACCTCGAAAAACTGGCGCTGGTGACCACCGACGAGGTGATCGCAGCCGTCAAACAAGTGACCTACCGGTAAGGGAGCAACAGACAGATGCCCACCGAAATTCTGATGCCCGCCCTGTCGCCGACCATGGAGGAAGGCACGCTTGCCAAATGGCTGGTCAAAGAGGGCGACACAGTCTCCTCCGGAGATCTGCTCGCCGAAATCGAAACCGACAAGGCCACGATGGAGTTCGAGGCCGTTGACGAAGGCACAATCGGCAAAATCCTGATCCCTGAAGGAACCGAAGGGGTCAAGGTCAACACCGCCATCGCGGTTTTGCTGGAAGAAGGCGAAAGCGCTGATGATATCAGTGCAACGCCTGCAGCGGCTCCGGCGGCGGCGCCAGCCGCCACGGGCAACGAGGCCTCCGCTCCAGCGGCGTCCGAAGCGCCCGTCCCCGCCCCGGCAGCGCCGGTCAAGGCAGATGGCGGTCGTATCTTCGCCTCGCCCCTGGCTCGTCGCATCGCTGCGCAAAAAGGTCTCGACCTAGCGCAAATCAGTGGATCCGGCCCACATGGGCGTATCGTCAAGGCGGATGTCGAAAGCGCAACCGCAGCCCCTGCTGTGGCGGCTGCCCCTGTACAGGCCGCATTAGCACCAGCCTCCACAGCCGCGCCAACCGGCCCCTCGACGGATATGGTCATGCGGATGTACGAATCCCGCGATTACGAAGAGGTTAAGCTGGACGGGATGCGCAAAACCATCGCCGCGCGCTTGACCGAGGCCAAACAAACAATCCCGCATTTCTATCTACGCCGGGATATCAAGCTGGATGCACTGCTGAAATTCCGCGGTCAGTTGAATAAGCAACTTGAGGCCCGCGGCCTCAAACTCAGCGTCAATGACTTCATCATCAAGGCCCTGGCCAATGCGCTGCAACAGGTGCCCGAATGCAACGCCGTCTGGGCGGGAGATCGGGTTCTGCAGCTGAAACCCTCGGACGTGGCCGTTGCCGTCGCGATCGAAGGTGGCCTGTTCACGCCGGTCCTGCAAGACGCCGACACCAAGTCGCTGTCAGCGCTTTCAACCGAGATGAAGGACCTGGCTGCCCGTGCCCGCGAACGCAAGCTGGCCCCGCATGAGTATCAGGGCGGCACATTTGCGGTCTCGAACTTGGGCATGTTCGGCATCGACAATTTCGACGCTATCGTGAACCCACCGCATGCGGGCATTCTGGCCGTCGGCACTGGCGCAAAGAAACCAGTTGTTGGTGACGATGGCGAACTGACGGTTGCAACAGTCATGTCGGTTACGATGTCGGTCGATCACCGGGTCATCGACGGTGCCCTCGGTGCGCAGCTGCTGCAGGCGATCGTCGACAATCTGGAAAACCCGATGGTCATGCTAGCCTGATATCTGGCTAAAAAAAGGCCGCCTCTACTGGGCGGCCTTTTTCTTTAAGAACCTTCAGATCTAGTGATCTTTGCCCAGCATATGATCCATCGAGATCGAGGGCTGGTCACATCCTGCTTCACCGACGATCTTGGCCGGAATACCGGCAACAGTTTTGCATGGTGGCACCTCTTGCAGCACCACCGAACCGGCGGCAATCCGGCTACAATGGCCCACTTTGATATTGCCCAAGACTTTGGCGCCGGCGCCGATCAAAACGCCATCACCAATCTTGGGGTGACGTTGCTCCTCTTCTTTTCCGGTCCCGCCCAGCGTGACCGAATGCAACATCGAAACATTGTCGCCAACGATGGCCGTTTCACCGATCACGATGGAATGAGCATGGTCGATCATGATCCCCTTACCGATTTTGGCAGCCGGGTGAATGTCGATGCCGAAGATTTCGGAGGACCGCATCTGGAAGAAATAGGCCAGATCATATCGCCCCTTGAGCCATAGCCAATGGGCGACGCGGTAGGCCTGCATCGCTTGATAACCCTTGAAATACAGAATCGGTTGCAGAAGACGGTGGCAGGCCGGGTCCCTCTCGTAGACCGCCATCAGGTCTGCGCGGGCGGCCTCAATCAAATGGGGATCGTCAGCATAAGCTTCGTCCACGATCTCGCGCAGAACCATCATCGACATTTCGTTCGAGCATAGTTTAGCGGAAACGCGATAGGACAATGCTCTGGTCAGGCTGCGATGATGCAGAATACAGGCGTGCACCAATCCACCCATCAGTGGTTCATTCTCGACCGCGGCCTGAGCCTCGGTCGTGATGCGATCCCAAACGGGATCTACAGGTGTGACATGACTGCGCTTTTCCAACATGGCTTTTGATCCTTTGCTGCGCCTAGAATGCCATTTAGTGGCTAAAACGCCAAACGCAAACCCGTGATCGGCAAAGCAACGAAAATGAATGAGGCTGACCTGAAGCAAATCAACGAGAAAATCCGTGCCAGGATGGACGAATTGGAGCGCCAGTCGCAGGCCGGGAAAGATGCGCAATCTGTTGTTGAACTGGATCAACAATCTATCGGTCGTCTGAGCCGGATGGATGCGCTACAGAACCAGGCCATGGCCAAGGCGCACCAAGTCAATCGGGACCTGGAATACCGACGCCTTTTGGCCGCGCTGAAGCGGATTGAAAGTCAAGAATACGGATTCTGCGAAGATTGCGGCGAGCCGATTCCAAATGGCCGACTTGAATTGGACCTCGCCGCAACCAGATGTGTCAGCTGTGCTTCTGGTTAATGCGGAACCGGATCAAATGACGCAGCACCGTCTCAAAACACCGGCAATACTGCAGATCATCGAATGAGGGTTCGGCGGCAAGGTGCCGGTTTCGCGCCGCAGCCATTAACGAACCGTTGCCGAACAACGGGTGTAGCCGCCCTGTTTTACTTACATGGCCATCAGCCGTTTCAGCTTCGGCAATCATACGTCGGCATAAACGGTCACGCTGATCGGGCGGCGCGTTCAACAAAACACGCGCCGCCGCGCTGACATCTCCGTGCAATACGGGCCGCACCGCGCCTATCCGACCTGCAGCCTGACAGGCAATCCGGGTCCGTAAGCCGCAGATATCTGCGAAACCGACACCTCATAAGACCCTGTAACAGTATCCGTGGCCTTCATGGATGACGTATAGTGCCAATCCGGCTGGGCAACGACCTCTTCGCGGATCAGGCTACCATTCTGCCGAACCTGAACAAGGTAGGCTTCGGTTTCTTCATTCAACGGCACATCCAGCCCGGACCAGTCATCGCCATCCAGACGTGTCCGCCGCACCCATGAGAACACGTCCCTCGAGCTGGATTGCTGCACGCGAAGATGAGAGGGGGCATAGGGCCGCAAACCATTGCCTTCAAAGGCCTCGACCAGATGCTCGTAAGAGGGATCTTCATACCCTCTGGTTGCAGGGCCAATGCGATAATGTTTGGTCAGGCCACGTTCCGACCGCAACAACCCTGTCTGGAAGACACGTTCGTCCAACAACACGAACATTGATCCTTCGGGCCAGAGATCGGGCATAATCGCATCTGTCCCCAGCTGACCGCGCAACCGCCCGGACACGGAGTAGGCACCTGTCGATTGCAAAGCCGCATCCGCGAATTGGAACACCTCCCAGTTGTCCGGCGTTCCGTCGCCAATCGCCGCAAGATTTGCCCCGCTTAACAAGGCAGACCGTGGACGGGACTCCAGGACGCCATCTACAAGATTGACACGTAAGGCATCGCCCTCGTCCCAAAGTCCGACACTGGCCCTTCGCATCGGGCTTTCGGTGAAGCCTAAAATGGCCTGCCCTGTTATCACCTGTTGCAACGCGTAATCCTCATCGCTTGATGCGGCGTACACCGCAACGCTTCCTGGCCAGGGGTCTGCTGCAACCGCAAGATATGGCGCATGCGGCACTTCGGAACCGGTGATCAGAGGCAGGTCCAAGAATACCGGCAGCACCGGCACCGGAGCGACAAATGGCTTCGTCGTAACTTCATCAGCGGGGGCATCTGGCGGTGTGTAAACGCCGGGCTCGATCCTGACAGCCTCGGCCAGTTGCATTTCGACCTGTTCAAGCCTGTCAATGCGATAGCGCGCGTCCTGCCCACCACTGACCAGCCGCACAACATCCCCTGCCCCGACATTCAAAAGCGAAGGCGGTAATGCAAACCTAGCCGTTTCACGCGAGACACGCGCCTCACACAGCCAGCGTTCCACCGTTTGACGCCCCTCGGCCCGCGTCATGGACAACGGCATCTCATTTACCGATACCGAATGGGTTTCATCATCAGGCAACACAGCCTCTTCCGAGGCTATTTCATGGTCAGCATCAGACTGAACAAAGCGCAGCCTGACACGGCCAGACATTTCCGCCTCAGCCTCGCGGCGATATTCCACGTGTCCGTCAATGTCCGAAGTGATGGCCAACTGCTCTTCATTCAGGGTCAGGGCACGTGCGCCATCCCGCATCTGAAAGATCAGTTTTCCTTCGCGTTCAAGCGCATCGAAACCATACCGCAGCATGAGCGGTTGCAATGCCGAACGGGCATCCGAAACCTGTTCAACCGCATAGCCCTGAACGGAACCGTAAAGGCCCGAGACATCAATCTCGGTAACACCGGCAGCATGGCAAAGCTCGGTCACAACAGAGGCCAGCGTTCGTGAGCCGGAACGCCCATTAAGCCAATGGCCGCGGGCATAGTTGGCCCCATCGCTCCACTGGCTGCGCAGGTTTGGAAAGGTCGGATAGGGCCGCGCATCCCACGCCCAGACATAGGCATTGGACACGTCCACCATCGGGCCGCCATAGCTGGATGAAACAGGATTGATATCTGCGTCCGACCAATAGCCAAGAACCGCCCTGAGGTATTGCGTCTGCAGAAAGTCGTCCCGAAGCCCGTTTGAATATTTCGGCAACCCGGATTCTGAAGATTTAGGGTCTAGAAACTTGTTGGGCTGGTTGGTGCCTTTGTCTACTGCCGCACAACCGAGCTCAGTGAACCAGATGGGCTTGGACTCTGGCAACCAAAGAGTCGGGTTATCGCTACGCACACCATTGATTCGCTCGTGATGCGGTTGTGACCACCAGTTGCGAACGTCCTTATAACGCCAGATCCACGGCTCGTTATGTGAACCATCTCCGATCGGCGTACGGATTTGTGCCGCCTCTTCTTCGGGCGAGGCATAATACCAGTCATAGCCTTCGCCACCTTCGATGTTCCCACGCAGATAGGAAAGATCGTAGATGGATTTTGCGCCGGCATCCGCATCCACGTGATCTTCACCGTCCCGCCAGTCGGACAGAGGCATGTAGTTGTCGATACCGACGAAATCTATGTTGTCATCCGCCCAAAGCGGATCGAGGTGGAAGTAGCGATCCCCACTGCCATCATTTGGCTGGTAGCCGAAATACTCGCTCCAGTCCGCCGCATAACCGATCTTTGTGTCTGGCCCCAGAATACTACGCACTTGCCCTGCCAAAACGCGCAGCTGCTCAACGGCCGGAAATCCGTTTAGGCCACGAATCTGGGTAAGACCGCGCATTTCCGAACTGATACAGAAGGAGTCCACCCCACCTGCCGCCTTACACAAGGCAGCGTAGTGAAGAATAAATCGGCACAACCCCCATTCCTGCGGGCCAGAATAGGAAACCGTGCCGTTTCCGATAACAAAATCATCCGCTCGCGCCTGACCAAAGAAATCGGACACCTGAACATCGGCCTCAGCCATCTGGTCCGGAGACCCGTCCCGCCCAGGCGCAACGCTCAGGGTGATGCGACCGCGCCAGGGAAGGTGGGGCTGATCGCTGGCGTCTGACCACGGATCGGGCAATCCGTTTCCACCGATCTGATCCATCAGGATAAACGGGTAGAACATGACCCGCTTCCCCTCTTGCTTAAGGTGTTGGATCGCTTGAATGACCGACGCGTCCGCTGGTGTCGCGCCATAGACGGGCTCGTTATTTTCCTGACGAACGATCTGGGCGGTTGCCCTTGTCAGCCCCGCGACACCCCAGGACATATTTTTGCCTTCGATACCATTTTGCAGAACCTTTGGTTGTATCTTGCATTGACCGCATCGCAGATCACTTCCGAACCAGGACACAACCAAAGAGGCGGCTTCACAGCCCGGAAGTTCACTTTTCAAGGCTTGTGTGGACGTCACGAGATCAGGCAAACCAGAGGTTGAATTCACATTGGCCGCCCAACTGCGGCCGCGACCTTTTGTGTAATTCACCTGCTGGGACGCCAATGCATATTCACCGGTCCCAGGCATTAGTGCCACGCCTCGTACAATACGTGACAGAGAATTTTCGGTATCAGGCAAACCAGGCTGCTCTTGCCGCACGACCTCGAACGAGAACTGCGGGACGCGGTTTCCAAAAGCGCCCAGCCTCAAATCTTCGATCACAATATAGGCGGTGCCACGATAGGCCGGGACATTTCCAGTACCTTCGATTGCTTCGATCAACGGATCGGGCAGCTGATCGTCGGTGCCAGGATAGACGCGCATATTCAAACTGCTGCGCTCAATCTCTTCGCCATCCGCCCAGACACGCGGAACGTCAGATATTTGCCCCGCGCCCAACGCGACCGCTAATGAAACTGAATAGCTGTAGCTGTTGGTGGTCGTTGTAACCTCGGGCTGCTTGGGGGATCCCTTGCCACCCCCAACCGATTGCGTGGTAGAGCTGGTGCTGCGGGCTTCCAGAAAATCCGAAGCCCAGATAACCTGCCCCCCGACACGCATCCGACCAAAGATGTTGGCGACAGCGGCGCCCTCGCCCGTCTGAGTAAGGCGAAAACGGTCCAATCGGCCCGTTTCTACAACTTCGCTGCCGCTGCCCATGACCGACTGGCTCATCAAACGCTGGTCGATGACACGCCCAAGAGTGGCACCAATGGCACGGCCGATAACTGCCGTGGACAGCCCCGCAACCGTCCCGCCAATGGCTCCGCCAACTGCGGCACCCGCCGCAGACAGTAATATCGTCGCCATCTAGATATCCTCCGTGGGGAACTCAAAACAAGAAACAACCCGCCGTCGCCACGGGTCGCTCAGGGCGCTTTCAACAACGCCATGTCCGGAATAAGCGTGAATGAACCGAGGGATGTCTCGACAGGTGCTGACAATCCCCAAATGCTTGGCAACGCCACTTTCCCGCATACGAAACAGCAACACGTCTCCGACCGAAAACCATGCCGGGTCTTTCTCGATAAGATGGCGGCGTGCTGCGGCCCACATACGCTCTTCGCCCTGTGGTTCAGACCAATCCATGCTATAGATCGGTACGGCCTCAGGTTCTTGCCCAAGCACCGCCCGCCATACGCCGCGCAGCAGGCCCAGACAGTCTGTTCCGACCCCTTTGACAGAAGCTTGATGAACATAGGGGGTACCAAGCCAGCTTCGGGCCTCATCAACAATGCTTTGCTTTATCGGGATCATCGTCTGCTGCCTCCGCGGTTCGCCCCGTTGTTCTTGGGAACGGCCATCACCCAATCTTCGGAAGGCAGGTCAGGAAAACCTTGGAAATTATTGATATTATTGAACTTCACACGACAGGTCGCCATGCGCTTGTCACAACCCGCGGTCAGCCTTACCTTGTCGCCCTCGGCCAATCCTCCGCTGATTGCAGACCACAGAACGACCGATCGACCTGTGTCGGTCTTTTGGTCCTTCTTGACCGCCCCCCACAGCCCAGCCGCACGGCCTGTCAGCACATCAAGCCGCCCACGTTCAAACCATGCCTCAAGGTGAGTTTCCGCCCCTCGCAGCTGCAAAATACTGCCCCCCGTCAAACCGACGATTTCGGCTTCGTCAGAATATCCCGGGGCATCGGTGTTGAACCCGCACGCCTTGTCGCCCAGCACGGCTGTGCAGGGCTTTTGGTAAATCCGGCCCAAAGGTCGGTTCAACTTATCTGTCAGGCCCCGCAGTTCGGCATGAAAAGCCCCACCTGCCCGTCGCAATTCACCAATTGATCCGCGGAACTGCAACATTCGCTGCGATGGATCGGCCCAGTTCACAAGCCATGCCCGCACCTCGGCCCCGTCGAAGCGACCGGATTCGATATCCTCTTCGGTTACTGCGACATCCGATAACGCACCCATTGCTTCCGAGTTATCAATGGACAGCCCCGTTGCCTGCTCGATCGCGGCCGCCGTCAGACCCGAACTTGCATTGAAGTCCAGGCCTTCAAAGCTCAGCTTCAGGTCATGGTCGGTAAAGCCAAGCTGAACACCGTCTGTGCGCGTAATCGCCCAACACCGACAGGTCGTTGTCAGACCGCTCTGCAGATGGGCCTGCAGGGCCTGTTTGTCACCAGCCATCAGACACGCACCTCGACCACTGGCACGTTCGGAACGTCCCCTGCCTGAAAACTCGCGACACTTGTCTGGATCTTGTCGGTGTCAAACCTCACTGGCACATCGAATTCAAAGCCGGCGGTGATATCAACCCGTTCAGGCGGAGGCGAATAGAACGTGACCAACCCCGAGTTCAGATCCACCTCGAAGTCGACACCTTCACGCATCTCATCCTGCTCGACGCCCACGCGGACGGTTCCCAATACGGGTTTGACGACCGGCCTTACATAAGTGAATCCACCCGAGGAATAGGTTTTTACCAGCTGGAATTCTGTCGCTACACCATCACCTTGCGCAATGATCTGGTCGCCTTGGGCAACTTCGCCCGTAGCCGCACCAGATTTGAAATCGGACCAGTCTTTCCAGCGAAATCCAAACATCTGCCCCTGCCTCGCCTCGAAGAAGGAGATCAACGTTTCGATGTCATCCAGGGACCGCATCCCCAAACCGGCATCATAGCGCCGCCGCGAATGCGCCCAAGGGGTATTGCGCTCTTCGAACCCGTTTGCCAGCGTCACAATATCCGTGCGCCTCTCGGGCCCACCGACCGAACCAAAACTCAGGCTGGCCGGAAATCTCACTTCGTGGAAATTCATGGTCTGCTCCCTGATCTACCTATTGCGATTGCCACGGCCCAGCGCGCGGCTCATCTGGGCCGCGATCTGGCTTTGGCTTCGACGAAAACCCTGCACGTCCGGGGTGGTGATGTTCATCACCACGTTCACCGCAGAGCCGCCGCCAGACATGCGCACACCTAATTTCCCATCGGTACCGCGGGCCAGCGGCATGATGGCCTCGGGGCCAGCCTCGCCCATCAGCCCGGTGCCCCCACGCATTGGAAACGTGGTTGGACCGCTGATCACTCCACCGTTGGCAAAGGGCATCACCCGTCCTTGGCTGAAGCTGCCGCCGTCAGCAAAAGGAAGAATGCCCTTCACAAAACCTCCGATCCCATTGGCTAGAAGGCCGCCGAAATGATCCGTGACCGGTTTGATCGCAGCAGAATAAGCGGTGCGGATCATCGAGTTCTTCAACACGTCCAGCGCATCGGACAGGTTCATTCCGTCCATCACGACACCATCGAACGCCCGTCGCAGGCCACCGGACATGCCACGCTCCAGCGTTGCAACATCCTTGCCCGTTTCCTCAAAGGCTGCTTTGATGCGCTTCATCTGCCCATCAAATGCCGCAGCCATCGATGCCGCATCACCCAACGAGTCGCCAAGCGCCTCGCCCCGCTCCTGCAGGTCTTCCAACCCGTTACGATCCGTCATCACGCTCTCCTTTTGTCTTGTCCGGATAGGCCGCCAGCAACGCGTCCAGACCCATTCTGTTCATCGAAGGCATGCCCGCGCCATGCCCCAGCATCAGCCGCAACTCGGCCGGGGTAAGGCTCCAGAATTGATCTGGTGTCAGGCGTAGGCTGAGGTATCCGACCCGCATCAATGCGGGCCAGTCGAACCCGCTCATGCCTGCCCCGGCACCATGAAGGCCCTTGCCAACAACTCGGCCGCAGCACACGCGCCGTGCATTGGCCCGCCCTCAATCTCGGCACTCAGCAGATCGGCGCGGGTGACATTGGCCCCGCCCCCCCGCAGCCCGGCGACGATAAGCGCCAGAACATCACCGCTGGAATAGGCGCCGCCTTCGAACCGTTGCACCAGTTCAACCAGTGTCCCTGTGCCCAACTCCCGTTCCAGTTCCGCCAAAGCGCCCAACGTCAGCTTCAGAACCCGTTGCTCTCCATCGATGGTCAGCGCCACCTCTCCCGTCCACGGATTGGCCATCGTTACAGCGCCGTAAAGGTCAGAGCACCGGCGCTTGCCATGCTCATTTCATAGGTCGCTTCACCATTGTGAGAGCCCGCATATTCGATGCCGGTCACCTGGAACGCACCTTCAACAATCCCGAAATCCGGGATGATGATCTGAAAACCAGGTGTCTCACCGTCAAAGAACAGCTGTCGCGCGCGCTCATCCGTTCCCGCGTCCTTGAATACGCCCGAGCCCGAGATCGAGGCCGACTTGACCCCCGCGCCCGACAATAGCTCGCGCCAGCCACCCTGGCTTTCCAGGCTGGTGACATCGACACTTTCCGCATTGAAACTGACCCGCGTGGCACGCAGCCCTGCAATGGTCTCGAACAGGCCTGAGCCGTTCATATCCACTTTGACCAACAGGTCTTTTCCGTTCTGGGCAGCCATTTACTCTCTCCGTTGATTACTTAATCGTCTTCCACGCGGGCGCGGAATCTCAGGTCGATCTGGCGGATCGCGCCGCCCGTTCCGGTCCGACGGGCCGAGGCACGTTCGAACCACAGCCCGACCAATCGGCCTCGATCCAGGGTCAGCCCTGCACTGTCCAAGGCGTCACAAATCGCCCCCGCCAGCGTTTTTGCTGCACCGAACCCGGCAGCTTCGGACACGACGGACACCGTGAAACGATGGATGGCACCGGTCCCCGATCGGTCCGAGGCATCGCGCACCTCTTCCGGGCCCAGCGTCACATAGGTTTGCGGAACTGAACCCGCTGGAACGGCGTCATAGATCGCTCCACCTGAAAGAGTGCTGATCTGTGTGTCTTCCGACAATTTCTGGTAGATTGCCGCCTGCAACGCGGCTGAAACGCCATAGCTCATACCGCCACCTCCTCATCCGCAAAGCAGATCAGGTACTGGCCGCGCGGGTCTCGCTCGGCGACGGCGCGGATAACGAAACGGCGTGTGCCTTCCGCAAACCGCTGATCCGGCGAGGGGCGCATGCTCGATCCTTCTGGCTTGCCACGAACCACAATCCGGTAGCCGACACGCGAAACCGGCAACCCTGCAACATTTCTCTCTGACCCGCTGCGCGCAGTGACTTCGGCCCAAACCGAGCCCAAGGCGACCCATGTTTCCAGATACCCACCGGCGCCATCAGCGGTGCGCACAGAGGATTCAAGCAACAGTTTTCTATTCAGCCGGGGTGCCTTCATTGGGTCACCCCTGCACCAAAACGAACCACACGATAGCGTTGGATCAGGCTGGTCACGCCAAAGGGCATACAGCCGGCACCCAACGTGGTCTCATCCCGGTATTCATAGTAATGCGCGGCCAACAACAGAACCGCCTGCCCAAGATCTGCCGGCAAGTTTGACCATTCCCCGGCAATACCGGCGATAAACGCGATCTTCACGGATCCGCCGGTCGAAATAGCGGGCAAGACAGCCCCGGCAGGGCGTATCCGCGGGCGCTGGCTATCGCGATCCAATCTGTATCTGTCAGACGAAACGGCGGTTTCAGTACCCGCTGCATCCGTCAAACTGACCGTATTGATGGTCGAGACCGGAGCCACAGGCAGCACTTCGCCCGCAGGGTCACGCCAACTGTTAAGGCTCCAGGAAAACTCACGCGTGATAAGTACCTTCCCGGTACGCGCCTCAATCGCAGCAATCGCCGCCCTTAAGAAGCCCTTGAGCACTTCATCCTGCACGCTGGCACCAGTAAAGCCTGTTCCCAGCCTCAAATGCGCCTTGAACTGATCCACCGGCAGCGCCGCATCCGCGATGGCGGTTTCTTCGATCAACATCATCCATTCACTCCGCAATCTCGGACCCCTCCGGGGCCGTAACTTCAGGAATTGACGGGCACGCGCCGCCCCACGTTGCTCGGACGGAGGGGAGCAGCTAGACAACGCAGGGGTCTCGCCCCGACCCGCGCCCGCCGCCCCGAGGGGCGAAGGCCCCCCGGGATTCAGCCCGCTTTAGGCGGTGCCGAATTTCACGAGTTTGATCGCAGCAAAGTCGCTGACATCGCCGCCGACGCGCTTGGTCGCATAGAACAGAACATGCGGTTTGGCGCTGAAGGGATCGCGCAATACGCGCAGGTCCGGGCGCTCGGCGATGGTATAGCCCGCCTGGAAGTCACCGAAGGCAATCGAGAAACTGTCGGTTCCCGCATCCGGCATATCTTCGGCGATCAGCACCGGATAGCCCATCAGACGTGCCGGTTCACCAGCAGCCAGACCGTCCGACCACAAGAAGCGGCCATCGCTGTCTTTCAGCTTGCGGATCAGACCAGCAGTTTTCGAGTTCATCACGAAGGTCCCGTTGACCCGGTACTGCGCACCCAGCGCATAAACCACGTCCACAATGGCATCCGCCTCGACACCGCCATCGATGCCGGTGGGGATATAACCAATGTTACCCCAATCCCAGACATCGTTGTCGACCTTGGCGTGGTTCAGAATACCCTTGGGTTTGTCCGCACCGTCGCCGTTGATAAAGGCCGAAGCCTCAGCGCGTGCAAACTTGTCCGCGATACGACCGGCCAGCCAACCCTCGACATCGAACGCGCTGTCATCCAGCAGTCGCTGCGAGGCTTTGGGCAGTGCGCTCAACTCGTGCAGCGGGATCGAGATCCGGTCAATCGACGGGGTGCTGGTTTCGCTCGCCGCAGCATTTTCATCCGCCCAGCCCGCACCGACATCCGTGTGGTCGATCAAAACATCGAACGAGTTCGCCTCGACATTTACGATCGAAGCAATCGAGCGGATAGAGGCCGTAGATTTCAGCACCGATTTGATGATCTCGGCGGTTTGCGGGTCAATCAGGTACCCACCGTCACTGTTCACAGCGCTCGAGAGCGATTTCACCTCCATCTCAAGCCCACGCAGGCCGTCATCCTCACCCGAGCGCACATAGGCATCAAAGGCCTTCTGATGCGGTGCGCCGTCCTCGATTGAGGCTGCAAGATGCGGGCGTGCCGCGATGGTTGATTTACGATCCAGCATGGTCAATCGCTCTTCTGTCTGTTGCAATTTTGTCTTAACTTCAGTCTTGAGGCCCTTGAATTCGTTCACGAAGCCAGTCATCGCCTGCTTCACCTCCTGAACCAGGGGCACACCCTCTCCGGTCAAGGCCGGGGTTTCGGTCTTGCTCATCAGCACTTCCTTTTTGGGGGTGAGGTTTCGGCGCGCTAGGTTCGCGCCAGCTCCTGCCGGGCGTGATCAAACACCTCGGCAATACTGCGCCAGGTGTTCTCGGCCTCGGGGTCCACCCCCTTTGCCGCCACCCGCGCACTGGGCAGCATCGGGAACGTCACCAGCGACACCTCCCACAGCTCCAGTTCGGTCAGGACCCGCTGGCCCTTGTCATTCTTCACGGCGCGCTTGGTACGATAGCCAATCGACAGGCCATCCATTGCGCCCGCCCGGATCAACTCGGCCGCCTCGCGGCCCTTTTGCGTGCTTTTCAGCAGACGGCCCTTGACCCACAGGCCCCGGTCGTCCTCGCGCACCTCGTCCCAAACCCCGATGGGTTGCGCCGGATCGTGCTGCCACAGCATCTTGACCCTTTGGCCCGCTGTAGCCAGCCCCTCAAGGGAACCGCGATACGCACCTTTCTGCACCACGTCACTGCCCTGATCCACCTGTCCAAACAGGCTGGCATAACCTTCGATCACCGCGTCCTCGGTCACCGAAAGGCCCTCTCCGAACCGTGCGAACTTATGCTCCAAATCCATAATCTTCTCCATGTAACCTGCTGAATTCATGGTGTTACTGAAAGGAATGACTGAAACGCCTGCGCCAGGATCACCGCTGCCACGCCATACACCGTCAGCCACAATCGCCTCTCCAGCCGCTCCATCATCTCTTCGATCTGATCCAGCCGCCTGCACAGATGTTCATGCTGGATCTCGGCCACCCGCTCATGCGCGGCCAGCCGCAAGCCTGGCGCGCAATCGAATGGCGGATATCCTTCAGCCATCCGCACGCTCCGGCAGCCCCAGCAAGGCGCGCTTTTCGGCATCGCTCAGGAATTCGGCCCCATTGACCCGCGCCCATTGCGCGTCCCGTTCCGCCGACAGCGCAGGCACCTGATCCAGATCGGGCTTCAGCACCAATTCCTCACCGGAAAAACCCGCCAGCCACTCCGACACCGCCGCCGCCACCCGCGTCACCAGAGGCAGCACTGTCAGGCGATAGAACGCCCGGTTGGCCTCCTGATAGTTCGAATAGGTCGCGTCGCCTTGTATCCCCAGCAGCATCGGCGGGACCCCAAAGGCCAGCGCGATCTCGCGGGCGGCGGCTTCCTTGGTCTTCTGAAACTCCATGTCCGAGGGCGAAAAGCCCATCGGCTTCCAATCCAACCCCCCTTCCAGAACCATCGGACGACCAGCATTCCGCGCCCCGCGATAGTTCTGCTCAATCTCATCGGACAGACGCCGGAACTGGTCCTCGGCCATAACTCCATGGCCATCACCGCCCTTCCAGACCAGCGCCCCCGAAGGCCGCGCCGCATTGTCCAGCAGCGATTTTGACCAACGCGACGCGCTGTTATGCACATCAATCGCCATCGCCGCCGCTTGCATCGGCGAGAACCCGTAATGATCATCTTGCGGGTGGAACGACTTGATATGACAGATATTTTCCGCCGCAAACCGGTGTTTCTTGCCGCCCACAGCGTAATCATACGCCTTGGGCCAGCCATCCGCTCCCGGCACCACGCTCATCCGATCGGATCGCAGCACATGCAGCTCAACCGGCAGTCCTTCCTCGGCCTGCACAGCCTCAACATAGGCATTGCCCGACAGCAGCAACTGCCCGAACAAGGCCTCCATCAACTCTGCCCGTCCCTGCGCCGCATTCGGGCGACGCATCAGGGACAGGATCGGATGCGTCTCATACCGCTGCGCCTGATCCTGCAGCACCAGCGGCAACGCCGCCGCCGCCTCGGCAATCAACTTGACCGAGCGGAACCCCACCGGATTCCCCGAAAACCCCGTCCGCGTCAGCGATACAGCGTCCCGAGGGCTCCACGCCACGCGCCCACCGGTTTGCCATGCAACCACGGGTCCGGCTGCGCTTGCCTTTGCTTCGGGCGCTTCCTCTGCCGCTCCACGACGCAAGAAATCGAATACCATCTGTGCTCCTTTCTGCCGCCGCTCTGCCCGGCTTGTTGAAAGGAGTTATGACGCAGAGAAGTTTATGCCTCGGGAATAGAACGTACGGGGGTAGGGCAACGGGTTGGAATTCTTACAAATTCACAACGCAGAAGCGAATAGAGTGGGTAGAAAAATCAATTTGGCGTTTACGGTCTCGCAAGAAAAACATGCCCCTGAATTTTGCCGGACACCGGCCCTTTACCAAACAGCTTTTCGATGTCGGCGGCGGCGGCGTCTGTAATTTCAGTCAATGAGCCCGCAGCACGTTCTTCCAACTCATTTCTAAGCGGTGTCCCCTGGCAGTAAGCCACTGCCGGAGCTTGCGGATTGCTCGCTCGGCTTTGCTCGGAAATGGTCAGTGTTTCGATATCCGTAAAACCAGCTTCCTTAAGATCATCGACAATTGAATCAATATTGCCGTGCCCATGGGGCGTTCTTGCTAAAAACACTGGGGGATCTTCCGGGAAAAACCGAGATGCCGTCTTCGTCACGCTATGCGCAAACTCATTCTCTTCGATACTGTCCCAAACATTGAAGATAAAACACCCGCCATTCTTCAAAACACGAAGGGCTTCTTTGTAACCAGCTACTTTGTCTGGAAAAAACATCACCCCAAACTGGCAACAGACAACGTCAAATGTATTTGCCTCAAAGGGCAACGCCAACGCATCCGCCTGCTTCCATTCTATTCGATTGGCTTTCGGTTGCTGCGTTGACGCTCTGTCCAACATCGGTTGATTTAAATCAGTAACCACATAACGAATTTCGTCGCTCAGCAGCGGGGCCAACGCACGTGTTACTACTCCGCTACCTGCGGCGGTCTCCAAAACAGCTTTGGGTTTGGTATCAGCGACTCTCTTTGCCAAGTCTGCGGCATAAGATTCGAAAATCAATGGAACCAGAAATTCATCATAAATGTCTGGAATTGAGCCGGTGAAGTTTTTGTCACTTGTAGACACTACGAAATCCCTCCCCGACCCCGTGGTCGCAAAGGGTGTATTCCTAGCATAAATCGCTGGCCACGTCACTTCGGACCGCGATCAGTTCTTCAACCGCCACTCTCCGCCTGTTTTTATCCTCACAAACTCCGCACCCTAGGCCGCCGATACGCCCCCGCAGGCCCCACAACCAACTCATGTAACGCCCAGACCAGAGCGTCGACCCGGTCGGGCGAGCCCTGCCCTTCGAACCCGCGCGCGGTCATCTGGAACATCTGCTCCTCCAACGCGTCCAGCCCCGCCATATGCGCCACCCGCCCCTGTTCGTACAAAGCCGCTACAGGTTCGGCCCGCGCGACCTTGCCGCGAGACGCCCGCACCGCGCGATAAGGGACCAGAGGGTCCACCTGCCGCACCACCTCCTTGACTAGTTGCCCGCCCTGATTGACCTCGGCCACCAGCCGCTCGGCCCCGAACTCATCCATCGCGTCAATCGCCGCCTGCGCCCAGCCAGCCGGACCCGCGCCTTGCACTGTGCGGTCGGCCAGCACGTAAGCGCGCCACTCCTCGGGCGGCCCCTGCACCTGCGCGCCAACAACCACGATCCCGCAGGCATCCGCGCCAGAACCGGACGTCACCGCCGGGTCCAGCGCCACGACGATGCGATCCAACGCAGGAACCTGTGCGCATCGCGCCGCCTCCAGCATCGAACCGGTCCACAGCGCGCCTTCCGCATCCGACAGCAACACCCCGTCCAACTCCTGCCGCCCCAGCCGCGTCCCCGTATACCGCGCGCGCACTTCGTCCAAAAACGACTCCGCCAGATTGGCCCGGTTCGCCTCGGTCGGCGCATGGGTCTGCACCGTGGACGGAGACGCCAGCAAGTCCTTCAAAACCTTCACATTGCGCGGCGTAGTTGTCACACAGACCCGGGGCTGATCCCCCAACCGCAAAGCAAACTGCAGCATATCCCATGTCTCCCCAGCCTTTTTCCACTTGGCCAGCTCGTCAACCCAGGCCGCATCGAATTGTGGCCCGCGCAACCCCTCAGGATCATGGGCCGAGAACGCCTGCGCCTCGGCCCCATTTGGCCAGACTAGTTTTCGCTCTGACGCCTTCCAAATAGGTCGACGATCCGGTGGTGAGCATTGCAATATCCCACTATCGCCAAAGATCATCACGTCGCGCACCTGATCAAACGTCTCGCCAAGCAGAGCCACCCGGCGCGCCTTACCCGTGTCCAACGGCAAAGACCCCTCGACCATAGACCGCACCCATTCAGCCCCGGCCCGGGTCTTACCGGCTCCGCGCCCGCCCATGATCACCCAGGACCGCCAGTCACCTTCTGGCGGCAATTGATGCGGCAGCGCCCAGAACTCAAACAGGAAAGGGAGGGCGCACAGCCCCCCCTCCCCGATCTCACTCAGAAATCTGTCCTGCACCGCAACAGGCGCGGAGGCGAGCCAGCCTGCACCCGATCTCAGATCGTGCCCGATCAAGGTCGAGCGCATAGCCCCCTTGAGCAACTCCGGCTTGTCTGTGATGTTGTTCGACAAAGCTTGTCTCCACTTTTTGGCAACTTCGGATCAGCCCCTCAAGCTGTCCCAGTTGCTTACCTGCACCAGCAATATCTGCATCCTCCCCGGCACTGATCTGCCTGCGCAGTTCTTCCGCTGCTTTGCGCAGACCGCGAATGGATGTCTCAAGTGACTGCAACAAGTCAGCCGTTTGGGAAATCCGCTCTTCCGGGGTAATCAATGTCATGTTTGCGTATTGACCTCATGCGTGAGTTTTCTCCGCACGAGAGAAACGAAAAACGGCCGCCGGATGTTACCCCGAGGCCGTTGCTCACTTCTTCTAGCATGACACAGTTCGTACCAAATTAAGTTCGAAAAGTCAATGAATTGCGCAACACCCACGCAACAGGGAACGTTCGGTGCAGGTTAACAATTTCTTCCCCGCGCGCGTCTTTAGCTGCTGCCAGTCAAATCCTGTGCCAGCATCAGCGCATTCATATCCGGATCATAAAACGTGGCCGTGCTGACCATTCCTTCGATCGTTTCCGTCGCACCGTCGAATGCCACCCCTGCATCCTCTAACGCACTGCGCGCGGTGGAGATATCGGCGACCTCAAACACTGGAACACAATTTCCCGGTGAGGGCTCGGCCTGCTCTCCTAAACCCAATGTGACGCCATCCACATTGGTGCGCATCTCACTCCAACCCGCCTCGTCTATGTGATGGGAAAGTTCAAACCCCAATTTGTCGCTGAACCATTCGGCGCTTGCATGGCGGTCCCGAACCGAAATCGCAAGGGTGATCGTGTTTTTCAAAGAAACAAGGGGCATCAATCTTTCCTTTTGAGCTAAATTATATTAACTATACTTTATGGACATTAATTTGCTTGTCAAGCTGACCTCCCGAGCTTGGTCGCTGAATATTCTGGCACTCATGCATTCCGGTACTCCTGGCAGGCAGGCCGCTCTGCTTGCTGCCACCAGCGCAGGAAGAACTGCCTTCGCGGCAAGTCTGGACCATCTCATACGCCTTGACCTGATCGAAAGGAATCCGGGCCACGGGCACCCATTGCGCCCTGAATTCCGATTAACCCTGCCGGGGATCGAAGCCGCCAGTATGGCCAGCGCAATCGTAAACGCCGTTCCGGATGACACCAAGTTCAAGCTCGTCCGTAAATCCTGGACCGTCCCGATCCTGGCACTCACCGGCACTCCGCACCGCTTTTCCGCCATCAAATCGGATTTGGTATCGATCACGGATCGGGCGCTGTCGTCGTCCCTTCAACAGCTAGAGGCGCTCGACTGGATCCGACGGGACATTGAAACTGCCGCGCGGATGCCCTTCCCTACATATCGAGCTGTAAGAACAGGTTTTGCGATCAACCAAGCGGTCAATCTCACTGCTTAAAGGTTGCAGACAGCCCACAACGATCCTTTTCGCCGGATGTGATCTATAACGCACAGCTTGACATTCCGCCCCGCAACCTGCATGAGCGCCTTAACAAAGCGCTGACGCGTGAGCATTGGCAGGTCCGACCTGCTCCACAGCGCTCGATTCACCCCATAGTTCCCCTTCACGCAGGGTTCTGAATGCGACGGCCGGATGCCGCAGGAAACGCCTGTGCATCCAGAGTCTTAGCGTAACCCTGTTGGCATCGCATATTGCGCTGCTGATTTATGTCGCCCGTGGTGATCCAGTCGCCAGGGGCAAAAAAGGAATGATATTTGTTCGACTTTGATATGCTGGGTCTTGCCCCGGCCCTGAATGACGCATTGAAACGCGCCAATTTTTCACAACCCACTCCGATTCAGAACCAGGCAATCCCCATGGCATTGCAGGGGCACGATATTCTGGGCCTTGCCCAGACCGGCACCGGCAAGACGCTGGCTTTTGGCCTACCTCTGATCGACCACCTGCTGGCTCAGACCGGCAAGCCTGCGCCGAAAACCGCCAAGGCTCTGATCCTTGCCCCGACCCGTGAACTGGTCAACCAAATCGCAGATAGCCTGCGCAATTTGACCACGAATACGAAGCTGCGTGTGGCGACAGTTGTTGGCGGTCAGTCCATCAGTAGGCAGATTTCGTTTCTGGCACGCGGCACAGACATTCTGGTTGCCACCCCTGGTCGTTTGATCGACCTGATGGAACGCAGAGCGGTCGACCTCGGCTCGGTACGTCATCTGGTACTGGACGAAGCCGATCAGATGCTGGACATGGGCTTTATTCATGCTCTGCGCCGGATTGCACCGCAGTTGGGTACGCCCCGCCAAACGATGCTGTTCTCTGCCACTATGCCCAAGCAGATGGAAGAACTCAGCCAGGCCTACCTGACAAACCCGCAACGCATTCAAGTGTCCCCTCCGGGTAAAGCCGCCGACAAGATCACCCAATCGGTTCATTTCCTGAGCCGCGCGGAAAAACCGAGCAAACTGCGCGAGATTTTATCTGCGGATAAAGAAGCTCTGACGCTGGTGTTTTCGCGTACAAAACATGGCGCCGAGAAGCTGATGAAGGGCCTCGTGGCCGACGGCTTCAACGCCGCCTCGATCCATGGCAACAAAAGTCAGGGACAGCGTGACAGGGCGATCAAAGCTTTCCGCGCAGGCGAAATAAATGTCTTGGTGGCAACAGACGTGGCCGCTCGCGGCATCGACATCCCGGGCGTTGCCTATGTCATCAACTACGACCTACCCGAAGTGCCGGATAACTACGTCCACCGCATTGGCCGAACCGCCCGTGCCGGACGCGAAGGCGAGGCGATCGCTTTCTGTGCACCGGATGAACTGGATCAACTGAAGCAGATTCAGAAACTGATGAAAATTGAGATTCCGGTCGCCAGCGGCACAATGCCCGAGTTCGCCGAACCCGCAAAATCGCGGAAAGGCGGAGGGTTCCGTCGCCGTGGTCCAAAGCCGCAAGCAGCTAACAAGTCGGGCAATCCCGGAGGCCCAAAACGTCGGCGACCGCGTCGATCCTCCGCCGCCTAAATCTAAAAGGCGCCGCTATTCGCGGCGCCTTTTTTAGTTTCCGGTGCTTTGGCGCTCGGCCTCAATCTCACGCCATTTGGCGACGTTTCGATTATGCTCATCCAGTGTCTCGGCAAAAGCATGTCCGCCGGTGCCATCTGCAACAAAGAAAACAAAATCAGTCGCTTCGGGCGAAACTGCGGCTTCAAGACTTGCAAGACCAGGATTTGCGATAGGTGTTGGCGGGAGCCCATCAATCACATAAGTGTTCCAAGGCGTTGCACGGCGCAGTTCGCTGCGGCGCAGGCCTCGGCCCAACGTGCCCTGCCCCTTGGTGACACCATAGATTACAGTCGGGTCCGTCTGCAGCTTCATGCCTCGCTCAAGCCGGTTTACAAATACGCTAGCAACCTGTCCACGCTCATGCGGAACACCAGTTTCCTTTTCGATGATTGACGCCAAAATCAGCATCTCTTCGGGGGTTTTGATTGGCAAATCATCCTGCCGCCCTTCCCAGGCGGCGTTAATGCGCAGTTGCTGCTTATCCTGCATCGACTGCAGGATTGCCGCCCGATCGGCACCTCGCACAATGTCATAGCTGTCCGGTGCCAGCGCCCCTTCGGCCGGTATTTCAGGGATATCTCCCGTCAACGCGTCGATCTGCTTAAGACCCTCAACCACCTGCCAGGATGTAACACCCTCAGCAATCGAGACCCGGTACCGTGTGTCCGAGTCTTCGCGCTTTTGGGTATAAGCCGCGGGCACTTCTTCTTCCGTCACATCGAACGATGCGATTTCATCGAAGTCCAATGTTGCGGGGTTCAATTCGCGTACACGGGTTTGTATGCGGGTTACACCGATCCGGTACTCAATCTCGGATCCGCAGGTACTGGCCCCGCTCCGCGTAATCTCATCAATGATCTGCTCCATCGAAGCACCCTCGCGGACCAGAAAGCTGCCTGCCTTCAGCTGAGGTGCCTTGTCGGTATAATCCGCCGCCATACGGAATATAGTAGCGCTGCTGATCGCGCCCTGATCCTCCAGCTGTCGGCTGACCTGCGTCATGTTTGAGCCACGTTCGACCTGCAAACACATCGCAGTTTCCAGAGGGCCCGCATTCTTGTATCGCGCCTGCCCCCATAAAATCAGTCCACCGGCAAGAAACAGGCCGACCACCAGGATGGTCAGCATGTTGGAGGCCAAAGCGCGCCACATTTAGCTGGCCTTTCCGAAGATCACACTTGCATTGGTGCCGCCAAATCCAAACGAGTTTGACAGCGCCACATCAATCTTGCGCTCACGCTTAGCATTCGGAGCCAGATCAATCTGCGTCTCGACCGCTGGGTTGTCCAAATTGATCGTCGGTGGCGCAACCTGATCGCGGATTGCGAGGATCGAGAAAATGGCTTCGATCGCGCCTGCTGCGCCCAACAGGTGGCCCGTGGCCGATTTGGTCGAACTCATCGTTACATTCGCCGAATGCTCGCCCAGAAGACGCTCGACCGCACCCAATTCAATGGTATCGGCCATGGTCGATGTGCCATGCGCGTTAATATAGTCTAGGTCCTTCGGCTCCAGCCCCGCGCTGCGTAGCGCTGCGCTCATAGAACGCTCTGCGCCATCGCCGTCCTCACTGGGTGCGGTGATATGATAGGCATCACCGGACATGCCATAGCCCAGAACTTCGGCATAGATTTTCGCGCCACGCGCTTTTGCGTGTTCGTACTCTTCCAGAACAACGATGCCCGAACCTTCACCCATGACAAAACCGTCTCGGTCGACGTCATAGGGGCGGCTGGCTGCTTTGGGGTTATCCGCGTATTTGGTCGACAGCGCCTTGCAAGCGTTGAATCCAGCGATACCGATTTCGCAAATGCACCCTTCGCCACCACCGGCAACCATTACGTCAGCGTCACCGGCACGGATAATGCGACTTGCGTCACCAATAGCGTGAGCACCGGTCGAACATGCAGTCACAACCGAATGGTTCGGGCCTTTGAATCCATGGCGGATCGACACCTGACCCGAGGCCAGGTTAATCAGCGCGCCTGGAATAAAGAAAGGCGACACCCGTCGAGGGCCCTTGTCGCGGATCAGGTTAGCCGTTGCCGCGATGGAACCCAGCCCACCGATACCTGAACCGATAAGAACGCCAGTGCGCAAACGCGCCTCTTCATCCTCGGGTAGCCAGTCGGAATCCTTGCAGGCCATTTCAGCAGCTGCAATCGAGTACAGAATGAAGTCTTCGATCTTGCGCTGCTCTTTCGGCGGCATCCAGTCGTCAGGATTGAATGTCCCGTCGGTGCCGTCGCCTCGCGGAACTTCGCAGGCATACGTTGTGGTGACCCCACTTGCCTCAGCATCAAATTGCGTGATCGGGCCTGCACCGGATTCCCCATCCAGCAACCGCGACCATGTTTCCTCGACCCCGCTGGCCAATGGAGTGACCAACCCAAGACCGGTTACAACGACTCTGCGCATAAAATGCCTCTTGCCTGCTTCCTGTTTGAGAAACGCTCATACCCCGGGCCGGGGTGCGGGGGCAAGAGCAAGGCGCAATCATCACACAAGCAGATTGAGCGGAACACCTACAGTATACACTCTTGCAATGCGGCTCCTGGCCAGATGAAAGCCCGCCCTTTCACTGGACATGAAAGGGCGGAACCTGTTGTTTTGGAAGAAATCTTACTGAAACGCCGCAACCGGTTCGTGCGCTGTGCTGGCAACATTCAGCGCATCTGAAAGCTCGAGCGTCTTTCTGAACAGCGCGCGGCCAACCAAGGCGCCCGAAATATTCGGGATATAAGCCAACCGCGAGATATCATCTGTCGTGCGGACCACACCGCTTGCGATGATCGGTGTGCGAGATGTCTCTGCCAGCCCCGAGATCAGGCCCAGCTGTGCCTCAACGTCTTCCATGTCGCTATCGATATCAGTGACCAGAATTGCCGCAAACGGCGTCTCTGAAAACGCTTCGATAAAGGCCTCTGGTGTAAACGCACTTTGACTACGCCAACCGTCGGTCATCACTGAGCCTTGCCATACGTCCACGGCCAGAACGATTTGGTCCGGGTAGAGTTTGGCCAGTTCTTTCACCAGATTTGGATCCCACGCAGCCATAGTGCCGATAACAATCCGGCCTGCGCCCTTGTCGATCCAATGCTCGACTTGCTCGCGCGATCTCATACCACCTGCCAACTGCACAGGGATTTCGGCAGAACGGATGATCTCTTCAACCAACTCCGAATTGGTATCGCGCCCTTCAAGCGCGTCAAAATCGGTCAAGTGCATCCACTCGGCTCCAGCATCGGCCCAACTGCGTGCCGTTTCTGCGGGATTCACGTGCCAAATCATGGCCTCATCCAGACGACCCTTGTCCAGTGTGACACAGCGGCCGTTCTGCAGTTCCATCGTAGGGTAAATCCTCATGAGCTTGCTCCTCCGCTCAATCGCAACGTCAATAGAGGATACCATACCCTCAACCCTATCGGCGAGAATTTCCAGTTTCGGCAAACCAAAGGCAATTTGCGGCACGATCAAAGAGAAAGGTTAAGCCAGTTTGGGCGGCCCGTTTCTTTTCAGCAGGTTCACCTGACTTCCCATATAGTCGCGCTCGGCCATGAGCTCATAACCAAGCTTTGCCGCCAGATTCTGCGACGCGTGGTTTTCAGCATCAATCAGGGAAACCAGTGGTCCAGGCATTATTCTGTCAAACCAGTCATGTGCGGCCTGAGCCGCTTCAAGACCAAATCCCTGCCCCTGGGCTTCTGGTGCCAATAGCCATCCGGCCTCGGGAAAGCTGTCGAAGTCGTCGCCTAACCCTCGGTTACGATAGAAAAAGCCAGCTTGACCTATCATCTGACGATTCGACTGTCGAAAGACGGCCCATTGGCCAAAACCGGCCATCTGCCAGTGGCCGGCATTCCTCAGAAAGGATTCCCACGCTTCGCCCCGCGATAACGGTTCCCGGCCAAGATGGCGCACAACACAAGGGTTCCGCCAAATCTCAGCGTAACGACTAAAGTCGTCGGGACGCATAGCACAAAGCATCAGACGTGCCGTATTTATCATCGGGGTGGATCGTAGCATGCCCTGCCCGCTCAGAATTTCCTGCCTCGCGTAAATGGTTGCGGGTCAATAGCTATCTGGCAAGCGCGAATTCCGGCTGGGCAAAAAAAACGGCGCCTCCGTTGCCCGGAAGCGCCGTTTTAGCGGATAAAGAAGGTCTTAAGACGCTTCAGAGATGAATTTGACGGCGTCGCCAAACGTTTGGATGGTTTCGGCTGCGTCATCAGGAATCTCGATGCCGAACTCTTCTTCGAAGGCCATAACCAGCTCAACAGTGTCCAGGCTGTCTGCACCCAGATCGTCGATGAAGGACGCGTTTTCGGTCACTTTATCTTCTTCAACACCCAAGTGCTCAACAACGATCTTTTTAACGCGATCTGCGACGTCGCTCATGTCTATTCCTCATTTCATTTCAGGGCATAGTGCCCGGTTCTGCCCTTGCCCGCTCAGGCTGGCCTTGATGTGCCCGTTCTGGGCGGTTTAGGTCCCCGATTACCGGGTAAGTAGAAGGTTGACCATCCGGCCAGCCCCTGCATATGTGCGCCGCCTATAACACAGACAACGCCCGAGGCAAACGCTTTCGCGCCCACCTCGATCCGCGCTCACAACATGGCCATACCGCCGTTCACATGCAAGGTGGTTCCGGTAACATATCCGGCTTCGGCACTTGCAAGATACAGCACAGCCGCAGCAATTTCCGAGGGGTCACCCATACGACCGGCAGGAACCTGCGTCAAAATCCCAGATTTCTGTTCCTCGGTCAGTTTGTCGGTCATTGCAGTCGTAATGAAACCGGGTGCCACCGCATTGGCGGTGATTCCACGGCTGGCAACCTCATAGGCCAACGATTTGGTCATGCCCACCATGCCTGCTTTGGATGCAGCATAGTTGGCCTGTCCCGGGTTCCCTGTCGCACCCACCACCGATGAGATATTAATGATCCGGCCCCAGCGCGCTTTCATCATGCCCCTCAAAACGCCTTTGCACAGCCGGGCAGTAGATGTCAGGTTGACGTCGATCACGCTCTGCCACTCATCATCGGACATGCGCATGAACAGATTGTCTCGCGTGATCCCGGCATTATTCACCAGGATATCAACCGATCCCATTGCCTCAGCAGCCTGCTTCGGAAGGGCTGTCACCGCCTCGGCATCACTCAGGTTGCAGGGCAGAACATGGGCGCGTTCACCCAATTCGTCGGCCAGAGCCTGTAGCGGCTCAACTCGCGTTCCAGACAAAGCCACAGTTGCACCGGCTTCATGCAAACTTCGCGCAATTTCGCCACCGATCCCGCCCGATGCACCGGTGATCAGTGCATTCTTACCTGTCAAATCAAACATTCGGTCTTCCTCTTGATGCTCGGTGTCTTACGATTCGGCCTGAGTCACATTCTGCACGTCATCAGGCGTACCGACAGCTTTACCAACGATCGCACGGTCAATTTTGCGAATCATACCGGACAGAGCTTTGCCCGCCCCGATTTCCCAAGTTTCACTCACGCCTTGCGCAACCATGTACAGTACGCTTTCGCGCCAGCGAACCGAACCTGTGACCTGCTCGATCAGCAACCCACGGATCAGATCGGGATCTGTGACAGCCTCGGCCCGCACATTGGCAACCAATGGCACGGCAGGAGCTTTGATTTCGACATTTGCCAGGGCTTCGGCCATGACATCAGCTGCAGGTTGCATCAATGCACAGTGGAAAGGTGCGCTGACGGGCAACATGACCGCGCGCTTGGCGCCTTTTTCTTTGGCGATTTCGGCGGCGCGTTCCACAGCAGCCTTTGCGCCTGATACCACGACTTGTGTGGGATCATTGTCATTGGCAGCCTGACAAACTTGACCCTGGGCAGCTTGGTCTGCAACAGCGCGCACAGCATCAAGATCCAATCCAAGAATAGCGGCCATTGCGCCCTCTCCAACGGGAACCGCACTCTGCATCGCTTGCCCGCGGGTGCGCAAAAGGCGCGCCGTATCAGCGACCGACAATGCCCCTGCCGCAGCGAGCGCGGAGTATTCCCCCAGCGAATGCCCAGCGACAAAACCAGCATCCGCAATCGAAATCCCATTGGCCTCCAGGGCTCGCATCGCAGCCATCGAGGTCGCCATTAGCGCTGGCTGCGCGTTCTGGGTTAGGGTCAGGTCCGCAATATCACCTTCCCAGATCAGATCGCTCAGCTTTTCCCCGAGCGCCTCGTCCACCTCGTCGAATACAGCCTGTGCAGCCGGATAGGCCTCGGCCAGAGCCTTACCCATACCGATAGTCTGGGCACCTTGCCCCGGGAAAACAAATGCGCGTGTCATTGCAACCTCTTGGATGACGTTAGGTTGCCGCGGGGTGTAAACCGACAGACCGCGCGGCACAAGCTTTGCCTGATCTCTGCACTTTGGCACCGGCTCTGTGCATCCCTTGCTATTGTGTCCTAGGCTTGTAGCGGTAGGTTGTTGCATACGATCCACCTTCCGGAGCCTCAGATGCCTTCGTCAAACACCTTCTCAAGCTATGGAAGCGTAACCAAAACTTTTCACTGGCTGACCGCGTTACTTATCTTCACCGCATTCCCTCTGGGGTGGGTCGCCAACGGATTGGCTCATGCGATTTATGATCCTGCTATAGCCACAACCGAAGATGACATTGCACGCGCCGCCAGCCTCTTTTCTCTCCATAAAACCGTCGGGGTCACTGTTTTCTTCGTCGCGCTCGCGCGTATCTTGTGGGCGATAACGCAGACCAAACCCGGCCTATTGAACGCCGAGAACAAGCCCGAGGCCTTTGCAGCTGAAACCGTGCATTGGCTGCTTTACGCATCTTTGGTTCTGGCCCCACTGACCGGTTGGACCCATCACGCTGCCGCCGAAGGTTTCGCTCCGATTTTGTGGCCCTTCGGACAGGACCTACCCCTTATACCAAAATCCGAGTTTCTGGCAGAGCTGACCGGAAGCCTGCATTGGCTGTTCGTCTGGACACTGGCCGGGTCAGTCGCGCTGCACGTCGCCGGGGCGCTAAAACACCACATTATCGACAAAGACAGCACGCTGCGTCGAATGATGCCGGGCGCCTCGGATGCACCGGAACCGCCAGAGCAAAGCCATTCAATGACGCCCGCATTGGCCTCTTTGGCCATTTGGGGTGCCGTTCTGGTCGGAGGATGGTCAATCGGCGCGTTTGACCACCAATCTACAGCTAGCACAGAGGTCGCAGAACTGACCCAGGTACAGTCCGACTGGAACGTCCAGGAAGGCAATCTAAGCATTACCATCACCCAGCTGGGCAGCCCGGTAACCGGCAGCTTTTCCGATTGGACCGCTGCAATCGCTTTCGAAGATCCGCCCACGCCGGGCTTAGCCGGATCAGCAGATGTCACAATCGCGATAACGTCGCTCAAGCTCGGGACAGTCACAGATCAGGCAATGGGTGCTGATTTCTTCGACAGTGCGCAATTTCCAACCGCTCAATTCAAAGCTGATCTCTTCAAAACTGAGGACGGGTACGAAGCGCGCGGCGCGTTGACCATTCGCGACAAGAGTGTGGACGTAGTGTTGCCATTTACTCTCGACCTTCAGGATGACAGCGCAGCTATATCAGGACAGCTTGATCTGAACCGGCTGGATTTCGACATCGGCACTTCGCAGTCGACCGAGGATTCGCTGGGTTTTGCTGTTACAGTATCAGTTGATCTTTCAGCAAAACGTGGCAACTAAGAAAATGGGCCGCCGAAGGGTTACTCCGGCGGCCTCGTTTCAACTCGTTGCAATGGTATTAGTCGGCCTTCTGGGCTTCGACTGAAATCTGAAGTTCGACTTCGTCACTTACGAATGGCGCGAACTGACCAAGGTCGAACTCACTACGCACCAAGGTGGTGGTGGCGTCGAAACCGGCCCAGGGCTTTCCTGCCATAGGATGTTCACCCACTTGGTTCAGCTTGGCATCCAGAACAACCGATTTGGTCACGCCGTTCATAGTCAGATCGCCAGTGATGTTGGCAGTGTTTTCGCCCGTGACTTCGATACCAGTAGAGGTAAAGGTCACCATTTCTCCTTCGGTCACACCAAAGAAATCCTCGGACATAAAGTGGTCTTCACGTGGCTTCCAACCGGTAATCATCTCAACCACTGGCATGGATACTGTAACACTGGATGCAGCCGGGTTTTCCTGATCGAACATGATCTCGCCTTCAAACCCCGAGAACAT
This sequence comes from Ruegeria sp. YTSA105, assembly GCF_059610225.1. Classification (NCBI taxonomy): domain Bacteria; kingdom Pseudomonadati; phylum Pseudomonadota; class Alphaproteobacteria; order Rhodobacterales; family Roseobacteraceae; genus Ruegeria; species Ruegeria sp. YTSA105. Next base: position 236,689 of record NZ_JBXWNE010000002.1, read on the forward strand.
GCCATGGGTGGTCGAGAAGCCAAGGTGGTTATAGCTGAAAAGAACTTGGCTGTGGCTTGAGTCCAGGACGTATTTTTCGGCGCCGGCAAATGCCGTTGTGGCCGAAACCGCGAGCGCTGCTGCAAGAAGGGTGGATTTCATGATAATCTCCGCAATTTTGTAGATGCAAACCTCTTGGGTTGCTCGACAACGAAAATGTGCTGCCCTAGGGCAGCACACAAGTAATATTATTTCACAATATCTGTTCTTATTTGAACAGAATAAAACTCAGGCGAAAATTGTTACACTTCCGCTAAGTTGACCTTTGAGCGCTCGGCTGACATCCGCCGATTCAAGCGGCAATTTCATCAACAGGCTGCCGTCCACATCGAACAACTCGATCTGGTCTTCAATGAAACGGGCACCACCCAGGCTGTCATAGCTCCGGCGCAAAACTGTTTGCGGGCGGCCATTTTCATTTTTTTGCAATACCCGGACCTCGCGGCGGATCGGGTCAAAATACGCATCAGGACGCGCGTCCAGAACTTCGATGGTCAGAAGGCTGACACCTACCAGAAGGAACATCAGAGAAGCCGCCAATTTGATCGGCCAGACTTCAGCGGCCATTGCCGTGCTGGGCATCAACCACATGGAAAAGGCAGAAACTATCAGTAGCGCACCAGCCACACGGGCCAGAACCATCCGAGCTTTCCAATTTGGTGCAAAGCTAATGAGCACCGGCACTGACTTTTCAAAACTTACGCCTGTGGCGGATTTCTCGAAGGTATTTGTGTTAATCGCGGTCATTTTCAGTACCCTGTTTCTCAGGTTGCCGTTCCAACTTTTGTCAGTCCGGTTAATTTCCGGTATACAAAACAACTTTGAGCCGAAAAGCGTCAGGAATTGGGCAGCGCAGAGGAAATAGCGCGACTTCACAAAGGCATCTGTGGCAGGCCTTGCCCCCAGCGTACAAACGTGTATATCGGGCCATCCTTCGCAAACGACATGAATCGCGCAGCCTCTCGTGGCAGGGTCGCGAAGGACGAAACGGCCCCGCCTATGAAATGCGCCTTGATAGAAACAGGAGTGCACATGCCACTATATGAGCATGTAATGATCGCGCGTCAGGATTTGTCCAACGCGCAGGCAGAAAGCCTCGTCGAACATTTCGGCACCGTTCTGGCTGACAATGGCGGCAACGTCATCGACAGCGAGTACTGGGGCGTCAAGACGATGGCCTACAAGATCAACAAGAACCGCAAGGGTCACTATTCCTTCCTCAAGACCGACGCTCCCGCTGGCGCCGTTCAGGAAATGGAACGCCTGATGCGCCTGCATGACGACGTTATGCGCGTTCTGACCATCAAGGTCGACGAGCACAACGAGGGCCCTTCGGTCCAGATGCAGAAGCGCGACGAGCGCGAAGGCCGCCGCGAGCGCCGTTGATTAACGCCTGAAGAAAGGACACTAAACCATGGCCGCAAAACCATTTTTCCGCCGCCGCAAGGTCTGCCCGTTCTCGGGTGAGAACGCGCCGAAGATCGACTATAAAGACACTCGTCTGCTGCAGCGTTACATCTCTGAGCGTGGCAAGATTGTACCTTCGCGCATCACCGCCGTTTCGGCGAAAAAGCAGCGTGAACTGGCCCGTGCTATCAAGCGCGCCCGCTTCCTCGCCCTGCTGCCCTACGCCGTTAAGTAAGGAGATACTGACATGCAAGTTATCCTGCTGGAACGCGTTGCGAAACTGGGTCAGATGGGCGACGTCGTTGACGTCAAGTCCGGTTATGCCCGCAACTTCCTGTTGCCTCAGGGCAAAGCGCTGAGCGCATCGGACGCCAACATCGCGTCGTTCGAAGCCCAGAAAGCGCAGCTTGAAGCCCGCAACCTGGAATCCAAGAAAGAATCTGAAGCGCTGGCTGAAAAGCTGGACGGACAGCAATTCATCGTGATTCGCTCGGCCTCGGATGCCGGCGCACTGTACGGATCGGTCACCCCGCGTGACGCCGCAGACGCCGCTACCGAAGCAGGTTTCACTGTCGACAAGAAGCAGATTGCCTTGATCGCACCGATCAAGGACCTGGGTCTGCACACAGTCGCAGTTAAACTGCACCCCGAGGTTGAAGTGAAAATCGAAATGAACGTTGCTCGTTCGCAAGAAGAAGCCGAACTACAGGCATCTGGCAAATCGATTCAGGAACTGGCCGCCGAAGAAGAAGCCGCCGCAGAATTCGAAATCGCCGAGCTGTTCGACGATATCGGGTCCGCCGCTTCCGACGACGACGATCTGGTTGCTCAGGATGCTTCGGCCGAAGAAGACGAAGCTAAAGCCTGATCCTCGGGTTTCGAATTGAACAAGAAAGGCCGCACGATCTGTGCGGCCTTTTTTATGCCTCCGCCCGGCGAAATCCAGCTTGGGCCCCGGCCTTTGCTTGCGGTCATCAATAGGTTTCCTATCATCGCATAATAACTATTCGGAGACGATCAATGACATTTCTTCTGCGCCGCAGTGTATTGGCATTATTGTTAATTGCACCCTTTGCGGCGTGCGGAGGGCCCGATACCCCAACCCAGAACACGTTTGATCCTCCGCTCTATCCCAACGAAACACCGGAACTGCGGGCCTCCATAAACAAATGGGCCGACCACTACGAAGTGCCGCGCGAACTGGTGCACAAGCTAGCAATTCGCGAAAGCACCCACCGACCTTGGGCTGTGAATCGGCCCTATTATGGCTTGCTGCAAATCCTGCCGGCCACAGCTCGTTCAATGGGATATACTGGAAACGCCAAAGGCCTTTTGGATGCAGACACAAATCTCGAATTTGCCGGGAAATATCTGCGGGGCGCTTGGCTATTGTCCGACGGCGACCAGCAACGCGCCATATTCCTTTACGCAAAAGGGTTCTATCCCGAAGCCAAGGCACGTGGGATGCTGGTCGAAACAGGGCTACGTCCGGAATAACCGGATTTACCCCGAAACGAATCATCTGAGACATGCTGTTTCGGACCATTCTGTTGCCATTACATCGCAATATGACTACACAAGGCGAACAATTTGCTTGCACAATGCCCTGTGGTTGACGCAACGTATACCCCTAAGGACAAGTCTGGCATGTCTTGGGGGAGAGATATGCCGCCACAAGGGTTGGACAGGTGAAACTTATAGATTTGGCCGCGGTCGACCACACAGAGAAGTCGGCCGCTGACGTTATAAACGCCGTCTGCGAAGAGCTTGGCTTCGACTATGCGTCTTATGCCACCTTTAACCCTGTGAAAGGTGATGTGCAGGGCTATGCAAACTATCCTGATGAGTGGAAAATCCACTATGGCAGCCAGGGCTTTCATCACTTCGATCCGACGCTTTATCAATCTGTCCTAAGCATTGCGCCCGTTGATTGGGGACGCTTTGATCAGGACGAGAAGTTCAACGCGGTGTTCCGTGACGCCCATGATTTTGGCATTAGTTCCAGAGGGTTAACAGTTCCTGTTCGTGGACCTTATGGTGAATGCGGACTGTTAAACGTTACCCGGGACTGTTCGGATTCCGAATGGGATAAGCTAAAGAAACATGTCATGGGTGATCTGCAACTTGCTGCCGTTCAAGCCCACGATACTGTTATGCAATCCGGCTTGCTGGCCAAAGCTCTTTACCTGCCCACGCTGTCCACACGCGAACAGGAAATCCTCCAATGGGTAGCTGACGGAAAGTCGCAACAAGATATCGGTGATATTTTGTCTATTTCACACCGTACCGTCGAAGTTCATATGCGGTCCGGGCGTGAAAAGTTGGGCGCACTGACCACCTCACAGGCTATTGGTCGTGCGATCGGCCTGGGTCTAATTGCCCCTGGTTAATCAAAAAAAAAGCACTTCTACGGGAAATCCCTAATAGTCTGCGCTTATTTCTTGGTTAACCTAATCCCCACGGTAACCAGACTGTAGGGGGATGGAAATGATCATCGTTATTGATGGTATTAATCAACATAAGTTCAAAGATGTCTTGGATGACATGTTCAAACTGCGCGCTCGTGTTTTCGGCGATCGCCTTGGTTGGGAGGTCAATATTGAGGATGGGCGCGAGCGCGACCACTTCGATGATCTGCATCCAGCACATGTAGTCAGCATCGACGACGAGGGGGACGTTGTCGGGTGCATGAGACTACTGCAAACCAAAGGACCGCATATGCTGTCCGATGTTTTCCATTCGATCCTGGATGGAGAACCTCCAATTCGGAGCGCGCAAGTCTGGGAAGCCACCCGGTTCTGTGTCGATACTAAAAAACTGGGCCGAGGGCGCGGTGAAAATTCTGTATCCTATGTGACCAGCGAAGTTATGATTGGCTCTTTCGAATATGCCAAAGCGGCTGGCGTTCTTGACTCGATCGCGGTGATTGATCCAGTTATGAACCGCGTTCTGCAAAGGTCCGGTAACGCGCCTTATGACTACCTCGGCAGTGCTAAGCCCATGGGTAAAGTCGTAGCCATGGCCGCTTTGATGGACTGCTCAGATGAGAGAATTTCCGGAATTCGGGAATATGCGAACATCGCTCACGATGTATTCCTGACGGACGAGCAGGCAATAGATCTGTATGCCAGAAACAAAACACCGGCAGATACAGGTGTGGCGAATTACGACCACCAGCCACTAAGCCAGATGGAAAAATACTTTGTCGAACAGATGAATTCGGCAACCACAAAAGCCGAAGCCGAAGCTGTATTGAACCTGATCGAAGCAGTTTCGGATCGGTTCACCCCAGAGCAGAAAACTGCTCTGCTAAGGACCCCCCGTGCTTTTGCTCATGAGGCCTGACCCCCTCACCTCATAGCATAAAGCCACCCACACGGAGCCGTCTTTTTCAGACGGCTCCGTTTTTTGTGCCCATAAGAATTCTATGGGCAGAAGAGGATTACTCCTCTTCCAATGCCTCTACGGCTTTCTGCAGGTCGTCTTTGCTGACTTCTTTATCCGCAACCTGGGCCAGCTCGACGATATAGTCGATGACTTTGTCTTCGAAGATCGGCGCGCGCAGTTGCTGCTGCATCTGAGCGTTCTGCTGCACGAACTCAAAGAACTGGCGTTCCTGACCAGGGTATTGGCGCGCCTGGTTCATGATCGCTTGGGTCATCTCGGCATCGGTGACTTCAACTTCGGCCTTCTGGCCCAGCTCGGCCAGCAACAGGCCAAGACGCACGCGGCGTTCGGCCAGCTTGTTGTGCTCGTCAGTCGGTTCGATCTCTTCGTGGTCGTGGCCTTCCACTTCCGGGTTTTCTTCGTGCCACAGCTGGTGTGCGATCTGCTTGGCCTCGGCATCTACCAGCGACGGTGGCAGATCAAACGAAACCTTCACGTCCAATGCGTCCAGCAGAGCACGCTTCATCACCGCCCGCGAAGCACCGCTATATTCCGCTTCCAGACGTTCTGAAATCTGGCCTTTCAGCGCTTCCAAGTCTTCTGCACCAAATTTGGTGGCCAGCTCATCGTTGATCTCGGCGGCGACGGGTTCTTTCACATCCTTGACGGTGCAGGTAAACACAGCGTCTTTGCCGGCCAGATGCTCGGCACCGTACTCTTCGGGGAAGGTGACGTTTACGTCTTTTTCTTCCTCGGCCTTTACGCCAACCAGCTGCTCTTCGAAACCGGGGATGAAGCTATTGGAACCCAGAACCAGCGGATAGTCTTCAGCGGATCCGCCCTCGAACTCTTCGCCATCAACCTTGCCGACAAAATCGAACACAATCTGGTCGCCGTCCTTGGCTTTCGAGCCTTTGCGGCGGGATTTGAAATCCTGCGCGGTTTCGGCCAGGTTGCCCAGCGCTTCTTCAACGGCCGCGTCATCGGCTTTGACAACCAGCTTTTCCAATTCAACCGATTTCAGGTCGACCTCAGGGATGGCAGGCAGGGCCTCATAAGACATCTCGACATGTACGTCGTCGCCTTCTTTCCAATCCTCATTGGTCATCTTCACCTGAGGCTGAAGTGCCGGACGCTCACCGCTGTCTTCGAAATGCTGGTTCATTGCACCGTCGATGCTTTCTTGCATCGCCTCGCCAAGCAGACGCTGACCGAACTGCTTTTTCAACAGTGCCATCGGTACCTTGCCTTTGCGGAAGCCCTTCATCTCGACTTCAGGCTGTGCTTCGACCAGTTTCTCGTTAACTTTGTCGTCCAGCTCAGCTGCGGATACGACAATGTTATAGCCGCGTTTCAGACCTTCGTTCAGCGTCTCGGTAACCTGCATTATGGTAGTCCCCATAGGATTCGGGGCGCGCAAAACGGCGCGCCGGGCAAATTTGAGGCCTTCTATTTGCCCAGCCGCCCGCGTGCAAGGGGCAAAGCCCGGATCAGCCTTGTTTTGCCGCCGATTTGACCAAAAAAACGCCCCGGACCTGGCCGGAGCGTTCTTGAGGAATTGTTCGCGGGATCAGAACTTCCAGCGCGCACCCAGCACCCAAGCCTCGTTGTCATCGAAACTCGTGGTGTCATCGAAATCATGGTTACGGTATTTCAAGTAGGCATCGGTATTGATACTGTCGATGCGCTGTACGACAGCAATACCCCAGGCCTTCGTACTTGAGCCGTCGATCGAGAAATCAGATCCGTCGAAATAGTCGATGCCGATACCAGTCTTACCCCATGACACCCAATCGTCTTCATACGCAAGCTTCGCATACCAATAATTCGGGTCACTGGCACCGCTGGAAGTGTCATCTCTTGTACCCAAAGCTGCGGTTACGCTGAAACCACTGGGCAGCAGAACCGAGGCGGACCCGATTGTGTCTTTTCTCTCCCCGGATCCGCTATCGTAATCGCGCACGGCGTAGGCAAGGGATGCAGCAATCTCCACCCCGTTGGATAAGGTATTTCCATAGGACACCGACACATCGTAGTAATCATCGTCATCGCTGCTGGACAGGATGTTCTGACCATAGGCTATCGCTGCCGAAAACCCGTTGAAATCTGGCGTGTCATAGCGAATGCGCCCGCGCCTTGAACCATCGAAGTTATCAGATGTGTCACCAACGGTAATGCCGCTTAGCATTCCATCAGACTCACGATAAAAGAAGGCGCCATTCTCATCATTGGTGAACGAATAGAGCGCCGTGCCAACATAGGATAGATCGGATTCGGCCGCTCCATCCGAGGCCATGCTACCCTGCCCGGCAGAAAATTTACCATAGCCACCCTTCAACGCAAAATCGACGTGCCGAATATCTTCACGGTTCCAACCATCGGCATTTGTCCCTTCCTGGTTGGCGCTCCCCGTGCTCGGCAGGCCCAGACCGGATTCGAAACGGAAGGTAAACTCATTGCTACCGTAGGGTTGCATCAAAAACAGCCCTACACGGCTGTTGGACAGATCATTGTCCAGCAAACGGGTTTCCGTCTCATCCCCGTCGTCAACTGAGACAATTACGGGGTTAAACTGGCCATACAGCTCAACATAACCGCCGCTGTTGTTGTTATATCTAAGCTCCGCCGCTGCTGGGATGGCCGATGCAGCGGTCAGGCAGGTCGCAATCGTGCTTATTGATACTTTCTGGGTCATAGTCATTCACCATAATGGATCCATTTACGGGCACTGCTCGCTTGTGCGCGATTTCTCTATGATCCCCTGTCTCGGGCCCATTCAGCTCGCGCATCTTGTGCGAATATAACCGCAGCTGAAGGGTGTTAATTTGATCTACTTCAAAACGATAGAATATATGTCATCCAAGTCACCCAGACCGCTTGCCGCAATACTGACGCCTGACCTGAATTTCATCATACGCTCATTTTGGGACATCGAATACTGCAGCGGCGGATTTTCGCCGAGACGATTAAGAACCCACTTCCCGCAAAACCCGTGGCAACTGTTCGGGCAAATCTTCAGCGATCAACCCCGGCCCGAAAGATCGCGCACATTCCACATGCAGCCATGCCGCAGTTTCCGCGGCCTGCAAGGGCGAGAACCGCCGCGCCAGCAACCCGGTGATAAACCCCGCCAACACGTCCCCGGCCCCGGCTGTCGCCAACCAGGGCGCCGCACGTTCATAAACGGCCGAATTCACTGAGCATCGGCCGTTCGGATCCGCAATCACGGTATCGGGTCCCTTGAACAGAACCACGCACCCTGCCCGCCCGGCAGCCTCTCGGGTGGCGTCCACTTTGGAATAGGCCGGACCCTTGATGGGAACCGCCTTCAGTTTTTCCGCAATGTCCGGGAACAACAGCGCAAACTCGCCGCCATGCGGGGTGAGAACACAGTTTTCATGCAGCATCCCAAACAGGGCTGCAGGATCATCCGCGAAAGCCGTCAGTGCGTCAGCATCCAGAACCGTTGCGCGCTCCGCAGCCAACGCAACCGGCACCAGATCGCGCGCACGGTCCAGCCCTAGACCGGGGCCGAGACACAGAGCATTCAGCCGCTCATCCTCTAGGATTTTCGACAGACCATCCGCGCTCTCGACCCGCTGCAACATGACCGCCGTCACTTGCACCGAAACCTCCATCTGAGCCGCAGGAGGCACGCCCAGAGTCACCAACCCCGCCCCAATCCGCAGCGCCCCCCGCGCTGCCAGCCGCGCAGCACCGGTTTTGCCGGGGCCTCCGGTCATGATCAAGGCGTGGCCGTGCGAGTATTTGTGCTCAAACGAAGCCTTGCTGAGATTCTGTGGCAATCCACTTTCATCTACCAATTGAGACAGCACTCTCCTCAAACGTCGCTCGCTATGCAGATCAGCCAAAGACTTGCGCGAGATCGAACCGAGATCGCTTGGCGAAGACAACCCAATGTCAACTATGACGGTCTTTCCACAGAACTGGGCCCCTACGTCCAGAAGATGTCCACGCTTTTTGCTATGAAACGTCACTGTTAGGTGGGCGCCAACAATTACACCTTCGTCCCCCAGAATCCTACCGCTATCAGCGCAAAGACCAGACGGAATGTCGACCGAAACGACGCGCGGCCACCACGGATCGGCATCCGCCTCTGAACCTATCTGAAGCTTGGAAAGAGCAGGTTTCAATCCACCAATCTGACGTATTAGCCCTGTTCCAAACAAAGCATCCAATATCAAATCAGGGCCTTGCGAACTTGACGGTCGGGCTGCGTGTTTCTCCAACTTGGAAACTTCACGTTTGGTCGGTGTCGGCAGGGTAAGCTTAGAAACTTCACCCAGCTCCAGCCACCGCTCATAATTCACCCGCGCATCCGGCGGCAGCTTCTCTAGGTCGCCATACAGAAACACCGCGACCTCCCACCCTTGCTCCCGCAAAAGCCTGGCCACGACGAACCCGTCCCCACCGTTGTTTCCTGGCCCACACAAGACAACTGCCCGCAACGGATCCTCTTCATCTGGCCGCGGATACGTCAGGGAACGCGAGGGGCTGGCCCCTCGCCTGTCCAACTCTGGCCACTCCTCGAAAATCGCCTCGACAACACCCTGCCCAGCCCGTTCCATCAGCTCAAGACCGGTCACCTCACCGGACTCAATGGCCGCTTGTTCGATCGCCCGCATCTGTGCTGCAGTCAGTAAATCTGTCATGCTGAACCCTCGTGCGATTCAATTTTGACTATTTTTTGTGCAAACTGTTCAAAATTTCACCGGCCACCCAATTTCCATGCAACCCGGCATCGCCATTTTCTCATTCACATTGCCGCCCGATCTTAGACGTGGTCAGTGCCATCCTGACAAGAGTTAAAGGGAGCCCGGTATGAAGAAGATCGAAGCGATCATCAAGCCGTTCAAACTGGACGAAGTGAAAGAGGCGCTGCAGGACGTCGGAGTCCAGGGCCTCAGCGTGATCGAGGTCAAGGGGTTTGGCCGTCAGAAAGGTCACACTGAACTTTACCGCGGCGCGGAATATGTGGTCGACTTTCTGCCCAAGGTGAAGGTCGAGGTTGTGCTGGACGACGATCTGGTCGATGCCGCCATCGAAGCCATCGTTTCCGCCGCCAAAACCGACAAGATCGGCGACGGCAAGATCTTTGTCTCACCCGTCGAACAAGCAATTCGCATCCGTACCGGCGAAACCGGTTCGGACGCACTGTAACAAGACCAAATCTTCAATTCAGAGGAATCAAGAGAATGAGCAAGGACGCAGTTCTTCAGCTAATCAAGGACGAAGGCGCCGAATATGTCGACGTCCGCTTCACTGACCCGCGCGGCAAACTGCAGCACGTCACCCTGGTGGCCGATCAGGTAGATGAAGACTTCCTTGAAGAAGGCTTCATGTTCGATGGCTCTTCCATCGCTGGCTGGAAGTCCATCGAAGCCTCGGACATGAAACTGATGGTCGATACCAACAGCGCCTATGTCGATCCGTTCTACGCAGAGAAAACCATCTGCGTGCATTGCTCAGTTGTCGAGCCCGACACCGGTGAAGCTTATGAGCGTGACCCGCGCGGCACCGCCCAGAAAGCCGAAGCCTACTTGAAAGCAACCGGTATCGGCGACGTGGCCTATATGGGCCCAGAAGCCGAATTCTTCCTGTTCGACGACGTTCGTTTTTCCAACAGCATCAACAAAGTATCCTACGAAGTTGATGCAACTGATGCATCCTGGAACACCGACACCGAATACGAGATGGGCAACATGGGCCACCGCCCGGGGGTTAAGGGCGGTTACTTCCCGGTCAACCCGATCGACGAAGCCCAGGATCTGCGTTCGGAAATGCTGTCGACCATGAAGCGTCTGGGTATGAAGGTAGACAAGCATCACCACGAGGTTGCGTCGTGCCAGCACGAGCTGGGCCTGATCTTTGACAGCCTGACCAAACAGGCAGATGAGCTGCAGAAGTTCAAATACATCATCCATAACGTGGCGCATGCCTACGGCAAATCGGCGACCTTCATGCCGAAGCCAATCGCAGGCGACAACGGTACCGGCATGCATGTGAACATGTCGATCTGGAAGGACGGCAAGCCTCTGTTTGCTGGCGACAAGTATGCTGATCTATCGGACGAGGCACTGTTCTTCATCGGTGGTATCCTGAAGCACGCCAAGACATTGAATGCCTTCACCAACCCGGCGACCAACAGCTACAAGCGACTGATCCCCGGATTTGAAGCCCCCGTCCTGCGTGCTTACTCGGCTCGTAACCGTTCGGGTTGTGTCCGTATTCCGTGGACTGAAAGCCCGAAAGCCAAGCGCGTCGAGGCCCGCTTCCCCGATCCGGCAGCGAACCCCTATCTGGCGTTTGCCGCTCTGCTGATGGCCGGTCTGGACGGCATCAAGAACAAGATCGATCCGGGCGAAGCCATGGACAAGAACCTCTACGATCTGCCTGCCGAAGAACTGGCCGACATCCCGACCGTTTGCGGCTCGCTGCGTGAGGCTCTGGAAGCTCTGGCATCGGATCACGACTTCCTGCTGCAGGGCGACGTGTTCACCAAAGACCAGATCGACGGCTACATCGCACTGAAGATGGACGAAGTCGAAACCTACGAACACACGCCGCATCCGGTTGAATACGGCATGTATTACAGCTGCTAATCCAGCATTTTCGATGAAAATTCTATAGGGGCGTCCATCGGGCGCCCCTTGTTTCGTTTGGCCCGATCTTTCACACTTGCCATTACCCCGGTTAGGAGAGATCGCATGTCAGCCGAAACCGCATTCGCCCCGTTCTCGGATTTCGTCACTTCGAAAGAGGAACTGGAACGCATCACCGGCGCGCCCCTTCCCCAGATCATCGCCAAGGAACAAGCCGCGCTGGACGGCATGTGCCGCGACTTTATTGCCAAGTCGACCTTCTGCCTGATCGCTTCGGCCAATCCGGGTGGTTATCTGGATATCTCTCCTCGTGGGGATCCCGAAGGGTTTGTTCGGGTGGTCTCGGATAATCTGATCGCCATTCCCGACCGACCCGGAAACAAGCGGACCGATACGTTTCACACTATTCTCCTGGACCCGCGCGTCAGCGTGATCTTCTTTGTGCCCGGCAAGATGGAGACTCTGCGCATCCGGGGAACCGCACGCATATGTACTGACCCCGATCTGCTGAACAGTCTGGCGGTGAAGGATCACGCCCCTAAGCTGGCCCTTCTGATTCATGTCGAGACCGCTTTCGCACATTGCCCCAAATGCGTCATACGCTCGGATCTGTGGAACCCTGAAAACTGGCCGGATTCGTCTGATCTCCCCAATATGAATGCTATGATGGTCAAGCATGCTAAAATCGACAAAACGCCGGATGAGTGGTTCGAAAGCTTGAAGGGCACCGGGGAACTCGACTTGTATTAACCCCTTTTCGGGCGCGGCTTACCTGCCTAGGCTGCTTATGTCATTTCATTGGATCGGATTACACGATGTTTCGGTTTGCTCTTATTCTGGCATTTTCTCTCCCAGGTTTTGCGGCGGCGGCCCCCTGCGGCAACACCGGGAACGGATTTGAGGCTTGGAAACAGGATTTCGCCAAACAGGCCCGGCGCGCTGGTGTGAAAAAGAAAGGTCTGCAAGCGCTGAGCCAAAGCCAATACGCCACCAGAACCATTGCCGCGGACCGAAACCAAAAGAGCTTTAGGTATTCGCTGGATAAATTCATGCAGATCCGCGGCGCGGATACCATCGTAGCGCAGGGCCGTAAGCGCAAAGCCAGGAACCCTCAGTTCTATGCGACGCTCGAGCGCCAGTATGGGGTGCCAGCGGGCGTTCTGATCGCTATTCACGGAATGGAAACAGGATTTGGGAATTTCATGGGTGACAGTCAGGTTGTGTCAGCAATAACCACTTTGGCCTATGATTGTCGCCGATCCGAGTTCTTCATCCCCCACGCTATCGGAGCACTGAAGCTGGTTGATCAAGGCAGCATTACGACCAACACCGTTGGTGCCAAACACGGTGAACTGGGACATACACAGTTTCTGCCGGGCAATGCCTTGGAATACGGTGTTGATGCCACCGGTGACGGTCAGGTCGATTTCTACAACATGACCGATGCGCTGGCCTCGACCGCTAATTTCCTGCGTAAAAAGGGCTGGAAGCCCGGACGCGGATATCAACCGGGCCAACCGAATTTTGCGGTCATTCAACAGTGGAATGCCGCGACGATGTACCAAGAATCCATCGCAATCATGGCTGCTCGAATCGACGGATGATTGTGTCGGTCTGTCATGTAGGGCGACCGCAATTCAGACACATTGTCGCCACAGACGCTAAATAGCCCTTAAAATGCCTAGGTTTCCAATGCGTAATCAATCTTGCCGATTTCTCATTTTTTTCCATTTCCGCCCAATTCTTTCCCTTATCTGTTGATAATTTGAGTCATCTGACGGAATGCACAAAGGAATGCGCAGTGACTCCGAAGCACAGCTATCACGGCGGCCTGCAGTTCACAGGCAAGACCAATGGCGCGATCGAGCGGTTTGGTGCCATCGTGGCGGCGACCCTGGAAGATTACGGCCATCTTATTGAGCGCAAAACGATCTTGAACACGACCGAGGCGAGCATCGTCTCAAGTCAGTACCTCGTGCGCCTTACGCTGGATACCCAACTGGCTGAAACAGAAGACCGGTTTGAACGGCGGGACCGTGCGGCCGGTCTGAGAACCGTCTCGAAACCCCGGGTGACCCTGCCCGAAAACCGGTTGACGGTCACAATTACCCCTGTATCCGCCTTGCTGGACGACAGCGAGATCTCGGAGCTTATGCTTGTTGTGATCCTGTATCGCATGGTTGATATCTGTGCGACTCAGCGCGTGGAATGGCTGTCTCCGAATACAGTCCTGACCATGGAACAATTCATGAGTGCTTTTGACACTCTGGCGCCCGTTAAACAGCGGGACAGAAAACAAATTTTCGAATCCGTTTCCGGGCCGTTTGCAGGTCTTGAATTAACGGAGACAGAAGATCTGGATGAGCCAAGAAACCAAACGCAGACCTCACATGCGCGGCCAATCCAGCTGTCAGACGAGCAGTTGCTTAGCATTGCTTTTCGGACAGAACCGATCGAGCAGAAACCGGATGATCGGACCGACACTCCCCCCCTCGACCACGAGAAACCCAATGATATCCTGCGACTTACCAGTTGGGGACTTACGGGTGCCGTGGCCAGCGTGTCGGTCCCGATCGCGGCCTCGATGGCTGCCGTCAACCTGATCCGAGGTGAAGATTTCCGCCTGAATACTCAGGTACTTGCCTATTCGGTTGCAATATCAGCGCTCAGCACCAGCGGTGCCTTTGCCGGTGTGGCAACTGCTTTAGGCATGTAGACTAATTCCAATAAGACCCTCCTAGGAAGCCCCGCCGTCAGGTGGGGTTTTCTTTTTGGCGAAGGCTTCCAGCCTCAAGAACATAGGTGTGGATCGAAAAAACCACAGCCCGCGTTTTCGGCAGCCGCAACAATGTTTGCCTCTCGCTGCGCAAATAGCACGCGGCTCCGGGTGAACTGACCTCGCGCGGTTCTGTAGCGCTTCGAGGCTGATGCAGATCGGCATCCTCATACCACAGCGCATTAAACCGCCAGAGCGGCTTATCGGGCTGAATTCCATCAAACAACCGCTGGACACGGCGCGCGATGCTTTCGTCGTAGCTGTTGACCGGTACATGGATGTCGATCAGGGGACGCATGAATTTTTCTGACAGTCGCCAACTGGCTGGAAAACACAAAACCGCGCCAGTCAAAACATGTTCGTCCCCTTGCTTTTGCAAGATACAGATATCCTCCTGCACCAGTCTGCAAAGGGTTTCCATTGGGGCCTGCCGATCAATCTGGACCTTCTGCCCATCGGCTCTCGTGACGAGGTCTGAGCATCCGGGGTACGCATATTGCAACACCAGGTCCAAGACTTCTTGTGCGGCTGGTTCGGCTTCGAGCGCCAGCGCAAGAACATCAGCGTGACGCTCTTTCAGCAACGCTTCCCGATATTCCATCTGGGCCGCGAACGCTTCGTCCTGATGCAACCAAGTTTCCATACTGGCGGGCTGAATACCCGGCAGCGGGCGGGGTTTCAAAGGATCATAGGGAGTAGAGGTCTGCAAAATGGTCGTCATGAACCCGACCTAACATCGGCACTTCGACTTGTCGGTCAAAAAGCGACGGATGGCGGTCGCAAATTATCAAGACGCTGAAAGAATGCTTCTTCACGCTCGATAGACAGGCAGGGAGGGCTACTATGAACCGTCACCATAGAGATATCCGCAAGATCGACCCCACCAAAGGCACAGCGCTTGGGGACGGCACGCCCAATGATTTGGACCGGATCGAGATCGGCCCCACACAGCTGGCCTTCGCCGAATGGGAAGCCGCCGGGCTGTCCTTGCCGAACCTTGAGAGGATGCGTGAGTTTAGGTGGAAACGTCTGACCAAGACCATCGTTGATCGTGGCTATGGTGGCTTGTTGATGTTTGATCCTCTGAACATTCGATACGCCACAGACAGCACCAACATGCAGCTCTGGAACACGCATAACCCCTTCCGCGCGGTGCTGTTATGTGCCGACGGGTATATGGTGATCTGGGATTATAAAAACTCACCTTTTCTAAGCAAATTCAACCCATTAGTGAAGGAACAACGTTCGGGCGCCGACCTGTTCTATTTCGATCGCGGCGACAAGGTCGATGTTGCCGCGGATGTACTCTCGAACGAAGTGCGGGCGCTGATTGATGCGCATGGCGGCGGTAACAAGCGGCTGGCTGTGGACAAGATCATGCTGCACGGTTTGCGCGCCCTTGAGGCCCAGGGGTTCGAGATCATGGAAGGCGAGGAAGTCACTGAAAAGTCCCGCGCCGTGAAAGGCCCGGACGAAATTCTGGCGATGCGATGTGCCAACCACGCCTGCGAGACCGCGGTGGCCGAGATGGAGGCATTTGCCCGCGCTAATGTCGGAGACGGAAGAACCTCGGAAGACGACATCTGGGCCATTCTGCATGCCGAAAACATCCGGCGCGGCGGGGAATGGATCGAAACCCGCCTGCTGGCCTCAGGCCAACGCACCAACCCTTGGTTTCAGGAATGTGGTCCCCGGATCACGCAAAAGAATGAAATCATCGCCTTCGATACCGATCTGATCGGGTCTTACGGCATCTGCATCGATATCTCGCGCACCTGGTGGATCGGGGACGAAAAACCCCGCCCGGATATGGTCTATGCCATGCAGCACGCGCATGAGCATATCATGACCAATATGGAGATGCTGAGACCCGGTGTTACGATCCCTGAACTGACCGCCAACAGTCACAGACTGGATGACAAGTTTCAGGATCAGAAATACGGTTGCCTGATGCACGGCGTTGGCCTGTGTGACGAGTGGCCTCTGGTCGCCTATCCGGACAAGGCCGTTGCAGGTGCCTACGATTACCAACTGGAACCGGGCATGGTTCTGTGCGTCGAAGCCGCGGTTGGCGAGATAGGTGCAGATTTCTCAATCAAACTCGAAGATCAGGTTCTGATCACTGAGGATGGGTATGAAAACCTGTCCACCTATCCCTTTGACCCACAGCTTATGGGGCTGGCCTGACCCCTCAGTTCGGCCAGTTTGACCGTTTGACGTTCCCATGCCAGTCCTCGATTTCTGCGCTGGCAAAAGATGTCGGCTGTGTCCAGTTCTGACCCGCGGCAAAACTGACGACCGCAGTTACGGCGATAGCGATCAGTAAATCTACTCGAAGATTTGTGCCATGTGGCTGAGAAGTGAGATGTACCATTGTTGCCTCCGTGGCTGGTTGTGTTCGACAGGCTCAAGATGAGGGTGGCGTTCGCTTTATTAAAGTGAATGTTTGATTGGGAACGCATCACAAAAGTTGATTCAACCTATCGCACCAGAACTCCGCCGGCACCTGACCCAGTCTCACCTTCCCGTGACGCTTCTTACATAGGGGTTGAGACCCCTCGCTGGCGGCCACAATATTGAGGCACCTCATGACGTAAGGAACTGCCATGCCCACCGAACGCATCACCTTTGCCGGTCACGACGGCCACCAACTGGCTGCACGCCTCGACCTGCCGGACGGGCCTGTCCTTGCTACGGCATTGTTTGCCCATTGCTTTACCTGTTCAAAAGATATCCCGGCCGCGCGCAGGATCGCAGCCCGTCTGGCAGCGATGGGTATCGCGGTATTGCGGTTTGATTTCACAGGCTTGGGTCATTCAGACGGCGAATTTGCAAACACCACTTTCACCTCGAATGTTGAGGACCTGATCGCCGCCTCACGGTATCTGGCTGGACGGAACATGTCCCCGTCTCTGCTGATCGGGCATTCTCTCGGAGGGGCAGCGGTTCTGCGCGCCCGAGCTGGTATTTCGAGTGTTAAGGCCGTTGTTACGCTGGGCGCGCCTGCCGATCCAGGGCATGTCTCGCACCATTTCGACGCCGCACTGTCGGAAATCCAACAAAAGGGATCGGCCGAGGTCACTTTGGGTGGTCGCCCGTTCCGTATTGGCAAAGCGTTCGTCGAAGATATCGCCCAATCCGCGCTAACCCCTGCGATTGCGGATCTGAAGGCCGCGCTGCTGATACTTCATGCGCCACGCGACGAAACGGTTAGTATTGACAATGCAAGCGCGATCTTTCTGGCAGCCAAACATCCCAAAAGCTTTGTGACGCTGGACGACGCTGATCACCTGATTACACGCGCGGCAGATGCGGAATATGCTGCAGATGTAATAGCGGCTTGGGTTACGCGCTATGTGGTGCTGCGCCCGCCTGCCCCACCACCGGGTGCGCCCGAAGGCGTAGTGCGGGTGACAGAGGCCGATCCCAACGGATTCCAGCAAGACATTCAGTCCGGCCCCAAGCATCATGCTGTTGCGGACGAACCGGCCTCATATGGAGGCACCGACCGCGGTATGTCGCCCTATGGCTTTGTGTCATCGGGTCTGGGAGCCTGTACTTCGATGACAATCCGGATGTATGCGCGGCGCAAGGGCTGGCCACTAACAGGCATCACTGTCGATGTTTGCCATAACAAGGTCCACGCACAGGATGCGGGTCTGATCACTGACAACAAGGTCGATCTGTTCCGCCGCAAAATCCGGCTCGAGGGCCCCTTGGATCAGGATCAGCGCGCACGTCTGCTTGAAATCGCCGACAAGTGCCCTGTTCACAGGACACTTGAAGGAACAGCGAAAATCACGACGGAATTGCTGTCCTGATCCGCATCAGCGCCGCCGCGGTGACGGGCGGTGAATAGGCGGCCGGGCAACTGGTGGCCGGGCAACCGGTGGACGTGCGGGGGGCTTGGCGACAGGGGGGCGTGGGCGCGCCGGGGGCTTGGTGACCGGAGGTTTGGGTTTGACCGGAGGCTTACCCTGCGGTGGACGATTTACATCAATGTCCACATCAACGTCGTGATAGTAGTCGTTCCAAAGCATCGAGTCATAGAACGGATCATAGCCGTATCCCACACCAACCGTCACGCCGTCGCAGGCAGACAAGGTGATACTGGTCAAACCGAATACCAGCGCGGCGATCGACCGTTTCATCAGCTTTCGAGTCATCCAAACCTCCTCACTGAAGCGACCGGAATGACGCGAATACGGCATTCAGGTCGTCCACATAGCCAGGATCGGCGCCGTCTCTTAATACGGCCACTGCGACAGCCACGCGATCACGCGGCAAGTCAATCACTGTGGCCGTAAAATTTATCCCCCGCCGATCACGGGTGCCGGTACCGCGGATAACCCGCGCTGGCAGACCTCCGATCTGGGTTGCGACTGTTTCCGAAACGATCGGATCTTTGACTAGAAACTTGTCGATATCCTGAAGGTATCGCAGGCCACCGTCGATGGATGACACACCAGATGGCGAGACAAATCCAATCCATACGTTGTCATCCGTTACCGGTTTGATCCCCATGACTCGGGCAACCGCACGGGGATCGTTCAGCTCGGTGTCATCGACCTCACGCGGGCCGCCAGTACGAACCGACCAAAAATCTGGTACCGCAAAGCTGAACAAGGCGCGCCCTTCATCAGTATAGGTGATCGGTGTTTCGGCTTTTGCACTCCCTGCCCCGGCGCAAACAACCGCGCAGGAAAGGGTTACAGCCCTCAATAGATTAGGCATATCTGAATAACCTGTTGTTTCTATTGCTACAGCTTGAACTGTGTGGACCGGTTTTGTCCAGCCTCTTGTTGGCGCAACAAAAAACCGCGCCGGGATCGCTCCGGGCGCGGTTCATGTCAACCAGGTTGACTGTGGTTTAGGTGCGGGCGTCGCCCACCAGCTTCCACAGGCCGGGGATCAGCAGCGCGGCCAGCGCGAGCTTGATCGCATCACCCACCAGGAATGGTGTCAGGCCCCATGCCAGGATCGGCTGGTCCCAGCCATAGAGCTGGCCCAGCCACAGCAGGCCGGGGACATAGATCAGAACGTTGGCCAGTACCAGCGCCAGCGCCATTTTCACGACCGAACGGTCCCAGCCGCGCGCGGCCAGCGTACCCAGCATCAGGGTTGCCAGCACATATCCGACTAGGTAGCCGCCTGTGCCACCCATCATGTAAGTAAGGCCGAATTTTTCAGCCGAAGAGCCCGCGAACACGTCAAAGCCCAGCGCGCCGATCAGCAGATAGCCCATCATGGTTACCAGACCCAGCCGTGCGCCATAGGCGGTGCCGATGGTCAGAACCGCAAATGTACCCATGGTGATTGGAACCGGCCACATCGGCACTTTGATCTTGGCGGCGACGGCCAAGGCAACGATGCCCAAAGCAACCAAAACCACCTGTTTGACGCGCAGCGCCGTCCCTTCACGTGGGCCAAATGCATTGGCCAATACGTTCGCATTCATGTTGTTTCTCCCTAAACGGACCGAGATTCTGCAACAGGAATGCCCTGTCAGCGCCGCATCTGCAAGATGATTACGCTACCGCAGCATGTATTCCGTATTCATTTCGTATGATTTCCGGGGGCCGGACACGGTCCAACGGACCCTCCAACAGGGCCAGCCCGAGAAATCATAGACTGCGTCATAGCTGTCCGGCGGGCAATTATGGTGATCCGCAGCCTGCGCCTGGCCCAGCTTGAGAGCGTGGAAATAACGCCCGTCATCAAAATGCACCGCAACGCTTTCGCCCTTGTCTTGCCACAGGTATCGGCGCGTTCCCATCATCTCGGGCTGGCCCGGAATGCGCAGAGTTACCGTCTCGTCATAGATCAGACCGTCTTTGGACCTGGTGAATCGCGCAGAGCCATCGGCCAAAACCACCTGCCCGGCCCGCGCATCCCGAATGGTGCGTGACAGGCTCCAGCCTCCTTCGAAGTCGGTCAGTTCGTTTGGAAAGGTCATTCGGGATAATACCCGTCTGTGATCTCGCCTGCGCCGTCAATAAATCGAATGATGACACCGCTTTGCAGAACATCATAACACGCCCAGATATCCGAAGGCGGCCAAACCGAGCAATACTGTTCGCCCTGCACGGCCCACTTTCCGGTGCTGGGACGACCCGAAAAATAATGGGTCACCCCGCTTTGGTCGAATGTTTGCCAGATGCCGTCGCCATAAGTTAGTTTTTTGCCCGACAAGGCTTCGGCAATTTCATCACCCGTCAGCGGCCAGAACTCTGTCGCTGCCGCAACACCAGGCCAAAGGGATAAAATCAGGGCAAACCGTCTCATCACCGCACTCGCGCCTTGTTCCGTAGGGCGGCTGGGTTTAAACCGCGCCGCAACGACCTCTGCCAAATCATAAAAAGGTGCCGCTGCCAATGATTCCACGTTATTCCCGCCCCGACATGGTCGCCATCTGGTCGCCCGAGACGAAGTTCCGCATCTGGTACGAGATCGAGGCCCATGCCTGTGACGCCATGGCCGATCTGGGCGTGATCCCGCGTGAAAACGCCGAGGCCGTGTGGAAGGCCAAGGATGTGGAATTCGATGTGGCCCGCATTGATGAGATTGAGGCCGTCACCAAACACGATGTCATCGCTTTTCTGACCCATTTGGCCGAGCATGTCGGCAGTGATGAGGCGCGTTTCGTGCATCAGGGCATGACCAGCTCGGACGTGCTGGATACCTGTTTCAACGTTCAGCTGACCCGTGCTGCCGACATCCTGATCGCCGACCTCGAAGGTTTGCTGGCCGCTCTGAAACGCCGCGCGATCGAACATAAGGACACTGTCCGCATCGGCCGCAGCCACGGCATCCACGCCGAGCCCACCACAATGGGCCTGACATTCGCGCGCTTCTATGCCGAGATGGATCGCAACCTGTCCCGCATGCGCGACGCACGGGCCGAGATTGCAACAGGTGCGATCAGCGGCGCGGTCGGCACCTTTGCCAATATCGACCCTCAGGTCGAAGAGCATGTCTGCGACAAGCTGGGACTGGTGCCCGAACCGATCAGCACGCAGGTCATCCCTCGCGACCGCCATGCCGCGTTCTTTGCCACGTTGGGCGTGATCGCCAGCAGCATCGAAAACGTCGCCATTGAAATCCGTCATATGCAGCGGACCGAGGTTCTTGAGGGGGCCGAGTTCTTCTCGATGGGGCAGAAAGGGTCGTCGGCGATGCCGCACAAGAAGAACCCTGTACTGACCGAGAACCTGACCGGGCTGGCGCGCATGGTGCGCGCGGCGGTGATCCCGGCGATGGAGAATGTGGCGCTCTGGCACGAACGTGACATCTCGCACTCCTCGGTGGAGCGCATGATTGGGCCGGACGCCACGATCACACTGGATTTTGCTCTGGCTCGACTGACGGGCGTGATCGACAAAATGCTGATCTTCCCCGAGAACATGATGGAGAACATGAACAAGTTCCCCGGTCTAGTGATGAGCCAGCGGGTTCTGCTGGCGCTGACGCAGGCAGGGGTCAGCCGGGAAGAGGCTTATGCTATGGTTCAACGCAACGCGTTGAAGGTCTGGGAACACCGCACAGACTTCAAAGAAGAACTGCTGGCGGATACTGACGTGACCTCCGCGCTAAGCAAGGAAGAGATCGAAGAGAAATTCGACCTCGGCTATCACACCAAACATGTCGATACGATCTTTGCCCGGGTGTTTGGCGAGTAAATTTTCGTAAAGACTCTGCAATACTGACCCGCACAAAATTTTTGTGCGGGTTTTTCTTTGCTTGATCACAGCAGAATCATTCCCGCTTTCTAACTTGTGAATAAATTCGCGCGATCAGTTGTTAGCTTTTGTATAGAACGCGCTATGCTTATTCTGAGCAGCCCTACGAACGGAGACCAATTATGCGCCTCATCCTAGCTTCGGTTATTGCAATTCAGGCCCTTACATTTGCCCCCATGGTTCATGCCGCAGGTGGCGGCGGGGGATCGACGCCGCCAAAAACAACAAACACCACCAAGAAATGTCTGTTCGGACGGGTCTATGATGAGGCCGCGGGCAAATGCGTAAAGCCCAGCAACACCAATTTCACTCAGGATCAGCTGTACCACGCCGTGCGTGAACTGGCCTATGACGGGCAGTTCAAAAACGCCCAAGGCGTGCTGCGCGTGATGGACCAGAATGACGATCGCGTCATGACCTATTGGGGATTTACCTATCGGAAGATGGGCAAGCTGGAACTGGCGAACCTGTTTTATGAAGGTGCAATTAACGCAAATCCCGACAATATCCTGGCACGTTCCTATATGGCGCAAGGCTTTGTCGCCGAGGGCAAAACTGATCTGGCGATTGCGCAGTGGCGTGAAATCAAAGCACGTGGCGGCGAAGGAACGTGGGCAGAGGTTTCCCTGCGCGAGGCGATCCGCACCGGACTGACCTACAACTACTAAACTTCAACCTTTCTTTACCCGACTCTCTGTAATCTGCCTGTGGAACAGGAACTTTGGCACCGCAGGCAGATGCAGAACACAAACACATTGGTACAGGTGGCGCCGGGGGTCTTTGCCCCGCTGGCCAAAGATAACGATGACGACCTTCGCTTGGTGGCCCGCAGCCTCAGCAGCCGACAAAAGGCGGCGGTGGTTGTGCGTCTCTTGCTGAATGATGGGGCGGACATTCCGCTGGAAGAGCTCCCCGACGATTTACAGGAAAAGCTAACCCACCAACTGGGCAAAATGGGCCTTGTCGACCGGGTTACCTTGTACGCAGTTGCCGGTGAATTTGCAGATGCGCTGGACAGTGTTGGCCTGTCCTTTCCACATGGTCTGGCGGGCGCTTTGGATGTGGTGAACGGCAAAATCGCCCCGGCCACTGCGGCGCGTTTGCGTAAAGTGGCCGGCATACGCCAGATCGGCGATCCTTGGCAGCGATTGCGAGAGATCCCTACAGAAGATCTGGCCGAAATGGCGCAGGCCGAAAGCACCGAGATTGCGGCCGTGATGCTATCGAAACTTGAAACCGCCAAAGCTGCGCAACTGCTAGGGCACCTTCCCGGCCCAGTTGCTCGGCGTATTACCTATGCGGTTTCGAAAACTGCAAATGTCAGCCCAGAGTCCGTCGAGCGGATCGGGTGGTCGCTGGCGGCTCAGATGGATCAGCGCCCGGCCACAGCGTTTGCCGACGGACCGGGTGCCCGCGTTGGCGCGATACTGAATCAGTCCGCTGCCTCGACCCGGGACGGCCTGCTGAGTGCATTAGAAGAAGAGGACGCCGATTTTGCCACCATAGTTCGCCAATCCATTTTCACCTTCGCCCATATCCCGTCCCGCATTCTGCCCCGTGATGTACCGGCCATTCTACGCGGTGTGGAACAACCCGTCCTGGTTACAGCGCTCGCCGGTGCAGAAACGGAAGGAGACAGGGCATCGGTTGACTACCTGTTGTCCAACATGTCGTCGCGTATGGCCGAAAACCTGCGCGAAGAAATGGATGAGGTCGGAAAAATCAAACAACCCGCTGCAGAGGAGGCGATGACCCAGATCATTGGCGCCATCCGGACACTTGTCGATGAGGGAACCATCACGCTCCGGGATGATGACGGCGACGAATAAAGAGAGAAAGCGCGCCAAAATTTCTGGCCGAGCAGAAAGCTTGTGGTTACCGCGATCGGCTTGTATGTCTGACCCGGCAATTCACAACAGACGCCGAGACCTTCTGATGCCCGTTGAAAAGTCTGAACTAAACAGGTCCGAGCTTGGCAAATACTATGTATCCGGCATGTTCCTGAAAGGCGTTATCAAAGCGTTACGGTTGCTGCCCTATGAGACACGCATTGCCACAATGGGCGCCATAGCGAGAAACCTTGCACCGTTGGTCGGGTTCTCGAAAAGAGTACGCAGCAATCTGAAACTCACCTGCCCGGACCTGACTGAATCCGAAGTGAAACGCATCTGCAAGGCCGTTCCTGACAACGCCGGGCGCGCGATCATGGAGCACTTCTCGCCCGAGGATTTCACAGAACGCCAACGCTTTGCCAAAGTCACGGGTACGGGCCTTGCTGCCTTTGATTCCGCCTTGGCAGAGGGGCGACCTGTGATGATGATCACTGCTCATTTCGGCCATTACCTGGCCGCGCGTATTGCCCTTCAAGAACGCAGCGGTCAGCCTATTGGCTGCCTCTACCGTCGAATGGCGAACCCCTACTTCAACGACATGTATGTCGATGCGTTCTACAAAACCGGCGCCCCGATGTTCGAACAAGGCCGTCGCGGGATGGTCGAAATGGTGCGGACACTCAAAAAAGGCGGGATCATCGCTATTGTGTCAGACCTGCACGCACATGGCGGGGAAGAGCTGACTTTTTTCGGCAAACCGGCCGTGACGTCGGTTTTGAATGCTGAACTGGCAATGAAATACAAAGCCGTCCTGATTCCGTGCTATGCGGTGCGTCAGCCCAATGGGGTTGATTTCGAAATCATCCTGCACGAACCGGTCCCACATACGGATCCAAAGACGATGACCCAGTTCACCAATGATGACCTCGAGGCGGTTGTCCGACAGCATATGGGTCAGTGGTTCTGGATTCATCGTCGCTGGAAAACCTGGAACGGGCTAGGCGTCCAAGCCAAAGACATGCCCTGATCAGCGAACGCGTGCTGCCGCAATAATTGGCCCATGGCCAACCCCTTGCACCAACACAACGGCCGGTAGACCTGACGTCAAAGATACCTTATAGGTCTTAGGCGCTGTCCCGTCCCATTGCCCGGCTACTGTCCAGGCCTCGACCACATTGGCATAATCCAGTTCTTGTCCGGCCAACTCTCCGCGCCGGATCGAAGCATGGCGCATTGGCGTGTATTGCACCACCCGGATGTCATAGACCTGATCCGGTGGCAAACTGATTGAGGAAACGTCGACAGTTACGTTATCTCCTGTACGTGAGGCCGAAACCGACGCCAGCGGAGCGGCCTTGGAATGGTCGCCGATCAGGTAATCCAGCTTTGCCGTATCTGCCCCTACAATATCCTGCTGACCATTCACTACCATCTGAGGCGTATAGATCACCGTACGCCCGGAATTTCCGGCATAGCTGCGCTGACGCTCAGTATGGGTGGGGTCGGCATATTCATCCTCCCATCCGATATAGTCCCAATAATCCACATGCAGCGCCAACCCGATGACGTCATCCCGATTGGCCAGATCCTGCATGATCCGGTCAGCCGGGGGGCAGGACGAACATCCCTGCGAGGTGAACAGCTCCACCACTACGGGTCCGCTTTCTGCAATGGCCGAAGTAGCCAGAAACAGGGACGCCAACGCGGTTGCGGTTGCAGATTTGAACATGTTTGCTCTCGGGTTTCATGGGGTGCATTACTGGTTTAGACGGAATGCTGATCAAGCACCAATCAAGGTTTCTTGAGACCGGTGACACAAGGTTTTCGCAAAAATGTGTGCAATGGTATACAAAAATTGCCGCACCTGGTCTGTTGGACCTTGAACCGCGCGCTTGGGTGATGCAGATAGCCCTCAGCGAATCCCATATTCCACGTCATTTGAGAGGGAGGCCACAGATGCCCATCAAAGTCGGACAGGATACCGCCAAGACACGCCGCAGCCTGAGCGTGAATGGCAAGTCCATATCGTATTACTCGATCCCCGCCGCGCAAGAGGCCGGCCTGGGTGATTTCTCGAAACTGCCCGCCGCCCTGAAGGTGGTGTTGGAAAACATGTTGCGGTTCGAAGATGACGGATTTTCCGTCTCGGTCGACGACATCAAGGCGTTTGCCGAATGGGGCGCCAAAGGTGGCAAGAACCCCCGCGAGATCGCCTATCGCCCTGCCCGCGTGTTGATGCAGGATTTCACCGGCGTTCCGGCGGTGGTCGATCTGGCCGCCATGCGCGATGGTATCAAGGCTCTGGGCGGTGACGCTCAGAAGATCAACCCGCTGAACCCGGTTGATCTGGTCATCGACCACTCGGTCATGATTGACGAATTCGGCAACCCGCGCGCGTTCCAGATGAACGTTGACCGCGAATACGAACGCAACATGGAACGGTATCAGTTCCTGAAATGGGGTCAGGGTGCCTTCAACAACTTCCGCGTTGTGCCCCCCGGAACCGGGATCTGTCACCAGGTGAACCTGGAATATCTGGCGCAGACCGTTTGGACCGACACGGATCAGGATGGCAACGAGGTTGCCTATCCCGACACGCTGGTCGGCACCGACAGCCACACCACCATGGTCAACGGCATGGCCGTTCTGGGCTGGGGCGTTGGTGGGATCGAGGCCGAAGCCGCTATGCTGGGTCAGCCGATCTCGATGCTGATCCCCGAGGTTGTCGGCTTTGAGCTGACCGGAGATCTGGTTGAAGGCACCACCGGCACCGATCTGGTTCTGAAGGTCGTCGAAATGCTGCGCGCAAAGGGTGTTGTGGGCAAATTCGTCGAATTCTTCGGCGAAGGTCTGGACCGTCTGCCGCTGGCCGACCGGGCAACCATCGCCAACATGGCCCCGGAATACGGCGCGACATGTGGTTTCTTCCCGATTGACGGTGAAACGCTGCGCTATCTGCGTAACACCGGCCGTGACGAAGATCGCATTGCGCTGGTCGAAGCCTATGCCAAGGAAAACGGCTTCTGGCGCGACGCAGATTACGCGCCGATCTACACCGACACCCTGTCGCTGGACATGCGCACCATCGTTCCCGCGATCTCGGGCCCGAAGCGCCCACAGGATTATGTTGCTCTGACCGGTGCCAAGGCGGCGTTCACCAGGGAAATGGCCGAGACGTTCAAGCGACCCATGGGCAAGGAAGTCGCCGTCAAAGGCGAAGACTATACCCTGGAATCGGGCAAGGTTGTGATCGCCTCGATCACCTCCTGCACCAACACCTCGAACCCGTATGTCATGATCGGCGCTGGTCTTGTGGCCCGCAAGGCCGCAGCCTTGGGTCTGAACCGTCAGCCTTGGGTCAAAACTTCGCTCGCACCGGGATCGCAGGTTGTTTCTGCTTATCTTGAGGCCGCTGGCCTGCAGGAAGATCTGGACAAGATCGGCTTCAACCTCGTCGGCTACGGCTGCACCACCTGTATCGGCAACTCGGGTCCAATCCAGAAAGAGCTCTCTGAGGCGATTGCCGAGGGCGATCTGGTTGCCACGTCGGTCTTGTCGGGTAACCGCAACTTCGAGGGCCGCATCAGTCCGGATGTTCGCGCCAACTACCTGGCCTCACCGCCGCTGGTCGTGGTCTATGCGCTGGCCGGTACGATGGATATCGACCTGACCTCAGAACCGATCGGTCAGGACAAGGACGGCAATGATGTCTTCATGAAAGACATCTGGCCAACCCAGCAAGAAGTGGCGGAATTGGTCGAACAGACGGTCACCCGTGAGGCGTTCCTGTCGAAATATGCAGACGTCTTCAAAGGCGACGAGAAATGGCAAGCGGTCGATACCACCGATGCCGAAACCTATGACTGGCCACCGACCTCGACCTATATCCAGAACCCGCCCTACTTCCAGGGCATGGGGACCGAGCCGGGCACAATTTCGAACATCGAAGACGCCAAGGTTCTGGCCATTCTGGGCGATATGGTCACCACTGACCACATCTCGCCTGCAGGCTCGTTTGCCACGACAACACCGGCTGGCAAGTATCTGACCGACCGTCAGGTGCAACCGCGCGAGTTCAACTCTTATGGGTCGCGCCGTGGCAACCACGAGGTCATGATGCGCGGCACCTTTGCCAATATCCGCATCAAGAACGAGATGCTGGACGCGGTTGAAGGCGGCTATACCAAAGGCCCCGATGGAGAGCAGACTTCAATCTATGACGCGTCGATGGCCTATCAGGAACAGGGCACGCCGCTGGTTGTATTCGGTGGCGAGCAATACGGCGCCGGATCGTCGCGCGACTGGGCGGCCAAAGGCACGGCTCTGCTGGGTGTCAAAGCGGTAATCGCCGAAAGTTTTGAGCGTATCCACCGCTCGAACCTGGTTGGCATGGGCGTTGTACCGTTCGAATTCACCGGTGGCGACTCGCGCAAGACGCTGGGCTTGAAGGGTGATGAAACCGTCTCGATCCACGGTCTGGATACGATCCAGCCGCTGCAAGAGGTGCCCTGCACCATCACCTACGGTGACGGTTCTGAGAAAACCATAACCCTTAAGTGCCGCATCGATACCGCGCCCGAAATCGAATATATCGAAAACGGTGGCGTGCTGCATTACGTGCTGCGGAACCTGGCCAAGGCCGACTAAGATCTCTGAGCAATCTAAAAAGGGCGCCCGGTCGGGCGCCCTTTTTACGTTCCATTTGCGCCAGGATACTGTGCCTGGCTTTTTCACCGACCTCCCACTTGGTTCTGCCCAACCAGAGGGGCGACGGTGACAGCACCAAGATGGATGATTGTGACCAGATCATTCAGAAGACTGGTGTTTCTTCCCTCACCCTGCCGCGTTAATCGGCCTTAGCCTTTTCCAAAGCGGGCCGAATAGTTCCTTCGATGACGCGCTGGGTAATCGGCCCAGCAAAGCGCAGGATAATGGTTCCGTCGCCGTCGACCACATAGGTTTCCGGTACGCCGTAAACGCCCCAGTCCAGCGCCATGCGTCCCTGTTCATCCCGGCCGATACCCGTATAGGGATCACCAAGTTCGTTCAGGAATGCCTCGGCATTTTCCAGCTTGTCCTTATAATTGATACCGTAGACAGGAATGCCTTCATCCGACAGGGCCTGCAGGTTTGGGTGTTCTACCCGGCAGGGCGCGCACCAACTGGCCCAATAATTCACAAGCTTGATCTGTCCATCGCGCAACGTTGCGTCGTCAAATTGTGGCTTGCCTGCAAAATCTGTTAATACAACCGGTGGCGCGGTTTGGCCCTCACGGGCCGAGGGCAAAGCGTTTGGGTCATCACGGAACATGCCAATACCGGCAAGGACCGCAAAGGCGCCAAAGATCAGCGGGGGCGCAATCATCAGGGGCGAGATCTTAGCCATTGCGCTTTATCCTTTGTTCAACTTTTTCCAGCTCAGCCTGCGCCCTGCGGCCCCTCATCACGCTGACCAGAACCAGCGCCAGCAAAAGCCCGATGGAAACCACATAGGACCAGAGCACCGTATCGGCATATTTTCCAAGATCAGGGATCATCCGTTTGCCCTTTCCCGCGCCAGCAGAGTCTTGGTCCGACGCGTGCGAATTTCAGTACCCGTGCGGTAAAGTACCAAGGCGATGAACAACAACACGAACCCGACAATGCAGAGCAGCAGAGGATAGAAATAGATATTGCTGACCTTCTCTTCGGTATCCGCTCCAGTCACGGCACCAGCCCGCAGGACAGAAGCGCCCTGATGCAGCCCCTGATTCCAGAAATTCACCGCATAACGGCTGAGGATAGCAAAGACCGACCCCACCAGACACAGGATCGAGGTCAGATCGGCAGCCGTATCAGGGTCTTCGATCGCCTCCCACAAGGCGACATAGCCCAAATAGAAGAGGAACAGGATCAGGAATGAGGTCAGACGTGGATCCCAGGCCCACCAGGTGCCCCACATGGGCTGCCCCCAAATCGCCCCGGTTGCCAACGCAATCAATGTCATCACGATGCCCACAGGTGCGGCCGCGCGCGCAGCCAGCGCACTGACATGATGACGGCGAACCAGCCAAACCAGAGAGGTCGCCAGCATCATAAGCCAGCAGTTAATCGCCATCAGTGCGGCGGGCACATGCAGGTAAATGATCTTGACGGTCGATCCCTGCTTGTAATCATCGGGTGTGAAGAAAAATCCCCACACCAGACCAATGACGATGCAAACCAAAGCCGCGCCCCAGAAGAACGGCATCACCCGTTCACTGGTGGCAAGAAACTTGCGCGGATTGGCATATTCCCAGAGGGTATTGGCTTTGGCTGCGATAGACATGGGCCTTATCTAGTCCGAGTCGGGTTCATTCTCAATTGACATCCGTCAAAGTTACACTGTGTCACCGTAGGTTAATGCGCAACACGGCGGCGCTGGCAAAAGGTAACAGGGCAATCGTCGCCGCAGTGATCCCAGCCAGCATCAACAAGGGTGTCTGCGTTTCCATTCCGGTTGCGCCGCGGCGCGCGACTTCGGCCCCGAAGATCAATGTCGGTACATAAAGAGGCAGCACAAGAAGCGACAGCAGCAATCCGCCGCGTTTCAAGCCGACCGTAAGAGCGGCACCAAAAGTTCCGATGACGCTCATCGCGGGCGTGCCAATCAAAAGTGAGACGACAAGCCAGAAAAAGCCGGGCAAAGGCAAATTAAGCAGAACGCCCAGGAAGGGCGCAGCCAGAACCAGTGGCAAGCCCGTGGTCAGCCAATGCGCCAAAGACTTGATCGTTATGACCGCTTCTAACGGCAGGGGCGCGGTCGCCAATAGGTCGAGCGAGCCGTCCTCCCAATCCAGCGCAAGCAGCCGGTCAAGTGACAGAAGGCAGGCCAAAAGTGCCCCCAGCCATAGCACGCCAGGTGCAATCGTGGACAACAACGCGGATTGCGGGCCAACTGAAAAAGGCACCAGCACGGTGACGATAAGAAAAAACGCCAGGCCAAGGCCAAACCCTCCGCCCGCACGGAAGGCCAGTTTCAAATCACGTAAAAGCAGGGCGATCACAGGAAACCTCCGTCGAGATCATCGACAGGTTTCGGTTTAGCCTTGTAGGGCCCCACATCCAGGACCTCTCCGTCCAGACCAAGGTCGATATGGGTGGCAATCAAGGCAGACCCACCCTGCCCCAGATGCGCGCGCACCGCGTCAGCAAACATCTGCACTGCATTCTTATCCAGCGACACAGTGGGCTCATCCAACATCCAGATGGGTCGTTCGGTGACCAACATCCGCGCCAACCCCAATCGACGTTTCTGGCCTGCCGACAGATTGCCGGCATGGCGATCCGACAGCTCAGTCAAAGCAAACGCGTCCAAGGCCGGTTGAATGCTGTGACTGCCGAAGACCTGCGCCCAGAACGACAGGTTTTCCACCACGGTCAGAGTCGGCTTGAGTCCGTCGGAATGTGAGGCATAGGCGATCCGGTCCTCAGCCCCGTCGATCTGCCCCTCAAGCGGAGGCTGCAGGCCTGCCAGCGTTCGCAGCAGCGTCGTTTTACCGATCCCGTTCGGCCCGCGTAGGATAAGCGCCTTTCCGGGCTCCAGCGAAAAGCTGAGATTTTCCAGCACAGGAACGCCCCCTCGGGCGATCGACAGGTCGGTCACGGTCAATGTCATGAATCCCGCTTATCCTATTGCCGTCAGAGGCAAAAGGCGGGATTTGCCGCAGCATACCGACAGCAACGTATTTGGGTGGCATCTAAGCGCAAGGACAGAGGAAAAGAATCCTATCAGACCGGTAGCAGCGCCAGCGCAATACGGCGCCCTTCGGATAACAGGATATTGTATGTGCGGCACGCGGACGGAGAGTTCATGATCTCAACCCCGATCCCCGAATCTTCCAAGGCGGCGCGCAGATCAGAAGGAATATGGGCCAGCTCAGCGCCGGTTCCAATAAACAGCACATCGACCTGACCCGCCAATTTCAACAGACCATCCCTGTCGTCGTACCCGCCCCATTTCGCTGATCCTGCAGGGCCGGTCAGCACCGACCCGTCATAGACCTGACCACCGATGCGGAAAAACCCAGGACCATATCCGTCAACAGGGGCCGCATTGTCATAAGAGATTTCATTCATACGCATAGGAGGCATCTAGCCCCAAAGCGGTAGGCCCGACAAGGCTGCAAGCGCTATCGCCAGATACGCAGCGGCACGATAAAGCTTTTCCCGCTCGGGCCGGAACATCCAACCACCCAGCCAATTACCAGCCAGATTGGGGACCGCCAGAACCAGACCCAATATCACAGCAGGCAGCGTGATACGGTCCATGCCAGTCAGGTACCCGAGCAGCAGAAAATCAAAGGCGAACAGGTATAACAGGATCGTCGCACGGATCACGGCCACGGGCAGAGGTCGAGACATATAGAACAAGATAACGGCCGGTCCGGGCAGGCCCGCGACACCGCCCAAAAACCCACCAGCGCCTCCTATTCCCAAAACCATTTTGCGACTGACATGACCGTGATAGCGCAGACCGAACACCAGAATAGCCAGCATAACAAACGCCAACAGGCTAACGGTATAGCGAAATACATGTGGATCGACCGTGGTCAGCAACCACAGCCCCAATGGCAGAGCGAGTGCGCACCCTCCCACCAGACGGACCAGATCACCCCTGTCGACCTCGCGCCAGGCCCGGCGAAGGTTGGGCAGCGGGCCCAGTATATCCATGATTGTCAGGCAGGTCAGCGCCTTGAAAGGATCAAGGAATGGGGTTGCGATTGGCAGGAATATCAGGGCGGTCCCAAATCCGGAAAAGCCGCGCACTACACCGCCAAGAAAGGCAGCAAAAACTATGATGGCCAGCCCTGTGGGGGACTGGCCAAAATACTCAGGCATCGATGTTGGCAAACTGGTTGCCAGAAGTGTTTGATGGCTTGGACCAGTCGCGCTTGACGCCCAGCCACAACAGGATGGTTGAGGCCACAAAGACGGACGAATAGGTACCTACGATCACACCCCAAATCATAGCAAAGACAAACCCGCGGATCACATCCCCGCCCAGAACATAGAGCGAAATCAACGCCAGCAAGGTGGTGACAGAGGTCATGACTGTCCGGCTGAGCGTTTCGTTGATCGAAATGTTCAGAACCTCCTTTAGGTCCTTTTTCTTGTATTTCCGCAAGTTCTCGCGCACCCGGTCGAACACGACCACCGTATCATTCAACGAATAGCCCACGATGGTCAGCAGCGCAGCGATGATCGCCAGATCAAAGCGGATCTGCAGTTCGGAAAAGATGCCGATAGTCAGGATGACGTCATGCACCAGCGCAGCGACAGCCCCCAGCGCAAACTGCCATTCAAACCGCAGCCAGATGTAGACAAGCACCGCCCCAATGGCGAGCACCACCGCGATTACGGCGGTCTGGATAAGCTCTCCCGAGACTTTGGGTCCTACAGATTCGACGCTTTCGAAGGGCAGTTTCAACCCGGGGTCCGCTGCGGCAAGAGCTTCGCCAATTTGTTCAATCGTGGCCGCATTGACAGCCTCAGCATCATCCTGCGCCTGAATGCGGATCATCGCGACATGTTGATCTGGCCCGAAGCTCGGATCGAAAATCTCGGTGATCGTCACGTCGCCAAGTCCAAGCGGCGCAATAGCGTCACGATATGTGCCGACATCGATTTCCTGCGCGCTTTGGGTCCGAATGGTGGTCCCTCCACGGAAATCAATGCCGAAGTTCAGGCCCTGCAGCATGAAAGACGTAAACGCGACAATCATCATCAAGGCCGAGATACCCAGCCAGATCTTCCAGCGACTGAAGAAATCGAACGAGGTATTCTGGGGTACGAGTTTCAGTCTCATGTCAAACCTCGATCGTTTTCGGACGGCGGCGTTCGAACCAAATCACGATCATCAGGCGCGTCACGAAGATCGCGGTGAAGACCGAGGTCAGAATACCCAGACCCAAAGTGATTGCGAACCCGCGCACTGGCCCGCTGCCCATGGCAAACAGGATTACAGCGGTAATGAAGGTGGTCACGTTGGCGTCCAGAATGGCCGACAGCGCTTTTTCATAACCCAGCTCAATCGCGCGGGCAGGACCTTTGGCAGATTTCAGTTCCTCTCGGATACGCTCGAAGATCAGTACGTTGGCATCCACCGCCATACCTACCGTCAGAACGATCCCCGCGATCCCAGGCAGGGTCAACGTCGCCCCAATCAGGGAAAGCAGACCAAACAACAGGCCAACGTTGATGATCAGCGCAATATTGGCGAAGATACCAAACAGGCCATAGCTGAGCGCCATGAATGTCAGCACCGCGACAAAGGCCACGATGGTAGCCACCTTACCCGCGTCGATACTGTCCTGGCCCAGCTCGGGGCCGATGGTTCTTTCTTCCAGAAACTCCAGCCCGGCGGGCAGTGCCCCTGCGCGCAACAGGACAGCCAGATTTGTACTTTCCTCGACGGTGAAATTACCGGTGATGATACCAGACCCGCCGGGGATATGACTTTGGATCACCGGGGCTGAGATCACTTCGTCATCCAGAACGATGGCGAAGGGTGCCCCGATGTTTTCCAGCGTGTAATCACCAAATTTACGCGCGCCAGAGGTGTTAAAGCGGAAACTCACCGCCGGGCGGCCATTCTGGTCAAACGCGGGCTGCGCATCGACCAGTTCCTCGCCCGTTACAACCGGCGCGGCATCCAACGTGTAATAGACGCCATTTTCGTCAATCGACGGCACCACCTCTTCGCCAACGCCCGCTATCGCATCGGGGTCGGTTCCGCGCCCAACGACGGGGTTAAAGGTCAGTTGCGCGGTCGTGCCGATGATCTCTTTCAACTCTCCTGCGCTGCCGATACCTGGCACCTGGATCAGAATACGGTCGGTGCCTTGCCTTTGGATGGTCGGCTCGCGGGTGCCCACCTCGTCAATCCGGCGGCGAATGATTTCCAGCGATTGACGCACGGTGCGGTCGTCTGAGGCCAGCTTCTCGGCCTCAGAAAGTTGTACAATGATCGTATCACCTTCGGCGCGGGCCGAGATATCCGTGGCCCCTACACCGCTGAGGGTCTGCACCTGACGGGCCAGACCGCGGACAACCTCCAGCGCGCGGGACATGCCCTCGGGCTGACTGATGCGAAGGCGAATCTCATCAGGCGCCGCTTCCTGGCGACGGATGGTGCCCACAGTGGCACGTTCATCCCGCAGCGCATCCCGGATTTCCGGCCACATCGCATCCATGCGGGATTCGTAGACGTCACCCACCCGAACTTCGGCCAAAAGATGCGCGCCACCACGCAAATCCAGCCCTAGATTGACCAGCGACGACGGCAGCCAGTTCGGCCATTGCGCGGCCTCTGCCTGCATTTCAGGGGTGTCGACGCCAAGCTCGATCGCCGCCTTGGCGTCATTGGATTGTTCAACGCGCGTATAAAACGCATTCGGCAGGGCCATCAGCAAGCCAGTCACGCAGACAAGCCAGATCAGAACCCGCTTCCAGGTATCAATTTGCAGCATTACCCTGCCTTTTCAAGGGATTGTATCGCGAAGTTACTTCGCCGGCTCAGTCTTGTTCAGAACCTGCGAAATGGTCGATTTAACCACGCGGACTTTGACTCCCTCGGCGATTTCGACTTCGATCTCGTTGTCGCCTTCTTTGACCTTGGCCACTTTACCAATCAGCCCACCCTGGGTAACGACCTGATCGCCCCGGCGCACGGCCTCGACCATGGCTTGATGTTCCTTCATTTTCTTCTGCTGTGGACGGATCAGCAGGAAATACATGATCGCAAAAATCAGGATCAGCGGGAGAAACTGGGCGATTGCGCCACCTTCCATGGGATATTCCTTTTGGTTTGGTACTGCGAAAATGCTCCGCAAATTTGGCGAGAACCTATTCTTTGAAATGCCTGTTTGCAAGGACAGGAGGCGCTTGGAATTTATTCTTTAAAAAACATGGATAACTTTGCCGGTCTTTCTGCATTTCCAAGGATTAAGGGCGCCGGGTCAGTTACCCTCTATGAAGATGCTCCCGCTCGGATATAGTTGTAATGAGGGAGGTCCGATGACGCATTTTATTCAATCCTTTGGCATGTTTGTCCGGCTGATCGTGACGGCCTTGCTACTGGCCCTGCCAATCGCGGCATCAGCTCAGGATATCGTGGAAGACATCCGCGAGGATGATGAACAGTCCGAGACCTTCAAAGCACCGGTTATTGTCGACGGTGAGATGCTGTTTTTCTTGCGTGGGTCCAGCGCGCTACCGGCGTCGGAACGTGTCGAGCGGGTGCAGGAGGTCATCGTCGAAGTTGCCGAAGCCTCAACAAGCACAGAGGTCTCGATTACTTTTGAAGACACAGAGCTGGGGACCAGCATTCGGGCCGACGGCGTACAGGTCACCATCGTCACAGAGGCTGACGCCGCGCTGGATCAAATAAAGCTGGATGTTCTCAGCTATTTGCATGGCCAGGCCATCGAAGAGGCGATCATCGCCTACCGAGCCAACCGAACCGATCAGGCCCGCGTATCCGGCGCCATAGAAGCGGCGGGCTGGACCCTTGGTTTCGTTGTGTTCGTCGTGGTTATCTTGTGGCTGCATCGCAGTATCCGACGGCGGACCTTGAAGTTTGTTAAGCGCCACCTGAAAGATGTTGAGACCGCTACAGCCAAAAGCGTACAGGCCGAAGCGATTGCGGCACTGGTCCGTTACGGCCTGAACTTCATACTGCTGATCATCTTCTTTCTGGGCTTTTACTACTACCTGTCCTTTGTCCTACTTTCCTTTGCTGAAACCCGATATTTCGCTCAACTGCTGCTAACCTATCTGACAGAACCCGTTCTTCTGATCTTTAAGGGAATCATCAGCTATTTCCCGAACCTGATCATGCTGGGCCTGATCACATGGGTTACAATGTATATTATCAAGGGTATGCGTGTGTTCTTTGACGCGGTTGAGGCCGGAACTTTTGACCTTGGCGATTTCGAAAAGCACTGGGTGAACCCAACGTTCAATATCGCCCGCGTGGTTGTTATCCTGATCGCTCTGGTGTTTGCAGTGCCCTACATTCCGGGGTCGGACTCGGCCGCGTTTCAAGGTCTGACCCTTCTGGTGGGTGCCATGCTGTCGCTGGGCGCAAACTCGGTTGTGTCCAACATGCTGGCCGGTCTGTTCGTGATCTATCGCCGGTCAACCTCGATCGGGGATCGCATTCAGATCGGGGATCACATCGGCGACGTGGTTCAGATCAAGCTGATGGAGACGCATCTCAAATCCATCAAGAACGAGTTGATCTCTATTCCAAATGCCCAGTTGATGAACTCGGACGTGGTGAATTTCTCAAAAAGAACCGACGGCAGCGGGCTGTTGCTGCATACGACCGTGGGAATCGGGTATGAGGAACCATCCGAAAAAGTCGAGGCCATGCTGATCGAAGCGGCCAATCGCACCAAGGGCATCAAGGCCAAACCCGAGCCGTTTGTGTTGTGGACCGCGCTGGCAGACTACGCGATCAACTACCAGATCAATGGGTATTCGACCCGTGGCAGTATCATTCCCAAGATCCGCTCGGACCTGCATCGCAACATCGTGGCCGTGTTCAATGAAAACAATGTGCAGATCATGACGCCGTCTTACATGGCCGATCCGCCAAAACCAAAAATTCCGCTCGAAGACTGGGATGGCCATTTGGCGCATGAAACACACGACGATACGGATAAGTCGTAACCGGTGCTACACCCCGCCTTTCAGATGGTGCATAAGCGGCTGCAGTGATTCACGCATTTAAGGACCTGAACCATGCACGACATCCGCGCCATACGCGAAAACCCAGCCGCCTTCGACGCCGCCCTTGCGCGCCGTGGGGACGCGCCGGTGTCGTCGGACCTGTTGCGCCTGGACGAAAGCCGCCGCGCCAAGATATTGGCCGCAGAAACCGCTCAGGCGGAGCAAAACAAGGCGTCCAAAGAGGTTGGTGCGGCCAAGGGTCGTGGCGATGAGGTCGAGTTCGAGCGCCTGCGCGCGCTGGTCGCCGAGAAAAAGGCCGAGATCGCCCGGATGCAGACCGAGGCCAAGGATCTGGACGCCCTTCTGACCGATCAACTGATCCGCATCGCCAACCTGCCCGCCGAAGATGTGCCCGAAGGCGCGGATGAAAACGACAATGTCGAAGTCAACCGCTGGGGCACTCCGCCCACGCTGGATTTTGCGCCCAAAGAGCATTTTGAGATCGAAGCCGTCCAGACCGGTATGGATTTTGAGACTGCCGCGAAACTGTCCGGTTCGCGTTTTGTGCTGCTGTCCGGTGGCGTAGCCCGCATTCACCGCGCATTGGCGCAGTTCATGCTGGACACACATATCAACGAAAACGAACTGACCGAGGTCAACGGCCCGGTTCTGGTTCTGTCCGAAATGATGCAGGGCACCGGGCAACTGCCGAAGTTTGGCGAAGACAGCTATCAGACCCGTGAAGGCTGGTGGCTGATCCCAACCTCCGAAGTGTCGCTGACCAATATCGTCAATGAAACGCTGATCGACGAAAGCTATCTGCCTCGCCGCTATACCGCGCATTCCCTGTGCTTCCGGTCCGAGGCTGGCAGCGCTGGCAGAGACACCCGTGGGATGCTGCGCCAGCACCAGTTCGAAAAGGTCGAGATGGTCTCAATCACCCATCCGGACAAATCGGATAAGGAACAAAAGCGCATGTTACGCTGCGCCGAAGGTATTCTAGAAAAATTGGGCATACCCTATCGCACCGTGATCCTGTGTACGGGCGACATGGGCTTTGGCGCGCGCCGTACCTATGACATCGAGGCATGGTTGCCCGGACAGGATACCTATCGCGAGATCAGCTCGGTCTCGACTTGTGGTGATTTTCAGGCCCGCCGCATGAACGCGCGGTTCCGCCCCGAAGCGGGTGGCAAACCGGAATACGTCCATACACTGAACGGCTCCGGCCTGGCTGTCGGTCGTTGCTTGATCGCCGTGCTGGAAAATGGTCAGAACGCCGATGGTACTGTGACCTTGCCCAAGGTTCTGGCCCCCTATCTTGGCGGTAAACTGACCTTACAGCGGGACGGCACGCTGGCATAAGAAAACCGGCGCTAACCAACTGCGCCGGTCCTGAGAAAATCAAAAGGCGGAGGAGGTCTACTTCTTCGTCTTTTTCTTATCTTTTTTCTTACTCTTCTTCTTGCCCACTTTCTCTTTGGCGTCCTGTTTTTTTTGATCTTTTTTCTTGTCGTCCTTTTTGGACTTTTTATCCTTTTTGGCTTTGGCTTTCACCTTGTCCTTTGCCTTTGAGAATGCGGCCTCCATTTCCAGCAGCTTTTTGGCAGCTTTCTCAGCCTTGGCTTTTGCCTTGGCCTTTTTTCGCGCTTTGGCTTCAGCAGCGGCTTTCTCTTCAGCAGCCTTCTGGGCGGTTTCCTCAGCCCGCTTCCGGGAGGCAGCAGTAACGCCCTTCCGAGCAGCTGGGCGCTTGGTTGCTGCGCGCGCAGTCGTGGTTTTGGCTGAAACGGCTGCTTTCGCCGCCGCAATAAGAACCGGTGCCCGTGCCACACCAATGCGGGGAACTTTGACGAGCTCTGCGGGTTTCGCGCTCGCAAGGTCTTCTGCGGTCTTGAAGCCATTGGCAATCAACGCTTGCCCAAGCGCCTCGCCTACACCCTTTACATCGGTCACTGCGGTCATCAGAGTTCCTTTCCTTCTCACATCGGGCCGGAATACCGGCTAGCTGCTACGGGCCAGCCCCCGGGATTGATCCTTAGGAGGGAAAGGTACAAGCCGTTTGTTGTCCTCATCCCAAAGTTTCAGATTCAAAGCCGCTACCGCCTCGGGGAATTTGATCCGGCGCGGCGTATACTCGGACGGGAGGTTATAGTGGCATTCCCGCAGCCGGTAAGAGGGGATGCGCGCGTTGAAGTGGTGTATATCGTGCAATGTGATGCAGGCCACCGCATTATCAAACCACCAGCCGAAATCCAGCGCCGACGACCCCTGCAGCGCGGCCAATTTCGGATCCAGATCTGGGCGACGGTCCCAGTATGTGTCTTCGAAATTATGCTGAAGATAGACTAGGAAAACTCCCAACATCCCGCCAAGGAAGGAAAAGGCCACCCAAACCAAAATACCGGTCGCACCGGCGATCAGATACAGCAGGCCCAGGAAAATCAGGATCGACAGGTTGTGCAGCAGCACGCCTTTGACGCCGAACCGCACCGTATTCTTGGGCCAGCGGTAGCGAATGAAATAAGTAAACAATGCTCCGACCGGTACCAGCACAAACGGGTTGCGGTATAGGCGATAATACAGCCGCGACCACCAGTTCGCCGCATTCCATTCCCTCACGGTCATGGTATGAATTTCGCCGGTCTCACGATGTTCCAGATTGCCGATGCCGGAGTGATGCAGGTTGTGGTTTTGCTTCATCACTTCGAATGGAGCGAAAGTGAACGGGGACAGCCCATGCCCTGCCCATTCATTCTGTGCACGCGTTTCAAATAGCGAATGATGGCCGCAATCGTGCTGCAGCACGTAAAGGCGAACAGCGGAAAACGCGAAAACCACCCCGGCAGGCATCATAACATACCAGCGGTCCACATAGATGATGGCTAATGCCAACGATGAGAAATAAACCGCGAAAGTCCCAAAGTAGCTGATCGCGGCCAATCCATTGTCCTGAACCGCGTATTGACGTGTGTATTCTCTCAAATCCATTCCGTCGGCTCCCCACAATGGCCCGTTGCAATGTGATTCTAAAAATGGGTGCGGTCTTCCCGCAAACAAACGACACGCTTGGAAACAAAAGCGCGCCAGCGAATGCTAGCGCGCCATCAAAGGGCTGTCACGCCCCGAGATGAAAAATGCAACAGATTGGCGCAGTTACGCGCGTCCCTTCAAATGTTTGGCCAAGGCACCTGCGTTTTTCTTACGCCGTCCCTTATAAGGGTTCTTGTCTCCCTGCCCGCGCAAGGTCAGTCGGATGGGGGTCCCGGGCATATCGAAACTCTCACGCAGGCCGTTGACCAGATAACGGTTATAGCTTTCAGGCATCTTGTCGGGGTGCGAACACATAACCACGAATCCAGGGGGGCGGGTTTTGGCCTGTGTCATATACCGCAGCTTGATCCGGCGACCCTGCGGCGCTGGCGGCGGGTGCTGTTCCAGCATTGCGATCAACCAACGGTTCAAAGCAGCAGTCGGCACACGCCGGTTCCAGATATCATGGGCGCGTAGGATAGCAGCACGCAGGCGCTCAAGCCCCCGCCCTGTTTTGGCGGAAACCGTGACCAGTGGAGCGCCGCGCAACTGCGGCAGAAGACGTTCGAACGATTCTTTCAGATCGCGCAGTTTTTCCTGCTTGTCCTCTTCGATATCCCATTTGTTAATGGCGACAACGACGGCTCGGCCCTCGCGTTCGGCCAGATCCGCGATGCGCAGATCCTGCTGTTCAAACGGAATCGCCGCATCCAGCAACACCACCACAACCTCGGCAAATTTTACTGCACGCAAACCATCCGATACAGAAAGCTTCTCAAGTTTTTCCTGTACCTTGGCTTTTTTGCGCATCCCCGCCGTATCGAAGATCCGCATCGGCGTGCTTTCACCCTCGGGGTCGGCCCAGTCGATCCGCAGGCTGATTGCATCGCGTGTGATCCCGGCCTCGGGTCCGGTCAACAAGCGATCTTCGCCAACGATCTTGTTGATCAGGGTGGATTTTCCAGCATTCGGGCGACCAACAACGGCAACTTGCAACGGCTTGGCGTCGGTGATCAACGGGGTTACGGCTTCGCCGTCTTCATCAAGCTCGATATCAGTCACGGGCGCTTCTTCGATCGCTTTTTCCGCAGCAGCATCCGCCAGAGGCATCAGATGTGCGTAAAGATCGGTCATCCCTTCGCCATGTTCACCCGACAGGCGGACCGGCTCGCCCAGACCCAGATTATAAGCTTCGAGCACACCGGCATCAGCCGCCGAACCTTCGGCTTTGTTGGCAGCAAGGATCACGTGTTTCGATCGTTTGCGCAGAATCTCGGCAAACATCTCATCTGTGGGCGTCAACCCCACACGCGCGTCGATCATGAACAGGCACACATCAGCCATGTCCACGGCGCGCTCGGTCAGGCGTCGCATCCGGCCTTCAAGGCTGTCGTCTGTCGCATCCTCAAGACCCGCCGTATCAATAACGGTAAAGCGCAGATCGCCCAGACGCGCTTCGCCTTCGCGCAAATCGCGCGTAACACCTGGCTGGTCGTCGACCAATGCCAGTCGTTTGCCGACGAGGCGGTTGAACAAAGTGGATTTGCCCACATTGGGGCGCCCCACGATAGCGAGGGTCAGGGACATGATACTCAACTTTCAAGACTCAGACGCGCCCTTTAGCGCATCTTGTCGTCAACGGAAAGCGTGCAGTTCACCTTTGGTCGAAACGACGTACAAGGTTTGCCCGGCAACAACTGGCGCCGTAGTGGCACCGCCGGGAACCTCGACGCGGTGAACCAGCGTGCCGTCGAGCGGGTTATAGAACCTTAGATAACCATCGTTCGATGCAACAACGATACGCCCACCAGCCATGATCGGCCCGTAATGCGCATAGATTGCGCCACGCCGACCGGGCTTGTCCTTGACGAATCCAGGCAAGTCCTGCGCCCACACAATCGAGCCATCCGAGGCATCCAGACGCACCAACTGACTGCGATCACTAATCAGGAAGATGCTGTTTCCAGCCGGCCAAACCGTATCAACGGCGCCTTCATCCGCGGTCCACCTCCGCTCACCCGAAGTGGAATCGAATGCCACGGTGCGGCCTGAATGGTTGCCGATATAGATGGTATCGCCGACCACCATCGGGCCGCCTGTTACGTCAACGATCTGCGCTGCGGCGCGCCCTCGACGCCCACCAGCAACCGACGCGTTCCAGCGGCGAATTCCACCTCTGCGGAACGTTGCAGCTATATCGCCCGAGCCAAATGCAAACACCGAGAAATCCGAGGCAATCACCGGC
Source organism: Ruegeria sp. YTSA105 (assembly GCF_059610225.1). NCBI lineage: Bacteria > Pseudomonadati > Pseudomonadota > Alphaproteobacteria > Rhodobacterales > Roseobacteraceae > Ruegeria > Ruegeria sp. YTSA105. Next base: position 279,462 of record NZ_JBXWNE010000002.1, read on the forward strand.
GCAGGCGCGCCCAACACATTGCCAACACTTGGGGTGCCCTGAACCTGCCAGAGGATGCGCCCATCTTTTGTATCAATCGTCCATCCGATTTCATCTCCGGCGACAAGATACAGCAGGCCATCATTGATCAGAGGTGAGCCGCTGCCCGTAGCATTCAGGCGCTTTTGCCAACGAATGGCACCGGTTTTGCCATCCAGAGCGGTCAGGCGACCAAAACCAGAAGACACATAAAGAACGCCATTAGCATAGGCCAATCCACCGCCGGTTGCATCTGAATCTCCGTCGGTGCCAGGGATTAGATCTGTACTCCAGGCAACCTGCCCCTGCGGTGAGACCGCTGAAACGGTCGCTCCGGAATCCAGCGTGTAGACCAAACCACCTGCAACGACCGGCTCGGCCGTGATGCGCTGCTTGCGCGAATCTCCATCACCGATCGACGTTGACCACAGTTTCTGTGGAGTATTACGCAAAGAGGCATTTGTCGTCCGATACGCAGCGGTTCCCGGGCTTTGTGACCAGTTGGCATTGGCCGTCTGGGCAGGAAGGCTGATCGGCTTGGCTCCCTGGGTCTCAACCGTTTCATTGTCGGATGTTGGTCGGATGTCCTCACGAGCTCCGGGCAAGATGACCTCGGGCTCCTGACAAGCCGCCAGCAATGTCAGGGAAACAACCGCGACCGGCAACCCAATACGGGGGAAGAGACTAATCACCATGATACTCCGAACTTGCCTGTCATTTATTTTCTACCGGTTCAGCTTTGCCGTGCGACCAGCGGTTCCGGTTCACCACCCAGCGCAACAATCAACTGTGTTGCGCGTTGCTGCAGATCTACGCCGATTTCAGCGTCCTGCCGCATTGCCTGCAAACGGGAAATGGCGGCATCGACTTGACCTTCGGACACTTCGATCAGTGCCAGTTGCTCCTCTGCCAGCAACCGCAATGGGGCTCCCGGCACGGCCAGCGCTTCGAATTGCTGACGCCGGTCTGCTACCGGCATTGTCTCGCTTTGCAGCAGCAAAGCCTTGAAGGTCGCGATGGCCCGGTAAATTTCAGGCAGATCACCCTGAACCGCAATGGCGTTCAGACTCTCAACAGCGCCCTGCCCGGACTCGATTTCGGTCTGCGAGGCAGAAAGCAGCATCTTTACAATCGCATCTCCACCGGGTGTTGGTGCAGGTACCAAGGCAAGATCATCGGCACGATCGGCGGACTCATTCTGTGCCATAGCGGCCAGAATCGCATCTCCCAGATCCTGTGCCTGACTGGTTGCGCGCGCCTTGCGTAGTTCGTTGAACGCGGCACCACCAACGATCAGAACAACCGCCACTACGCCAACCCAACCCCAACGGCGCAAAAGCAAGAACAGACGGTCGCGGCGCACCTCTTCGGTCACCTCATCAATGAAACTGTCGACGTCGCTCATCCCTGCTCCCCGGGCTTGTGTTCTGTGATATTGGGCAATGTCATACCCCGCTGCCATTGCCAAGCCAAGGGTCCGATTTCATACAATTCCCCCACCTGCGGATACCCTTGCAGAAAAAAGTGAACCGAACTATTCAGTTTAGTGTGGAAAAGATGAGGCCCCGCCCCCATTTCTAAGCATGCGCGCCGAGGGACAGTCGGCAAAGAATTCTGGGAGAGACCCTGTATGCGTTTGATTTCATTCGTAAACGCCTTTTTGGTGATTGTTGCCTTATTCTATTTGGTATTCGAAAGGGATGCATTATTAGCATTCGCCGGCCGCGATGATTCAAACCCGGGCACTACGTCCGAGGCAGAATCTTCTGAAATTCCCGCAGAGGATCGGCACGTAATCCGTGTAGTTGCACAGCGCTCTGTCGCCCGCGAAGTAGACAGTGCAGTGACTCTGCGTGGACAAACCAGAGCAAACCGCGAGGTAGAAGTTCTGGCCGAAACGACGTCAACTGTCGTATCAGAACCCAAGCGCAAGGGCAGTTTTGTCGAAGCCGGTGATTTGTTATGTGAGCTGGATCCAGGCACCCGTCCGGCAAGCCTGGCCGAAGCAACAGCCGCCAAGCTTGAAGCCAAAAGCCGGGTGCCCGAAGCCGAAGCGCGTCTGCTGGAGGCACATGCGCGCGTAGCCGAAGCCGAAATCAACTTGAAAGCCGCACGAAAGCTATCAGAGACCGGTTTTGGGTCGGAAACCCGCAGGATTTCCAGCGAGGCAGAAATGAGTACAGCCCAGGCTGGTATCAAAAGCGCCGAAGCCGGGCTGGAAGCAACACGCGCCGGTATCGAAGCGGCATCAGCCGAAGTCGAGGCCGCCGAACGTGAAATCGAACGCCAGACGATCGAAGCTCCATTCAAGGGTCTGTTAGAAAGTGACACAGCTGAGCTTGGAAGCCTTATGCAACCAGGGTCGCTGTGTGCGACTGTGATCCAGTTGGACCCAATCAAGTTGGTCGGGTTTGTTCCCGAGGCAGATGTGAACCGGATCATCGTAGGGTCCGAGGCTTCGGCCCAGCTGATCTCGGGGCTTCAGGTCTCTGGGCGGGTCACCTTCCTTAGCCGGTCGGCCGATGAGACCACCCGGACCTTTGAGGTCGAGATTACCGTTCCTAACCCCGACCTGACAATTCGGGACGGTCAGACTGCGGACATCCGAATCTCGGCTGAAGGGACCAAGGCACATCTGCTGCCTCAGTCCGCACTTACGCTGAATAACGATGGCAAAGTTGGTGTACGGACCGTTGGAAATGGGAACATTGTGGATTTCCTTCCGGTCACTTTGTTGCGCGACACCTCCGAAGGTGTCTGGGTCGACGGGTTGCCGGAAACGGCGGACATCATCATTGTCGGGCAAGAATTCGTGACTCGCGGCGTGATGGTTGAACCAACTTATCGGGATGCAGTGCAATGACCGGAATAGTAAGCTGGGCCGCTGGCCGAGCCCGAATGGTTCTGGCATTTATCGCGATTTCCTTGATCATAGGTGGATACGCCTATGTTGGCCTGCCGAAAGAAGGTGAGCCGGATATCGAAATCCCTGCGCTTTTCGTCTCGGTTCAGTTCCCCGGCATTTCCGCTGAAGACTCGGAAAACCTGCTGGTCAAGCCGATGGAAACCGAGCTGGCTGATCTGGACGGTCTCAAAGAAATGACGTCGACGGCTGCCGAAGGCTATGCCGGTGTCGCGCTGGAATTCGATTTTGGATGGGACAAGACGGCGATCATGGCCGATGTCCGCGACGCCATGAACAGTGCCCAGGCCGATTTTCCTGAAGGGGCTGAGCAATATACCCTGACCGAGATCAACTTTTCTGAATTCCCGATTGTGATTGTCAATCTGACCGGGGCTGTTCCTGAAAGAACAATGGCCCGTGTCGCCAAAGATTTGCAGGATGATCTGGAAGCATTGGATTCCGTGCTTGAGGCAGGGATAGCCGGCAATCGAGACGAATTGCTAGAAGTGATCATCGACCCGCTGCGGCTGGAAGCGTATAACGTTACCGCCGCCGAGCTGATCAATGTTGTTCAGAACAACAACCAGCTGATCGCCGCTGGTGAGGTAGAAACCGATCAAGGCACCTTCTCGGTCAAGATCCCTTCGTCTTTCAAGACCGCCCAGGACGTGTATGACCTACCCGTCAAGGTCAATGGCGACCGCGTCGTGACCATGGGCGAGCTGGCGCAAATCAACTATACTTTCGAAGATCGCGAAGGCACCGCCCGCTTCAACGGCGAGGCCACCGTGGCACTGCAGGTCGTCAAACGCAAAGGCTATAACCTGATCGACACGGTCGACGAGGTCAAAGCCTCTATCGCAGCGGCCCAATCCAAATGGCCAGCCGAGATGCAGGCGGCGATCAAACTGGGCACCTCGAACGACCAGAGCCGGATCGTAGGGTCGATGGTCAGCCAGCTTGAGGGTTCGGTTCTTACCGCTATTGCGCTGGTTATGATTGTCATTCTGGCCTCGCTTGGGACCCGTGCCGCCCTGCTGGTGGGTTTTGCGATTCCAACCTCATTCCTGCTGTGCTTTGCATTCCTTGCGGTGATGGGGGTCAGCATTTCGAACATCGTCATGTTCGGTTTGATTCTTGCGGTCGGAATGCTGGTCGACGGGGCCATCGTGGTGGTTGAATATGCCGACAAGCGGATCAACGAGGGCGTGGGTCCCATGCATGCCTATGTCGAAGCCGCACAACGGATGTTCTGGCCGATCGTATCCTCCACAGCTACGACATTATGCGCCTTCTTGCCTATGCTCTTTTGGCCCGGCGTTCCGGGCGAATTCATGGGGATGCTGCCAGTTACGCTGATATTTGTTCTGTCGGCGTCGTTAATCGTTGCACTGATCTACCTGCCCGTGATGGGCGGCGTTTCCGGCCGCCTGAGCCGCGTGTTTGACCGGTCGTCGAACTGGCTGAGGGCGCGAACAGCCTGGTGGATTCGGGCAGCGATGGTTCCCCCGTCGTTATACCTGATCTTCCTGGGGGCGATGCAGACACTGAACCCGAATTACCTGGTCGATTCAGGTAGTTCGGTTCTTGGTATGATCCTGTTCATGCTAGGTGCGTTTGCCGGGTCGGTCACCCTGAGCGCGGCAAAAATCGAACGCGCCCCGGTTGAGCATGTGCAGACCAGCCGCGAACACACACGCTTTGGGCATGTGGTGAAATTCCTTGTGGGCAACCCGATCATGCCGATTGTATCAATTGTGGTGATTGGCCTTGCTGTAGCTTCAGTCATGACCGCATTTGGGAAAAACAACCGCGGTGTTGAATTCTTCGTTGAAAGCGAACCAGAGCAGGCCACGGCCTATGTCCGTGCGCGCGGCAATATCTCTTTGGCCGAAAAGGACCAGATGGTACTCGCCGCAGAAGAGATTATCAGTGCGCACCCGGCTGTTATCAACGTCTTTGCATTCGCTGGTGAAGGTGGTTTGGACACCGGTGGACCTGGTGGCCAATCCCCGGCGGATACCGTTGGTCAGGTTCAGTTCGAAATCATCCCTTGGGAAGACAGACCGAACGTCTCGGAACCGATTTTCGGAGGATTGTTGGACCGGCACACAGTGGCGCCAGACTATGACGGCGACTATGTTCTGGAAGAGTTGAACAGGGAGCTTGCGCAGCTACCGGGGATCATCGTTGAGACCTTGCCGCTTGAGCAAGGGCCAGGCTCTTCCAAACCTGTCCATCTGCGGATCAAGGCCGATGGCTGGCAAGAGCTGACATCAGCCACTTTGGCCGCACGTGAGGCATTCGACGCCACCCCGGGCCTTATTAAGATCGAGGACACGCTGCCCCTGCCCGGTATCGATTGGCAGATAGACGTTGATGTCGCCAAAGCAGGCCGGTTTGGCGCAGACGTAGCCACCGTCGGTGCGATGGTACAGCTTGTTACGCGTGGCCTTTTGCTGGGCGAAATGCGCCCGGACAACGTGGATGATGAAATCGAAATCCGTGTTCGCCTGCCTGATCAGGATCGTGTCTTGTCAACGCTTGACACGCTCAAGGTCCGCACGGTCGATGGTTTGGTGCCACTGTCCAACTTTGTCTCGCGCAAACCAGTCGCCAAACTGGCCGAAATCAACCGTGTCGATCAAGAACGTTATTTTGACGTGAAAGCGGATGTTGAGCCCGGCCTGAGCAATGTTGTGGTCACAGGACCGGATGGGGCCGATCAAAGATTGGCAGTGGTGCGTGAACTCGCAGAGGATGAAAGCCCCACAGCTACCGCATTGGCATTTCCCGATGGGACTCAGTTCGAACTGATAATGCTGACCGAGGCAGAAAGCACCGATGATTTGCGCACGCTGATCGAATCCGGTGACGCGCGCACCAGTCTGATTAACCCGAACGAACGGATTGTTGTGTTGACTGAATGGCTGGAAACCGATCCTTTTGGCAGTTCCGTCAGCTGGACATGGACAGGTGATCAGGAGGATCAGGCCGAATCCGGGGCGTTTCTTGTGAATGCCTTTATGGGCGCGTTGGGGCTGATGTTCGTTATTCTGCTCGCGCAGTTCAACTCGTTCTACAATTCGATCCTGGTTCTGCTGGCCGTGGTACTGTCCACAACAGGTGTTCTGATCGGTATGATGGTGATGCAACAGCCCTTCTCGATCATCATGACAGGAACGGGTATTGTGGCACTGGCGGGGATCGTGGTGAACAACAACATTGTTCTGATCGACACCTATCAGGAATATAGCCAGTACATGCCAAGGATCGAGGCGATCATACGCACCGCCGAGGCACGCATTCGTCCGGTTCTGTTGACCACACTCACCACGATGGCTGGCCTTACCCCGATGATGTTCGGGCTGTCGCTGGACTTTATCAACGGCGGGTATTCGATCAACAGCCCCACAGCGCTGTGGTGGAAACAGCTGGCAACCGCAGTTGTCTTTGGCCTTGGTATCGCGACGGTACTGACGCTGATCGTGACGCCTTCGCTTTTGGCTATGCGGGTCTGGGTGACAACCTATGCCATCTGGTTGGGTAAGATTTTGGCCCGCGCTACAGCAGGAAAATCCAGCCAGGTGGCGCTGGATATGGCCATCGGTAAAGCCGCGATGAATGCTCAGGCAACCGAAATGGTGTGGGATGATGAGCTGCGTACCGACGATGCGAGCGCTGACAGTTCCGGGAAAGAACCGACCGGTTCACCGCTGAAAGCAGCCGAATAAAAAGCAACAGGGTTGGGCAATCCAGCCCTGTTTTACTCGCGCATCCAGGTTTGATGCGCACAAATGTGATGTTCACACCCTTTGACCATCAGAGTGTCACCCTTCAGCGTCATTTGCGGAACTGCATCAACATCCACTAACGGCACCCAGAATTCACCCCCGCCATATTTACCACCGCCTTGGCTGCCTACATCCCAGAACAGTTTCTTTCCGATATTCGGCGTCTGTACTGCTTTTCCGCTGGCGTCATGTGCAGATAAAATCTGACCACAGAACTTGTCACCGCAGGCTGTAATTTTGATGTCAGAGACGAGGTTCTTCCGGTCCGGCTCGGTCTTCCAAATTCCGATGATGGGGTCTCCAAGCGCATAGACCGGTGTAAGTGTGGCAACTGCCGCTATGGCTGGCACAAGGAACTTGCGGAAATATTTATGCATAACAATACCTCAGATGCGTGATCTGTAGTGTAACATAGTTTGGGCCGCCTATCAGGCCGCCTGCATATCCGATTGCTGGCGATTCCAAAGCTGGGCATAACGCCCCTCACGTTTCAGCAACTCATCATGCGTGCCTTGCTCCAGGATTTTGCCACGCTCTAGCACTACAATACTGTCTGCCTCGGCGATTGTGCTCAGGCGATGGGCAATCGTCAGAACCGTACGCCCCTCGCCCGCATGGGCCAAAGCATCCTTGATGTCTTGTTCGGTATCTGTGTCCAGCGCCGATGTCGCCTCGTCCAGCAAAAGGATCGGCGGGTTTTTCAGCAGCGTTCTGGCAATACCGACCCGCTGCTTTTCCCCACCCGACAGCTTTAGCCCGCGCTCACCGACTGTGGTGTCATAGCCTTCGGGCAACGTGACTATGAAATCGTGGATCTGGGCAGCCCGGGCGGCGGCTTCGACATCTTCCTGCGTGGCCCCGTCGCGTCCATAGGCAATGTTATAGCGAATGGTATCGTTAAACAGCACGGTATCCTGTGGCACCACTCCGATTGCCGCGTGCAGGCTGGTCTGCGTGACATCGCGCACATCCTGCCCATCAATTTTCAGCGCGCCCCCGGTGACATCGTAGAACCGGAACAGCAACCGACCTATGGTGGATTTACCCGACCCCGTCGCACCCACAATCGCTACGGTTTGGCCCGCAGGAATGGTTAGGGAAACACCTTTGAGAATTTCCCGCTCAGCATCATATCCGAATTGTACATCATGCAAGGTAACCTCACCCCCTGTTACTTCCAGATCCGGTGCATCGGTCTTGTCGACCACTTCGGAGGGTTGTTCCAACAGGTCAAACATCTGGCCCATATCGACCAGAGATTGGCGGATTTCCCGATACACCGTACCCAAAAAATTCAGCGGTACGGTAATCTGGATCATATAGGCGTTGACCATAACGAAATCGCCCACGGTCAGCGTCCCGGCCTGCACCCCGATGGCTGCCAAGACCATTACACCGATCAATCCGCAGGTGATCAGAAAGGACTGCCCGAAATTTAGAAACGCCAGAGAATACGCCGTCTTGAGAGCCGCCCCCGCATAGGCTTTCATTGACACATCATACCGTTCAGCTTCACGCGTTTCAGCATTGAAATACTTGACGGTTTCAAAATTCAGCAGGCTGTCAATGGCGCGCTGGTTCGCCTCGGTATCCTGATCATTCATCTCGCGGCGCAGTTTCACGCGCCACTCGGTCACCGCAAATGTGAACCAGATATACAGCGCGATCGTTGCCGCGACGACCACCAGATACCAGACATCAAACAGCCACATCAGAATGATCGCAACAAGCAGCAGTTCAAGGATCAAAGGCCCGATGGAAAACAGCAGGAAACGCAAGAGGAACTCGACCCCCTTTACGCCGCGCTCGATAATACGGCTCAGACCGCCCGTGCGCCGCGTCACGTGATAGCGCATCGACAACTGGTGGATATGCTGGAAAGTTTCCAATGCCAGTGCGCGCAATGCCCGCTGCCCGACAGGAGCAAAGGCCGCATCCCGCAACTGCTGCAAACCAACAGTCATCATGCGCGCGACACCATATGCCACCGTCAACCCAACAGCACCCAGCGCTACGGGGGGAACGCCCTCGCCCGCCAGGCTATCAACCGCGCCTTTGTACAAAATCGGGGTGTAGACCGCGATCAACTTGGCCAGAACCAACATGCCCATAGCAATCAGAACGCGGCGCTTAACCCAGGGCTCATCCTCGGGCCAGAGATAAGGCGCAACTTTCCGGATTGTACGCCAGCCAGAGCTGCGCGCGTCCAATTTTGGGATATTGTCGGAATTCATCGGGGCTACTCGTCTCTTCACGTACCGGAACTGCGGTCAGAGAGTGCCCCTGACCCCGGAAGGTCAGAGGTACAGGATTATTCCGGAATGGTGAATACCTGCCCCGGATAGATCAGATCCGGGTCGCGGATCGCGCCTCGGTTGGCCTCGAACAGTTTGACATACAAGACACCATCGCCAAATCGTTCCCGTGAGATAGCCCAAAGCGTATCACCCTTTTGTACTGTAACCGAACGGATGGCCGGTGTTTCCTGAGAGGGTGCTGGCCCATCGTCCACTTCGGCCACGCTCAGAACTTCTAGAGGCTCACGCTTGAACGGGGTTTCCAGACGGCTTTTAACCGTGCCGTCCGAGGCTACCTCATCCACACGCAACGTATACACACCGGGATCAATGCCTTCGATCTCGCTGCGCCATTTTCCATCATCCGTGGGCTGCATATCAGCGACCAGTTGGTTGTCCAGGTACACGCGTACCGCGGAACCATCAGCTACGCGGCCGGTCAGCTCGACCTCACCCGTGTCTGAATACCCGATCGTATCCAACGCGACCTGATCAGGTTCGGTGCTCTGAGGCGTCGCAGGTTGGACAAGCTCGACCCCGTCTTCCCCCGATCGCAGGATCGCAACCTGTTGTCCTTGCGTGGAATCTGCCGTTTCTTCAGAAGATGTGTCGCCGGTTTGAGCGACCTGCCCCGCCTCGGTTTCATCGCCGCCTGCGGATTCGTCGGCTGGGGTGGTTTCCGCCGTATCAACCGATGCGACCTCTGGTTCGGGTTCGGGCAAAGCCGCAATCAGATAGTCATCAGAGCGGACCGGTTGATCGACCCCATCGGTTTCCAGTGTCAGACCGCGTGCGGCCGTGGAAAACGGGATCGACACGAATTCGGCAAACTGCCCGCTGTCATCAACGGTAAAGCTGTGAACTGCCTCACCGTCCAGCAATACCCGCACCTTGGCGCCGGGTTCTGCATTTCCGGACAGAACAGCATTCCCGTCAGGCTCAACAAAGATCTGATCCAAGGCCGGAGGCGTAACTTCGGCAACTTCCTCAGCCGGTTCAGCAACCTCCTCAGCCGATTCAGCGGTCTCGTCAGCCTCTTCGGTCGGAGCCTCGGCTGCTGCCGTATCCGTATCAGTCGTCGCATCGGCCTGCGGGGTTTCTTCTGTGTCCGAGGCAACGGACGCGTTCTCAGACGCATCCTCAGCCACATCTTCCTGCGCTGTTGGGTCGAGAGACGTGCCGTTAAACGCGCCGGAAAAATATGCACCGCCGACGCCCAACAGAACCAGCAAACCGGCGATCACCCCCCAGGTGAAAGATCTGGGGCTCTCGCTTCCCGAATTGGAATCCATACTCTTCCTTTCACTCCGCAGCGCAAATGCCTTATCTACAACGCATTCTGCCTGACGGTTGAGCCAATCTATCAATACCGCTATCACGGGTCAAAACCCCAGATACAACCCCGGAGAAGCCTCTCGATGTCTCAGAAATCCGTCTGTGTGTATTGCGGGTCACGCAATGGCGCCCAAACCAGCTATTCCGACGCAGCCCGCTCCTTTGGTCAGCTTCTGGCGCAGGAGGGCTGGCGACTGGTCTATGGCGCGGGCGATGTGGGTCTGATGGGCGAGGTCGCGCGTGCGGCCCAAGCCGCCGGAGGGGACACGTTCGGCGTGATTCCCGTTCACCTGCTAAAGCGCGAGGTTGGCAAGACAGACTTGACCCGGTTCGTGATCACCGAAACGATGCACGAACGCAAAAAGGTCATGATCATGAATGCCGATGCGGTGGTTGTCCTGCCGGGTGGTCCGGGTTCACTGGACGAATTGTTCGAAGCCCTGACATGGCGACAGTTGGGTCTGCACGACAAACCCATTCTGGTCATGAATGTTGATGGATATTGGGATGCCCTTCATGATCTTGTGCAGCAGGTCATCGGCCAGGGATTTGCGGACACATCTCTGGCCGATTTCATAACGTGGGTCGACAGCCCGGAAACGGCTATGTCGACACTGAGGGCGATGCTGGTCCCGCATAAGGGCTAGTCGGGCAGTATGGTCCGTCCGCAGATCGCCGGATACTCAACTGGCTGGTTTTAGACGGCTGATCAGAACCTGTTCCACTTTGTTCAGCGGGTGGTTGGTCAGGGTCTTATCAACCTCGGCCACCACCTTCCTTAAGACTTCGCTGTGCAGGCGGCGACGCAGAAGGCCCAGAACATGGGGGCTGGCGACCAAAACTAGGCTTTTATATGCGCCCTTCAAACCTTTGCGATTCAACAGATTCGCCACATCCTGCACGAACAGAGACTTGGCCTGCGATTTCCACTTGGGTTCTTCGACCGCTGATTTCTGATTTGGGCCATTGTCCGAGCGCCGCCCAGCCCGATCAGAGGGCCTAGCGTTTGGGAAATCGCTTTCTTCGACCGAGACAACCACCAGATTGGGGTCTTCGGCATCCGTGATATTCTCCATAAACAGCGCCTTTTCCCCGTCAGCGATGACAATCCATGTTCCCTGCGTTAATGCGACCATTGTGATCTCCTGATTTGGTTTTTCTGAGACCATCCCTCGGGTTTCAGGCACGGCTAACCATTTGCGCAACTTTGTTTTTCGCTGCGCCGCCTGGAATTTTTTCAAGTGATTTGCGGCTCTCTCCTCCGCGACACTTAAAGTAAGCACTGCGCGCCGTCTTACAATCCGGCCGGACCGCGAAACTGCGGCTATAGGCGAGTTTTCACCGGTTAGGAGAACAGTTCGATTACCGTAATTTCGGGCGTTACACCAAAACGCACGGGCAGGATCGAACATCCGATACCCCCGGACACGACCAGATCACGATTGCCTTCGCGCACGTGACCATAGGCATAGCGATTGCCGAATTTCGAGGGCACCACCGGCGACCAGCCAAACAGCCGTACCTGCCCTCCATGAGTATGACCTGACAGGGTCAGGGCCACGCGATCGGGAACTTTGGGGAAGATATCCGGTTCATGCGCCATCATCACCACCGGGGCATCATCCGTGATCTGCCCAAGCGTCGCAGGCAGGTCATCCAGCCCTTGGTATCGACCATTGCCCGTATAAATCGCCAACTGATCTTCGAGGCCTGCAAGCCAAATCCCGGCACCATCCAGTTTGAAGGCCTCGTTTGAAAGCACCCGGATACCATTCCGTCTCAGCGCATCGCCGTACAGATTCGGCCCGCCCCTGCGCTTTTGGGCTGACCGGTCATCCCACCAATCGTGATTTCCCAGAACCGCATAGACACCATGCTTTGCCTGCAACCTGGACAACACCGGCGCCAGATCGGCAATTTTAACCGGTTGTAAATTTATCCTGTGCCCGGCGGCATAGTCCCCCAACAGCAGGATAAGGTCAGGTGACAGAGCGTTTGTGCGCCGAACGATCTGCTGGACTCTTTTCAACCCCACATAGGGCTCACCAACATGCAGATCAGCCAGCACCGCGATCCGCAGCGGCGGTGCGGTCCAGTCCGCGCGCCGGATCCGCCACTTACGAACACGCAGGCGCAGCGCGGGTTCGATGAAGAAACCATACGTGGCAGCAAAAAGGCCTGCCAGCATCACTGCCAGCAGGCCCTTTATGAACCCTCTACGGGTCACTGGATCACATCCGCGAAGCGACGTTTTCCCAGTTCACCAGATTGTCGAGGAAGTTCGACAGGTACACCGGACGCTTGTTGCGGAAGTCTATGTAATATGAATGCTCCCACACGTCGCAGCCCAACAGAGCAGTCTGGCCAAAGCACAGCGGGTTCACGCCGTTTTCGGTCTTGGTCACGGCCAGCGAACCGTCCGCATTCTTGACCAGCCACGCCCAGCCCGAACCGAACTGACCGGCACCAGCCGCGCTGAACTGCGACTTGAACTCGTCAACCGAGCCAAAGCATTCGACCAGCGCCTTTTCCAGCTCGCCAGGCATGGCGTTGTCGCCGGGGCCCATCATCTCCCAGAACTGGTTGTGGTTCCAAAGCTGACTGATGTTGTTGAAGATGCCGTTTTGCGCGACGGCATTTGCGTCGTAGGTGCCGGTGATGATCTCTTCCAGCGACTTGCCGTCCCACTCGGTACCAGCGATCAGCTTGTTGCCGTTGTCGACATAGGCCTTGTGGTGCAGGTCGTGGTGAAATTCCAATGTTTCGGCGGACATGCCCTTGGCTGCCAGCGCGTCGTGTGCATAAGGAAGATCAGGAAGTTCAAAAGCCATCTCGGCCCCCTGTTTAAAATGTAAGTTGCGGTTCCCAAGGTTAAATGCTTTGGCAAGTGCCGCAGGTCAAGGGCAGAGATCATAAAACCCGGAGGTCCGCGATGCTAACTCAGGCGCGCAAGATGTTTTACCGCGCCCGCGGATACTATGCGGGCAGCCTGAATGGCGAGCCTTTCCGGCTGGATCCCTACCACTCGAAGTTCTGGCGCAAGGCCTCGGCCGGCGCGTGGGAGCCCGAGACTTTTGCCGTGCTGGATAGATATCTAACGCCGGACAGCGACTATCTGGACATCGGGGCATGGATCGGCCCAACGGTGCTGTACGGTGCCCGCAAAGCCCGCCACGTCTGGTGTTTCGAACCAGACCCCACCGCGTTTCGGCATCTGGCGTGGAATCTGGACCTGAACGACATTCGCAATGTTTCGGCATTTGGCGTCGCATTGTCGGATCAATTCGGCGTGGCCCGTATGGCATCCGTTCGCGGTGAACCCGGGGATTCCACCAGTTCACTGTTGCATGACGGGGTGCATGGGACAGATGCATTGACCATCGAGTGGGATCAGTTCGAGGCCGTAAATGACCTGTCCCGTGTCTCCTTGGTCAAGATGGATATCGAAGGGGCGGAATTTGCGGTTCTGCCGAGCCTTTTGCCCTTTCTGAAAAAGCATCGCCCGGCCCTGTATATTTCGCTCCACTCGCCCCTTCTGGCCGAGGAAGACCGGCTTATACGGACATCTCAACTCTTAGAAAGCCTTGCCTTCTACACTGAAATTCAAGACGAAAACGGGCACCCACTAAAGGTCGAAGAATTGCTGCAACCTCAAGAGTTGAAGCGGTATCGCGCCGTTGTGTTGCGTGAATAGAATGTGCAGAATTTTTTTCGTGCATTAGTTGCATATGCGCTTGAAACTCTCGCGTTGTTTGGTGTCTTCCCTTCTGGATAGACCGATTAAACGAGGAACCATGAAATATCTTTTCTTAGCATCCATTTTTACCGTTTTTGCACAGGCAGCGGCGGCGGAAACAATTACTTACGATTGTGCCGTTCGCGACCGCGACGGAACCGGGTGGGTCGCGCCCCGCTATATCTTTGTTATTGATAAGGACGGCGTTAGTGCGCAAACAGCCAGCGGGCACAACGAAATGCAGTCCGCTAAGCTGAAAATTGATAGAAAGAAGCGTTACAAGCTGGATTGGCGCGTTGAGTTGACAGAGTTTGGCGGCCAAAAAGTCCGGGTAAATTACACGGCCCGCATTGACCCTTCTGACAACACCGTGAAACTGAGAGGCAACTGGGTGAATGCCAACTTTGTCAACAAGCCTTCAGGGCAAGGCAAATGCAAAGTGATCGATGGTTAAGCTTCGGTTAAACCGCAAAAGCCCCGGAAAATCCGGGGCTTCTTTTCCTAGCTTCGGAACCTAATAAACCCCGACCTCACTGCCCGGCTGCGCTGCGACCTTCAACAGTTTGAACACGTAGTCTGCGGTTGACCGGAAGCAGACGACGCGGAGAGTTTCGGCGTCATCCAGCCAGAACGCACCGGCAACCTGCGCCAAGCGCGAGCGGCGGATTTGGCCGGGTTGGAAGGCGTCAGCCGACAGATCTACCGGGGCCAGTTTGCCCAGAACTTCGCGAGCGTTCGAGCCCGAGATGCTGAACACCGCGCGGGCATCCGAGACGTTGACCGCCAGGGCATGCACACCGCTTAGCGCGTTGGTCATCGCGGCCAGTTTGGCCTCGACCTCGGCATATGGGACAAGCACAAGCAATTCGTCGGTGGACATCCAGCAAACACCGCTGTCTCCGTCGACAAATGCCTCGCGCTGGCCGGGTACTTTCTGGCCGGTGGCGTCTTTGACGGCCTTCACCAGAACCTTGTCGGACAGGTCGCCGCGCAGGGTGATCATGCCCTGCAGGCCGCATTCTTCAACCTTGGCGATGCCCTCATAGCTGGCGTGGTTCAGTGCGCTGATGGGTTCAGACATTCTGCTTCTCCCCGTCCTTGTCGAAGAAGATCGGATCCACGATCTTTGCTTTGTAGGATTTGCCATCGGTGCCCGGGAACTCGACAATCTCGCCCATGCGGTCAGGACCATGCTTGATCAAGCCCATGGCGATGCCTTTACCCAGATTGGCCGAATAATAGGTTGAGGTCACACGACCGATCATGTTGCGCTGACCGTTGGCGTTGACGCCCTCTCCCACTGCGTAAGCCCCATCCGGGATGACAGAACCATCCACAGTCTCAAGACCCACCAGTTTCCAACGCTCGGGATCGGCCATATGGCTGCGCAAATGGGCACGTTTGCCGAGGTAATCCTCTTTCTTTTTCGACAGCGCCCAGTGCAGGCCCAGATCCTGCGGGATCACGGTTCCGTCGGTTTCGTCGCCGATCATGATAAAGCCCTTCTCGGCCCGAAGGATGTGCAGACATTCGGTGCCATAGGGCATCACGCCGAATTCCTTGCCTGCCTCTGTCAGCGCATCCCAGAAGGCCTGCCCTTGGGATGCAGGGACGGCGATCTCGTACGACAGCTCACCCGAGAACGAGATGCGATAAGCCCGGCAATCAAAGTCGCCGATCTTGCCATCGCGCCACTCCATGAAGGGCAGCGCCTCTTTCGACACATCCATGCCGCCGAGCTTTTCAAGCACCTTGCGGGCGTTGGGGCCAACAACGGCGACCTGCGCATATTGCTCGGTCACGTTGGCAACATAGACTTTCCAGTCCCACCATTCGGTTTGCAGCCATTCTTCCATGTGACCGTGGATACGTTCGGCCCCGCCGGTGGTGGTGTGGCACAACCATGTGTCTTCGTCGATCCTGGCAACAACACCGTCGTCGATCAGAAAGCCATTCTCGGAACACATCAGGCCATAGCGGCATTTGCCGACCTTCAGAGTAGACATCATGTTGGTGTACATCATGTCCAGGAACTTGCCTGCGTCCGGCCCTTTGACGATCAGCTTGCCCAAGGTCGAGGCATCCAGCAGGCCGAGGTTCTCGCGGGTATTTTTCACCTCACGGTTCACGGCGTCATGCACGGATTCACCCGGACGAACATAGGCATAAGTCCGGCGCCAGTGGCCGACCGGCTCCCAATCGGCGCCGTTCTTGTCGTGCCAGTTGTGCATCGGGGTTTGACGGATTGGCTGGAACACCTCACCACGTGCCTCACCGCCGATAGATGCCATTGAAATTGGGGTGTAAGGCGGGCGGAACGTTGTTGTTCCAACCTTCGGGATTTCGGAGTCCAACGCATCAGCTAGGATCGCCAATCCGTTGATGTTACTCAGTTTACCCTGATCGGTTGCCATGCCCAGAGTGGTGTAACGCTTGGTATGTTCAACGCTCTCATACCCCTCACGCGCAGCAAGTTGCACGTCCGAAACTTTGACGTCGTTTTGGAAGTCCAGCCAGGACTTCATCCGCAGTTGAATATCCGCGTTCGCAGGCATCAACCAGACCGCAGCCATAGGTGCCTCTGACGTAGTTCCCCCGACAGGCGCTTTGGTGCGTTTGGTTTTGAATCCAGCCGCTTTGGCTGCGGCCTTACCGGCTGCATCGGCATCGGCCAGCACATCGCCCAGCGCCATCGGGCCATTCGATGCCCCGGCGGCTACGACGAACCCTTCGCCATCGGCCCCAAGCGGGGGTCGCGCAGGATCCGGCCGGAAATGCGCATTGGCATCGTCCCAGATCAGCTTGCCGCCGCAGTGCGACCACATATGCACGACCGGAGACCAACCGCCCGACATCGCAACCGCATCGCATTCCACCTCTTCACGGGCGCCACCGATGCCGTCCTGATTGCAGATGGCAACTTTCTTGACGCGTTTGCCGCCTTTGACTTTGGCAATGGCCTTGCCCACATCGACGCGGATACCCAGTTGGCGCGCCTCTTCAGCCAGAGGGCCGGAGGTAGCCCTTGCGTCAACCACACGCAAGATATCGACACCGGCCTGTTTCAAGGTGATCGCAGTCCGGTAGGCGTCGTCATTATTGGTGGCCACAATCACCTTTTCACCGGGTGTCACACCCCAGTTCACGACATAATCCCGCATGGCCGAGGCCAGCATGACACCCGGCACATCATTACCCGCAAAAGACAACGGACGCTCAATCGCACCGGTAGCAGTCACGACCTGTTTCGCCCGAATACGCCAGAGACGATGGCGCGGGCCCTGTGCACCAGGCTTGTGGTCTGTCAGGCGTTCATAGCCCAGCACATAGCCATGGTCATAGACCCCTGCACCCATGCAGCGGTTGCGCAAGATGACGTTGCCCATTGTTTCAAGTTCGGAAACAATTTGTTCCACAAACTTATCCACAGGCTCATCATTGATTGTGCCGCCATCAACTGGGGCACGGCCACCCCAATGCGCGGTCTGCTCAATCAACATGACCTTTGCACCGGACTGAGCGGCCACTTTGGCAGCCTGCAAACCGGCCACGCCGCCACCGATCACCAACACATCGACGAAGTTGTAGAAATGCTCATAGGTATCCGCATCACGGCTGTCCTTGTCGGGGGCTTTGCCCAGACCGGCAGATTGGCGGATGAACGGCTCGTAGACATGTTTCCAGAACGGCTTGGGATGAATGAACATCTTGTAATAGAAGCCAGCCGGCAAGAACCGCGACAGGTGCGTATTGATCGCACCGATATCAAATTCCAGGTTCGGCCAGTGGTTCTGAGAGATCGAGGTCAGACCGTTGAACAGCTCGGTCGTGGTGGCGCGCTGGTTCGGCTCGAACCGATTGCCCTGCCCCAGACCGACCAGAGCGTTGGGTTCTTCCGCACCACTGGCGACAACACCACGTGGGCGGTGATACTTGAACGACCGGCCCATCATCATCTGATCATTAGCCAGCAAGGCCGAGGCAAGCGTGTCGCCTTCGTAGCCCTGCATCGAAGTGCGGTTGAAGGAGAATGTGACCTGTTTCGACCGGTCAATCAGCCGGCCTTGATTTGCGAGACGGGTGCTCATGATGCGGACCTTTCGCAGGCGGAATTACGGGTGGTGGCGCGGATCATTTGTATTCTCTCCACGTCCAGCCAGGGCGCTTGGCGGTAATCGCCTCGCGAATTTCTTTGGGCGGCTCAAACACCTGGGCAGAGTAGGTGCCGAAAACTTCGAGCGTTTGCGTGCAGCGCGCCGCGTGGAACCACTTGCCGCATCCATTCGCATGGCGCCAGCGTTCGAAATGAACGCCTTTAGGGTTTTCACGCATGAACAGGTAATCGTGGAAATCACCATCTGATGAGCCCGGACCGAAACGCTTCAGATGCGCCTCGCCACCGGCGGCCAGTTCGGTTTCTTCGGCATCGACACCGCAATAGGGGCAATTCAGGATCAGCATATGTTCATCCTCTCGGCAGCAGGCGAGACCATGCTGCATGCGAAATCTAAGTAACGGGTGCGCGAGATTTTTCGCCGAAAAATCTCCATCAGTGCGCCACCCCGGCCGCGACGCTTTCGTCGATGAAGCGGCCTTCTTTGAAACGATCCAACGAGAACGCCTCGGTCAGCGGTGAATGACCCGTGGCCATCAGCTGTGCCATGCCCCAGCCGGACCCCGGAATGGCCTTGAAGCCACCGGTGCCCCAGCCACCGTTGATGAAACAGTTCCCCAGGGGTGTTTTTGACAGGATGGGCGAGCGGTCGCCGGTCATATCCACGATCCCGCCCCATTGCCGCAGCATTTTCAGACGTGAGATCATCGGGAAGGTCTCGACCAACGCGCGCACAGTTTCTTCGATATGGTGGAAGCTGCCGCGTTGGGTGTAGTTGTTGAACCCGTCGGTGCCGCCACCGATCACCATCTCTCCCTTGTCGGATTGCGACATGTAGCCATGCACCGTGTTGGCCATCACGACCACGTCCATGCAGGGTTTGATCGGCTCAGACACCAGCGCCTGAAGAGCAATCGCCTCAAGCGGCAGACGGAAGCCCGCCATTTCGGCCAGTTGACCGGAATGGCCCGCAACCACGATGCCCAGCTTGTCACAGTCGATCGCACCTTTGGTGGTGTCAACACCGACAACACGACCATCCTGTGACCGAACCCCGGTCACTTCGCATTGCTGGATGATATCCATGCCCATAGCGGAACAAGCGCGCGCATAGCCCCAAGCCACCGCATCGTGACGGGCGGTGCCACCGCGTTCCTGCCACAGCGCACCCAGAACCGGATAGCGCGGGCCTTCGAGATTGATGATTGGCACCAGTTCCTTGACCCGTTCAGGTGTGATCCATTCAGTCTTTACACCCTGCAGCGCATTCGCATGAGCCGTGCGCTGATAGCCGCGGATTTCATGCTGGGTCTGCGCCAGCATCATCACGCCGCGCGGGCTGAACATGACGTTATAATTCAGGTCCTGGCTCAGATCCTCATAAAGGCTACGCGCCTTTTCATAGATCGCGGCAGACGGATCCTGCAGATAGTTCGAGCGGATGATGGTTGTGTTCCGACCGGTATTACCACCGCCCAACCAGCCTTTTTCGATCACAGCGACATTCTGGATGCCATAGTTCTTACCCAGGTAATAGGCGGTTGCCAGACCATGGCCACCCGCCCCCACAATGATGGCGTCATAGCGTTTCTTGGGCTCGGGCGAACGCCAGGCGCGTTCCCATCCGGTATGATAGCGCAGCGCTTCGCGCGCCACAGCAAAGGCTGAATAGTGTTTCATAAGCGAATCCATCCGGTTCGGTGATTGGCGCAGGTATGCCGCGTAACCGCCTTTGGCCCCTGCCGTGCAACGCCATAATATCGCACTATTGCGACATCGCCCTTATTATTGCGACATGAAGCCCCCTCGCGGCCATTTGTCCCTTTTTTCCGCCCCGCCACAGGTCTAAGTCAGGACAGCCATCTTGGAGTTATCATGACCTTCTGGGCCCTCATCATAGCCACCGCCGTCCTGATAGCGGTTTTTCTTGGGATTTCGATACTGCGTAGGCGAGATACGCGCGAACCATCCACTGCGTATGACTTGCAGGTCTATCGTGAACAGTTGGCCAGCGTAGATCGAGACCTGGCCCGTGGTGTCATCGCTGACGCAGATGCCGAGCGAGTTCGCACGGAAATTTCACGCCGCATTCTTGCGGCTGATGCGCAGATGCAATCTTTGTCTGAACCGCAAGGGCCTTCCAAATGGATCTCGGTTACGGCATCCATATTTGTCGCGGCCATCCTGGTAGGCGGAGGATCCTGGATTTATCTGAAGCTTGGTGCAGCCGGGCTCCCCGATCAGCCCCTGTCATTGCGGCTAGAAATGGCCGATGCTCTGCGCACAGAGCGCCCCAGTCAGGCCGAGGCAGAAGCCGCCACGCCACCCGCACCACTGCCACAGCTTGACGAAAGCTATGCCTCTCTTCTCGGGCAACTTCGCGAAACCGTTTCCGGTCGTCCTGATGACCTACAAGGACATATCCTTCTTGCCCAGCACGAGGCGAACGCAGGTAACTTCCATGCCGCCTACAAAGCGCAGCAACGTGTGATCGAACTGTCTGGGAACACGGCACCCGCAGATGCCTATTCGCATCTTGCCGAGATGATGATCCTTGCTACCAACGGATATATCTCGCCCGAAGCTGAAGACGCATTGAAACAGTCATTGCAGCGTGATCCACGCCACGGTCCGGCCTTGTATTACCTGGGACAGATGATGGTACAGGTCGGACGACCTGATATCGGTTACAGGATCTGGGTGGATGCACTTGGAAGCGCGCCGACAAATGCCCCTTGGGCAACGGCCATTCGCGCACAGATGGACGATCTGGCCTTTCGTGCGGGTGTGTTCAATGCCGCCCCTATACCAGCAGGGAACCCAGGCCCCGGTGAGGATGACATCGAGGCCGCTGCATCTCTGACCGCACAAGAGCGCCAAGAGATGATCCTTGGCATGGTCGAGCAACTGTCAGATAGGCTTGCAACCGAAGGCGGCTCCCCCGAAGAATGGGCCCGGCTGATCGGTGCCCTTGGGGTGGTTGGCGACATCGACCGGGCCACCGCGATCTACGCCGAAGCCCAATCCGTATTCTCGGACAATGACAACGCACTGGATATTCTTGGTGCGGCAGCAGCTCAGGCTGGGGTGACCCGATGATCCATGACATTTTTGAGGAATTTGCAGGCTCGCTTGCGCCTATGAGCGCGTTGATCGGTCTTGATCTGGGAGAAAAGACTATCGGGGTTGCAGTCTCGGACCGGATGCGCGGTGTCGCTAGCCCGCTGGAGACCGTAAGGCGCAAGAAATTCACTCTGGATTCTGCCCGTCTGCTGGAAATCATAGCCGACCGTGAGATCGGGGGCATCCTACTGGGTCTGCCGAAAAACATGGATGGT
The DNA here is from genome assembly GCF_059610225.1 of Ruegeria sp. YTSA105. Taxonomy (NCBI): domain Bacteria; kingdom Pseudomonadati; phylum Pseudomonadota; class Alphaproteobacteria; order Rhodobacterales; family Roseobacteraceae; genus Ruegeria; species Ruegeria sp. YTSA105. The sequence goes on from NZ_JBXWNE010000002.1 coordinate 300,999, forward strand.
AGCGAAGGGCCACGCTGCCAGTCCACCCGTGCCTTTGCCCGAAACCTGTCCCGTTTGACCGAAGTTCCGATCGGGTTCTGGGACGAACGGCTCAGCACGGTTGCGGCAGAAAAGGCACTGCTTGAGGCGGATACGACACGAAAGCGTCGCGGACAGGTTATCGACCACGTCGCGGCAGGCTATATTCTGCAAGGCGCGCTGGACAGAATGCGCTTTCTTTAAGGATCGGAAAACGCTGATGTCGAACATGGTTTGGAAAAGGAACGAGGTCGAAAGCCCGTGCATCCAGATCTGCGTTGTGCACCCGACCGAGCGTATTTGTACCGGTTGCTACCGCACGATCGACGAAATCTCTCGCTGGTCGAAAATGGACAGCTCTGAGCGCGCCGATATCTTGGCAGACCTACCGTCTCGCAAACCGCTGCTTGCCAAACGGCGCGGCGGCCGGGCGGGGCGGCTCAACAAGGCCTGAGATTTCCACAAAAGGATGTGATTGCTGAATCTGCACCGCTGCGGGCTGGTCTGAACTACGAGGGGGTCAAGTTCGTTGACAGCTGGTGAGTGAGTGGCAACCCACAGCGGCGCGTTTCAACAATCGATCCTCTGCAGTGGTTCGGCAGAGGAGTTCGATCTGTGTACGTCTTTTTTGACCAATCGATCAAGAAAAATCCTCGCTGATATTTCTGTGCCCTGACGTAAATGTCACAGCAGGCTCAAGCCGCTGCGTTTCTACCCAGACGCAAGCCATGTTTTGGCGTTCTGAATTTCCTCGGCGGGAAAGAACTGAGTGCGTGTGCCAAGGATGTGGCTGGCCACCCGTTGGGCCAGATGTTGCCAGGCTTTGTCGCCAACAACCGCTGCCCGATCCAGATTACCAATATGCCCCCGGGCCAGCCGAAAATGCGAGGCAAGCGCCGTAAGGCCTTGCCATCCGTCAAACTTGGACAGATCAATCAGCAGGCGAAACCCCTGTTTCTCCTGCAAAATGTAGTCCAGATCGGTTTCGGCCTTTTTGAATTCGTCAGGGTCGAGTTTTCCCATCAGGCTGACCTGCACGCAGGGGCCGCCCAGATCCATAACGTGAATAGAGCCCAGAGATTCGCGCAACCATCGGCGCGCTTCTTCAATATTCGCGTGATCGAATACCTGCACAGGGCAAGGGAAAAGCGGAGCCGCAAGCCGGATACTGGTCTGAACCCAACCCTGATCCGCCACCACTCCAATTCGGTCAAAGCCGCGCCAGTGGCTGAGGCCCAATTTTGTATCCGACCAAACCGCATTCAGATCGTACCCTTTGAACTCTGGCTGCACGATCGCCAACAACCGCACTGTATCGTGTTCGGCCAGTGCGGCCTCAATCGCCGGGATCAATGTTGTGGAATAGTCCGTACCTGTCACTTCGCCGGAAAGCTCGATTTCAATCAATGCTCCGTCAGAGTTTTTGTGGACAGCAATCATCAAAAAATCCTCCAAATCTGTATAATGACAGAACGTTAGGAGGATTTGATCCATTCGGCCACACCGCCAGCGCATTCAGGCCGAAAATAGGCGATCATCCGGCCATCCGACCCAGCCTCAGCCCCGCTGCCCCATGGCGCTACCCCGTGCAGGCAGTGGCGGTGCAGCAGATAGGCCTCGCCCGGACGTGCGGGCAGTACGATGCGACGGCAAGTATCAAAGACCTCACGACGGGCAGCCTGATAAACATCTGTTATGTCCACCTGATCCAGAGTGTCCGGGCGCTTGTCTTCAAGTGCATCCGCAAATGCAGCCTGCATGATCTTGTGGCTACCTTCCCAAAGAACCATCGGGGACGCATTCGCGCTGGCATCGGTCAATGGAATGCCCAGAATCCACGCATGCGGTTCCTCGACCCTGCGGCGCCTGTCCGGGCCGGACGGGCGTAAACCATCCACATGGGCCGCATCCCGCTTTGCTCGATACTGGGCAGCAGCCTCGCCCTCTCCGCGTCGGGGCAACGGGTAGCCGGGGTAAATGACCGAGACCTGGGCTTTGTGCAACGGCAACGACCCATAACGCGACACTATGAAATCCATGACGGCCCCGGTCAGAACCGGGGACCCCTGGACCCTGCCCTCGGTGTCGTTGTTCAGCGCGTCGACCCCAATGAACCAGGTCCCTTCACAGTCCATCCAATGCGCGAATTCCGGATCCGTCGCAGCAGCGCGTGCTGCAGGCAGCGCATAAGATACCCAGTCCAGAATAGCCCGGTCGTGGGGAAATTTCACCCAACCCTTTTCCTCGAAAGAACTCAAAAACCCAACGCCTTGCGCAACATATTCAGGGCGACCAGAGTCAGGAAGACCGCGAATATCCGCTTGAGCGGCTTTGGATCCATCGCATGGGCCAACTTTACGCCCCAGGGCGCAGTGATCATGGTCATGGCGACCACAATCCCAAAGGCAATCAGATTGACGGCGCCGATGGTAAAGGGCGGGCGGTGTTCAGGGGCAATTTCGAGAAACAGGAACCCCATGACCGAGGGCACAGCGATGATCACGCCAAACCCGGCCGCCGTGGCGACAGCCCGGTGAATTGGCGTGTTGAACAAGCTCATTAACGGCACGCCAAAGCTGCCGCCGCCGATACCCATCAGAACGGATAGGAAGCCGACCGAGGGCGACAGGAGAGCGCGTTTCAGGCCCTTGGGCATGGCGTCTCCAAGCCGCCATTCGGATTTACCCAGACCAAGATAGGCGCCAATCACCATACCCAATACACCGAACAGGGCCTGCAATGCCTCGGTCCGAAGGGCGGATGCCACCATCACGCCCAACACCGCACCGATGGCGATGCCCGGACCCCAACTGCGCAGGATATCCCAATCAACGGCACCCTTTTTGTTATGTGCCAGAACCGACCGCAGTGAGGTTACGATAATCGTTGCCAGTGAGGTGGCGAGGCACAGCTGCATCAACTGCGGGCCGCCATACCCAAGGGTCTGAAACGCATAGAAAAAAGCAGGGACCAGCACGATGCCTCCGCCGACACCCAACAGACCCGCCAAAACGCCTGCCAGCGCTCCGATCACCAGCAGAAGAACCAGCATCTGAGCAAGCAACATTACTTCGGGCATCATTCCCCCCAACCGACCTTTTGCCGTATTGCCACCATTCAGGCCTCGGTCAGAGGCGCGACATGATCCAGTGCCTGCAACATAACCTCGGGGCCCGCCCCGTCATGCACTGCACCTTCAGACAGGGTCCGCCGCCAAGCCCGCGCACCCGGCCGCCCTGCGAACAGGCCCAGCATATGTCGCGTAATCTGGTGCAAGCGCCCTCCGCCAGCAAGATGGCATTCGATATAAGGCACCATTTTCCGGACAACAGCAAACGGGTCGGCGGCCTGACCGACCCCAAAAATCACAGGATCCGCTGTGGACAGAACATCTGACGGCTGATGATACGCAGCCCGCCCGATCATCACACCATCCAGCCCTGCATCCAGATGCCCGCGCGCCTGTTCCAGATCAGCAATGCCACCATTTATAGAGATGTGCATATCCGGGAATTCCGCCTTCATCCGATGCACGAGATCATAATCCAAAGGCGGTATATCCCGGTTTTCCTTGGGGCTGAGCCCTTGCAGCCAGGCTTTGCGCGCGTGAATTGTGACCCGAGAGCATCCCGCTTGCCTGATCTGGCTCAGAAACTCAGGCAAAATGTCTTCGGGCTGTTGGTCGTCGACTCCAATGCGGCATTTGACCGTGACATCTACGTCCACGGCTTCGCGCATTGCGGCAACACAATCCGCAACGCGGTCAGGGGATTTCATCAGCACCGCACCAAAAGTGCCAGATTGCACTCGATCAGACGGGCAGCCACAATTCAGATTGATCTCATCATAACCAGCATCCGCCCCCAACCGGGCCGCTTGTGCCAATTCCTGAGGGTTCGACCCGCCCAGTTGCAGGGCCACGGGATGCTCCTGCGGGTTGTGGTCCAGCAAATGCAGCGCACCACCCCGAACTAACGCAGGCGCTGTTACCATTTCAGTGTACAGCAGCGCCTCGGTGCTCAGCAACCGATGCAGATAGCGACAATGCCTGTCCGTCCAATCCATCATAGGGGCGACGCTCAGGCGTGCGGCTTGTCTTACCTTGTCATTCAATGCTGAGTCCTCGTCGCACCCGGTATCCAATCAGACGGATCGAAACCGCAAATTCCTGCCCATCGAATCGGGCAGCCCGGGGTTTAGCATATTCGAAAGGGGCCGTCCTTGTGTCTGCCAACCGCGTTACCGATTGTCGACACCGTACCGGCAAATCATCATTTCGACGCTGCGCTGAATGGTATCAGACATTTCGTCCTGACTAAGTACGGTCCCGCAAAAAACCATGGGCCAGAATGCCCTGCTCTTGATCAATCCGATGAACTCACGACCCGCGATGTCGGGGTTATCGATGCGTAGCTGACCATCCTCTGCCGCATCTTTAAGCATGGCCGAGAAGATGGCAGTTTTGTCCAATTTGTCCTGCGCGGCGACCGCAAGGTCGGGATTGCGCAAGGTTTCGCTGATCACCATACGCGACATCGCCATCACCTCGGGTGACATGAGAATGCGTCCCTCGGCCCAGGCCAGATCGGTCAGTTGCTCTTGGATATCCCGGCCCTTTTCGTATCTGATATCCAACACCTCAGAGAAGCGGTTCGACAGCTCAACCACGATTGAGCGGAACAGATTTTCCTTACTTTCGAAATACTTGTACAACGTGCGCTTGGAGACCTCGGCCCGTGCCGAGATCCGATCCATACTGGCCGCCGAGAACCCCTTTTCCTGGAATTCAGCTACGGCAGCCTCGATGATCTGGGCATGCTTTGATGCTTTCGGTGCGCTGAGGTCATTCATGCTCCAAAGCTATAGACCCTTTGACATGAGCCGGTCAAACGCTAGGTAAACTCTCGGGTTTACAACGCCCTGCCCCCTGCCTAAGGTAAACCCGCCAGTTTACCGATTCAGGTAGCCAGCCCAACAGGAGATCCCCCCAATGGCTTTGACATTGAAACTGAACGGCCAGACCCACACGGTTGAGGCCGAGCCCGGCACGCCCCTGCTGTGGGTAATCCGGGACGAACTGAAGATGACAGGAACCAAGTTCGGCTGCGGTGTCGCGTCCTGTGGGGCCTGCACCGTGCATCTGGACGGGGAGCCTGTGCGTTCTTGCCAGACGTATATTGAGGATGTCGAAGACGCCGAAATCACCACGATCGAAGCTGTCGGAAACAACGATATTGGCGCCGCGGTACAGCAGGCCTGGGTCGAATTGGACGTGGTTCAATGCGGTTACTGCCAATCCGGTCAGGTGATGTCGGCGGTCGGATTGCTGTCCGAAAACCCAAAGCCCAGCGTTGAAGAAATCGACGACTACATGTCCGGCAACGCCTGTCGCTGTGCCACCTATCAACGCATCCGCGCCGGTATCCAGCGCGCATCCGAAATTCTGGAGGCCTGATCCATGACCATCAACACCTCTCGCCGTGGTTTTCTGAAAGGCGCTGCTGCAACCGGAGCCGTCTTGCTGGTTGGCGCCCGCCCCGATGGCGTTCTGGCTGCGGCCTCGTCCGAGACGACGCAGCTCAACCCATTTGTTAAGATTGACGCCGACGGCACCGTGACCGCCATCGTCAAGCATTTCGAAAAGGGTCAGGGCCCTGCGACCGGCCTGCCGACGCTGATCGCCGAGGAGATCGGTTTATCCATGGACCAGATCGAATACGAATTCGCGCCCTCTAACCCCCAAGTCTATAACAATCTGCTGTTTGGCCCCTTCCAAGGCACCGGCGGGTCAACCGCAATGGCGAACTCCTGGCAGCAATATCGCCAGGCGGGCGCTGCTGCCCGTGAGATGCTGATCAACGCCGCCGCCCAAAGATGGGGTGTAGATGCATCAGGCATCACCATTGAGGAAGGCATCGTCAAAGCAGGCGAGAAATCTGCACCGATTGCCGATTTCGTGGCAGCCGCTTCGCAGATGGAAGCGCCGACCGAGCCACGCCTGAAAGACCCCTCGGAATTCCGCCTGATCGGAAACGAGGCCGTGCGTCGCAAGGACTCGGCAATCAAAGGCAACGGACAGGCGATGTACGCCATGGATGTCCACCTGCCCAACCAGATGGTTGCGATGATCAAACGTTCGGAGTCGCGCGGTGGTGTTGTCATCAGCTTTGACGACAGCGCCTCGAAAGAGATCAAAGGCTATATCAGCGCCGCTGCATTGCCCAATCAGGCGGGCGTTGCGGTCTATGCCGAAGATACCTGGGCCGCGATTCAGGCGCGTGACGCGCTTGAGGTCGAATGGGACATGTCCGGCGCTGAAACCCGCCACTCGGATCAGATCAAGGCCGAGATCATGGACGCGCTGAATGCCGAGCCCGCCTATAACGTGAACAAGGCAGATGTTGCCACGGTTTCGGCGGCGATCGACGCGGCGGATACGGTCGTAGAAAAAACTTTTTACTACCCGCTTCTCGCCCATGCTCCGATGGAGCCACTGAACTGCACAATCGAACAGACAGCAGAGGGTGACATCGTTCTGCATGATGGCGCTCAGATGCCAACCGGCCCGCACATGGCGTATCAGCAAATCTTTCAGCTGCCACCCGAGAAAATCCACATCAGAACGATGCTGGCCGGCGGGTCTTTCGGGCGTCGCGCAACACCGGATGCGGACTATCAGGTTGAGGCCGCGTTGGCCTTTGTTGTCACTGACCGCTCGCGCCCGGTCAAACTGGTCTGGACGCGGGAAGACGACATTCGCAGCGGGTATTACCGCCCGGCCTTCGGGCACAAAGTCCGTGTCGGGTTGAATGCGGAGGGGAATATCGTCGGATGGCAGCATCAGGTCGCAGGGCAATCGATCATGAAGGGTACCCCGTTCGAGGCGGTTGCAGTGCATGACGGCGTCGACCACAGCTCGATCGAGGGCATCGCAGACAGCCCCTATGATATTCCGGGGATGGCGCTTGGACTGACCGACACACCCAAGGCCACATCGGTCCTATGGTGGCGGTCGGTAGGACATACCCACACTGCCTATACGATGGAAACAATGATGGATTTGGCCGCCACCGCCGCGGGCCGTGACCCGGTTGAGTTCCGTCTCGCACATCTGGCGGATGCGGGTAATGCAGACCAACAGCGCAAGGCCTCAGTTCTGAAACTTGCGGCCGAGAAAGCAGATTGGGGCAACGTCCCTGCCGGTCGCGCGCAAGGTATTGCGGTGCACAAATCCTTTGGTTCTTATGTGGCTGAGGTGGTTGAAATCTCGGGCGATCCGGATGACGGCATCAAGATCGAAAAGGTCATCTGTGCTGTCGATTGCGGTATCGCGGTGAACCCCGACGTGGTGCGTGCCCAGATGGAAGGTGGGATTGGCTATGGCATCGGGCATGTGATGCGCGATCAGATCACACTGACCGGCGGTTCCGTGGATCAATACAACTTCCCGGATTACGAGCCCCTTCGGATCGGCGATATAGCTACAATCGACGTCCACATCCTGCCCTCGGCCGAGGCCCCTACGGGCGTGGGCGAACCCGGCACGCCTCCCTCGGCCCCCGCGCTCGCGAACGCAATCAAGGCAATGTCCGGGACCTTGATTGCCGATCTGCCGATGGCCGAGAACGGCATAAGCTTTGCATAAGGTCCCGACCCCGCGCCGAAAAAAACGGCGCGGGGATAATTTGATCAAATTTCGTGACAAGGCGCTTTGTGTCGATTAAACCTCGGGGTACCAGAGTGATGGAGACGCCGATGGACCTGAACGCCCTACACAGTTTTCGCGTAGCGGCATGCGACCTTAACGGTCAGCTGCGCGGCAAACGCGTGCCTCCTTCTTATGCTGACAAGCTAAGTAAAGGTGTGGTGCGGATGCCCTTTTCGGCATTGAATGTTGATCTGTGGGGCGCGGATATCGAGGATAGCCCGCTTGTGTTTGAATCAGGCGACGCGGACGGCATATTACTGCCAACCGAGCGTGGCCCCGTCCCAGTTCCCTGGCTTGAAACCGAAACAGCGCTGGTGTTGATGTCCCTGTATGACGATCAGGGCACGCCCTTTGCCGGCGACCCTCGCCATGCTCTGACCTCGGTGCTGCAACGCTATGCCGAGCGTGGCTGGTCTGTTGTTGCGGCGACCGAGCTGGAATTCACGCTATTGGACTCATCAGGTGCACGACCGGTGCCTCCGATCAATCCTTTGACGGGGCGACGGCTGGTCGACGAGGCAGTCCTGTCCATGGCGGAAATGGATGCGTTCGACGCCTTTTTCACAGACCTCTATGACGGATGCGAGGCAATGAGCATCCCGGCTCAAACCGCCATTTCCGAAAGCGGGATCGGCCAGTTTGAAATCAACCTGAACCATCAGGACGCCATGCGCTGCGCAGATGATACGTTGCTTTTCAAGGTGTTGACTCGTGGCCTTGCACGCAAACATGGGTTTACCGCAACTTTCATGGCCAAACCCTATGCCCAGGATGCGGGCAATGGGATGCATGTCCATTTTTCGGTCGTCGACCAGGATGGGCAAAATATCTTTGACAATGGCGGGCCTGAAGGCACTGATCTTTTGCGCTCGGCCATAGCCGGATGTCTGTCTGCAATGCCTGGTTCAACTCTGATTTTTGCACCGCACGGGAACTCCTACACCCGGCTTGTCCCCGGCGCCCATGCCCCAACTGAGGCATGCTGGGCTTATGAAAATCGCACTGCCGCGCTGCGCGTTCCCGGCGGCGCGCCCTCTGCCCGCAGGATCGAACATCGCGTTGCTGGTGGTGACATCAATCCCTACCTCATGCTGAGCGCCGTTCTCGGTGCGGCGCTGAACGGCATCGAGGACGGAACTGAACCGCCAGCTCCGATCACGGGCAACGCATATGAGATCGACGGCCTGCCGCAACTCGCTGGCGACTGGGCTTCAGCCATCACCGCCCTTGAAACCGATCCGCAAGTTGCGCGCATCTTTCCCGCCCCGCTGATCAGCAATCTCGCCATGACAAAGCGACAAGAGATCCTGCGCTTTGACAAACGCCCACCCGAGGAGCATTGGCTAAGTTATCTCGAGGCGGTTTGAGCCCCCTTGCTCGCTTCGTCCTGCTCAGCTAGAATAAATTTGATCAAATTTGGTGACCCATGAAAATCGGTATCCTTGTAACCGGCCACCCCCCTGACGAATTGCACGATCAGTTCGGTGAGTATGACGGCATGTTTCGCGCGCTGCTGGATGGCAACGGCTTTGAGTTTGTGACCTATGCGGTTGTCGACGATCACTTTCCGCAAAGTTTTGACGATGCTGATGGATGGATCATCACCGGCTCGCGCTATGGTGCCTATGAGGACCATGCCTGGATCCGCAAGCTCGAAGCGCTGATCCGCGACATCCATCAAAGCGGCAAACCCCTGATCGGCATATGCTTTGGTCATCAAGTCATTGCGCAAGCCCTTGGCGGGAAAGTTGAAAAGTTCAAACAGGGCTGGGCCGTGGGGCGGACGGACTACGATTTGGACGGACAGACCGTCACTTTGAATGCCTGGCATCAGGACCAGGTGGTAGAGCTGCCCGCCGGTGCACAAGTAACCGGTTCGAACGCCTTTTGCCAGAATGCCATGCTGGCCTATGGCGACACGATCTGGACCGTTCAGGCCCACCCGGAGTATGGCGACAGCTTCATCGAAGGGCTGATGGACACACGCGGCAAAGGAGTCGTTCCAGACAATCTGATGCAGGCCGCCGCCGACCGCCTGCCCACCCGCGACGACAGTCCGAAGATCGGACAGTTCATGGCAGAGTTTTTGAAGAAAGAGAGGGCCTGATGGCCGATTGGACAGAACAACTGCCACAGGCAGCCCGTACCTATTTTGAAGGTCACCGATTGGATGAGGTCGAGTGCATCATCTCTGACCTGCCCGGCATCGCGCGCGGGAAAGCGGTTCCGGCCACCAAATTTGCACGCCAGTCCTACTTCCATCTACCCGATAGTATCTTTTACCAGACTATCACCGGGGACTGGGGCGAAGCCGCCGGAGAGGACGGCTTCATTGAACGGGACATGATCCTTAAGCCTGACTTTTCGACTGCTTCCGCTGCTCCTTGGACGGGTGACTGGACACTGCAGGTGATCCACGACGCCTATGACCGGGACGGAGAGCCGATCCCGTTCAGCCCACGCAACGTGTTGAAGCGCGTCGTAAAAATGTATCACGACAAAGGCTGGAAACCGATTGTCGCGCCAGAGATGGAGTTCTTTCTGGTCGCCCCCAATGTCGACCCCGCGCAGGGGATCAAACCGATGATGGGCCGTTCGGGTCGTCCGGCGGCCGCGCGGCAGGCCTATTCGATGACAGCGGTGGATGAATTCGGCCCGGTGATCGACGACATCTATGACTTTGCCGAACATCAGGGATTCGAGATTGACGGCATCACCCAGGAAGGCGGCGCCGGACAGCTTGAAATCAACCTGCGCCATGGTGATCCGGTCAAGTTGGCAGATGAAGTGTTCTATTTCAAACGCCTGATCCGCGAAGCCGCGTTGCGACACAACTGCTTTGCGACCTTCATGGCGAAACCGATTGCGGATGAGCCCGGATCGGCCATGCACATCCACCACTCGATCACCGAGATCGAAACCGGACAGAATATCTTTTCCGGACCTCAGGGCGGCGAAACGGATGCATTCTATAACTTCATTGCAGGGCTGCAAAACCACTTGCCTGCAGGCCTGGCAGTCATGGCACCTTATGTGAACTCGTACCGCCGCTATGTGAAAGACCATGCCGCGCCGATCAATCTGGAATGGGCTCGTGACAACCGCACGACCGGCATCCGTGTTCCCCTGTCCGGCCCCGAGGCGCGGCGCGTTGAAAATCGTATCGCAGGCATGGACTGCAACCCCTATCTGGGCATCGCCTTGTCGCTTGCCTGCGGCTATCTCGGCCTGACACAGCAGGAACGTCCGCGCCGTCAGTTTTATGGCGACGCCTACGAAGGTGACGGTGATATCCCGCAGGTCATGGGCAATGCGCTGGACCTGTTCGACGAGGCCACCGCCCTGCACGAGGTGCTGGGTCCGGAATTTGCCCGCGTTTATGGCATTGTCAAACGTGCCGAGTATGAAGAATTTCTACAGGTCATCTCTCCGTGGGAGCGTGAGCACCTGCTCATGAACGTTTAAGCCGCGATGAATCTCCTCTATTCCAACGACCGCAAGGCCGAGTATCCGGCCAGCTGGTATGCCGCGACGGCCAACACGCTCGACCGTTTTCCCGCGCTTGCTGGGGATACCAAAGCGGATGTCTGTGTGGTCGGTGGCGGCTATACCGGACTGTCCGCCGCGCTGCATCTGGCCGAGGCCGGGTTCGACGTCGTGCTGCTTGAGGCGCATCGCGTTGGTTTCGGAGCGTCAGGCCGCAATGGCGGGCAGCTGGGCAGCGCCCAGCGGATGGATCAGGAAGACCTTGAACGCCTGGTCGGCGATGACGATGCCGCCAAGCTGTGGGATCTGGCTGAAGATGCCAAGGATCTGGTCAAATCGCTGATCGAAAAGCACAAAATCGACTGTGATCTGAAACCGGGCGTGGCGGTTCTGGGCCTCAGCACCGGGGATCAGCAAGACCTCCACGATCACGCCGCGCATCTGTCGGCGCGATATGGTTATGACCATATGGAGCTGCTGGACGAAGGCGCGGCGCATGGCTTGTGCCCATCCCCAACCTATCGCGGAGGTTATCTGGACATGGGAGCGGCCCATCTGCACCCGCTGAACTTTGCCTTGGGGCTGGCTGATGCCGCAGCCAAGGCCGGCGTGCGCATCTTTGAGGGTACCGAAGTCACCGGGATCGACGAGACCGATCCGGCCATCGTGCAAACCCCACAGGGAAAGGTGACGGCCAACCACGTCATATTGGCCTGCAACGGGTATCTCGGCGATCTGAACGGCAAAGTGGCGTCGCGCGTCATGCCGATCAACAATTTCATCGCCGCGACCGAGCCTTTGGGCACCGATGCCGCCCGCGTCCTGACCCGGGATGTCGCCGTCGCCGATACCAAGTTTGTGGTAAATTACTTCCGCCTCAGCGCCGACAACCGCCTGCTATTTGGCGGCGGAGAAAGCTATGGCTACCGCTTCCCGACAGATATCGCCTCCAAGGTGCGCAAACCGATGACCGAGATTTTCCCGCATCTGCGCGATGTGAAAATCGACTATGCCTGGGGCGGTACTCTGGGCATCACTATGCGGCGGATGCCCTATCTGACGCGGGTTGCGCCCAATATCCTGTCGGCCTCGGGCTATTCCGGCCATGGGGTCGGCACGGCCACCCATGCCGGGCAGTTGATGGCGATGGCCATTCAGGGCCAGGCCGAGGGGTTCGACACCATGTCCCGCGTGCCCGCCTTGCCCTTTCCGGGCGGCGCAGCCCTACGCAGCCCGTTGCTAGTGCTGGCGATGACATGGTTTTCCCTGCGGGACCGGCTGGGATTCTGATTTCGAGATTGTCAGAGAAACTCACTTAAACTCTCTCAGGATACGAAAGCCCGTCAATTTTGACCGCCAATCAATGCCCGCCCCACCGCGACTTGCAGCGCGCGAAAAATCCATAGCAAATGGATAAGAACCGCCTTTTACAACCCGCCTGTGACAATCAACTGATCTCGCCATCTCTAAGTGCTGGCTGGAAGTCGACCAACCCGGGTGCGTCGCTGTCCAGCAGGACATCGTTCTTTCCCCGACATTCCCCGACATATGCCGAAGACCCCAAGCATTGGAGGCATCAAGTTCATCAACGCGAACTGGGTAACCGCGCCACACTAAATCCGGCCGCTTTTCACCAATCATCTCTTCTGTCGGTTTGGCATGGAAATTGGCCTGATCCGTCGTAACTTCCTCTCCTTGCGCAAAAGGAGTCTGCGTTCCGGCACGGGCGGCATATTCCCATTCGGCTTCCGTTGGTAAGCGGTAGGCATCTATCCCGAGTTTTTTGTTCAGCCAATCCGTGTAAGCCAAAGCATCCAAATAAGACACATCATTCACTGGATGATTGCCCGTAAGATCTATGCGCTCAAAACTATCGCCGATTACAAAATCTTCCGGCACATATTTGCTACATCCCCCATCTTCAACGCAGGCCATCCACTCATCACGGGTAACCTCGTTACGTCCCATGGCAAAGGACAGATCTATTCTGACGCTATGAACCGGACCTTCACGATGCGCGATATACGGCTCTTCCGCTGTCGCGGGTCGGCGCCCTTTTTCATCCCAATGAAAGTTTCGTTTCGATTCTCCCGGTGGTCCACCCATCATGAACTCACCCATAGGCAAGGCAAACATCTCAGGGCAAACATCGCATTCCTGAAACATCTGAAGCGGCGCAACTTCAGTGCCATCCGACAGAAGATAATCTGCGTGAACCGCCGAAGCGAAAGTTGAAAGCGCGCCCCAAAGGGCCAAACGAATGATAGTCAATGCAGTGATCCAACCCATCATACGAGAACAACGTCAAAGAAGATCCATTGCCACCTTACTTCCCCCAAAGTTGCAGGTTCAAAAGAATTTCCTGCTACGCGGGGTAAGCCAACCTGTGTCTCTCTGACTACGACAGAATAGTGAAATTTCGCCACCCTGAAGATTAAGGGCTTGGATTGACACTTCATTAGCTTTATCTTTCCCAAAGATAGAATTCAGGAATGCCAAATATGACGCTGCCTCCTAACGTCCATGACGCCGAACCCATCCCCGCGGCCGCCCGCGACGCCATTGATGCCTTGATGCAGTCAGGCGACCTGTTCCGCTACACTGCGCCGCAGGACGCTCCGGTTGCGCTGCTCGAGTCGGAATTCGCGGAACTGCTGGGCACGAAATACGCGCTGGCTGTATCGTCCTGCTCGGCGGCACTGTTCCTATCGCTCAAGGCGCTGGGTTTGCCGCGGGACGCGCGGGTGCTGATACCGGGCTTTACCTTTGCGGCGGTGCCCTCATCGGTCATACATGCGGATTGCATCCCCGTATTGTGTGAGGTGGGTGACAATTATCGCATCGACATGGATGACTTTGCCGCCAAACTGGATAACGTGCAGGCCGTGATCATTAGCCATATGCGCGGACATACTTCGGATATGGACGCGATCATGACTCTGTGCAGCGCGCGCGACATTCCGGTGATCGAGGACGCAGCCCATTCGCTGGGGACAACTTGGCATGGCCGCAATATTGGGACGATTGGCAAGATCGGCTGTTTCTCGTTTCAGTCCTACAAGATGATCAATGCGGGCGAAGGTGGCATTCTGATAACCGACGACGCTGATCTGGTGGCGCGTGCCGTGATCATGTCCGGCGCCTACGAAACTAACTGGAAGAAACACAAAGGTCCGCGTGGCGAAAACTCATCGGAACTCGAAGAGGCCTTTGGCCGCTGGCAGAACCAGTTGCCGCTGTATAACCTGCGGATGAGCAACCTGAGCGCTGCAGTAATCCGTCCCCAGATGCCTGAATTGGCACGCCGTGTCCACGATGGGTTGCAAAACCACGACTATGTGGCAGAGCGCCTGAACTCATCGCCCTATATCAACGTGCCTGCCCCGCTGGTGCCAGAACGCCGGGCACCGGATTCGATCCAGTTCAATCTGGTTGACTTAAGCGATGATGATATCCGCGCCTTTGCCGCAGCATCCGAAGCACGCGGGGTGAAAGTTCAGGTATTCGGCCTGAGTGAAGACAACGCCCGTGCCTTTTGGAACTGGCAATTCCTGCCGGAACAGACCGAGCTGCCACAAACGCGAAACATGCTGATGAAAGCTTGCGACGTGCGCCTGCCTGTACGCCTGACAGGCGCGGAACTGGATGTGATCGCTGATATTCTGTTGGCTTCAGTAGGGGAAATTACCGCCCCGAAAATCGCATTTGGAACCTGAACAAGCTGAATTCAAACGAAAAGGCCCGCCAGCGGCGGGCCTATTTCATTGTATGGACAAATTCAGTTCAGTTTAGACAGCTTTTGCTGCAACTCCGCCAACTGCTTCTTGATGTCGTCCAGATCCTCACTCGACTGGGGTTTGGCCTCGCTATCCGTTTCCGGACCGGACCAACTGCCGGAAATGCCGCTGGTCATCGCCTTCAGAAATGCCTTTTGCTGCGCTTGCAGTGCTTCGAAACCCGGAATCTGGGTCATCGGATTCATCGCAGACATGTTTTCCATCATTTTGCTTTGGCTTTCGCGCAGCATTTCGAACGAGCTTTGCAGGAATTGCGGCATCACTCCTCCGCCCGGCAACATATAGCTGCGCACAAGATCGTTCAGCACGTTCACCGGCAGGACATTCTCACCGCGGCTTTCATGCTCGGCAATGATTTGCAGCAGATATTGCCGTGTCAGATCATCCCCAGTCTTCAGGTCTATGATCTGAACTTCGCGACCGTCACGTATGAATGCCGCAATATCTTCGAGCGTGACATAGTCACTGGTTTCAGTGTTATACAGCCGACGGCTGGCATATCGTTTGATTAGCAACGGTTTTTCTTGTTCTGACACCGTCTACCCTCCCCAAGGAATGATGCATTGCAGCAGAGATTATGCGAGTGCAGAACAAAAAGAAAGGGCAGGTCTTTCGACCTGCCCAACGCGATTGCACCAAATGGGAGGAGTGGGTGCGCCTCGCTATCTTACCTTACTTGGCGCCAGCTGCTTTTTTCGCAGCAGTGGACACGTCGTTGGTTGCTTTTTTGACAACGGCAGTTGCATCTTCTGCAGCGTTTTTGCCAGCAGCCATCAGCAGCTCAACGGTTTCCGACTGAACTTTTTTCGCGATTTCAGCGAAAGCAGCCAGGTTTTCAGCAGCAACTTCAGCCGACGCGCTTGCGTAGTCGGTTGCAGCTTTTGCGTAATCTGCAGGGTCAGATTTCGCTTTCGACATATCGGACAGTTTGGCCAGGGTTTCCTTGGTCCATTTGTTCGAAATCTCAGCCGATTTCTCAGCCGCTTCCAGAGCAACGCCCGACAGCTTTTCGTTCAGGGTCGCGGTGGTGTTGAACGCACCTTCCAGAGCGGTGGTGTCAACAGGGAATGCACCCATCATGTCTTTCAGGGTCGCGGTAAAGTCTTGAGTCTTTGCCATTGTCCAAATCCTTTGCTTGCCGATCCGGGCCAACCCCGGGCTTCATCAGCTTGAGGACAATATCGTTGCTGCATCGCAGCATTGCAAGTTTTTTCTTGCTGCACTGCAGCAATATTTTTCTAAACTGTTAAAAATCAATCTGTTGCCTTCACCAAAACATAGGTTCCTGGTGCTTCGGCCAGGGAAGCGTATCCCGAATCGCCCACTTGGCGCGCGGGGATTTGCTTGCCGGATCTCTTCTTCAGCCAAGCTTCCCACTGCGGCCACCAGGACCCTTTATGAAAATCGGCCTCTTTCATCCATGCATCGGCATCCGCATTCAGATCAGGGTTGGTGTAGTGGCCGTATTTCTTCTTGCTCGGCGGGTTCACGATGCCTGCTATGTGACCGGATTCCGAAACGACAAACGTCTTCGAACGTGACCCCATCTGCTGCACACCCCGATAACAATCTTTCCAGGCGGCGATATGGTCGGTTTCACAGCTGATGGCCATCAAAGGAACATCAACGTCGCGGATATGCAGTTTGTGCCCAAGCAAATCGAAACCGTCGGTCACAAATTGATTTTTCTGGCAAAGCCCCCGCAAATACTCGATTGCCATTTTGCCCGGAAGATTTGCGCCATCCCCGTTCCAGTAGAGCAAATCAAACGCCGGAGGGGTCTCGCCCATCATATAGCTTCGAATGGCAGGGCCGTAGATCAGGTCATTCGATCGCAGGAACGACATGGTACGACCTATGACCCATGCTTTTAGGATACCGTCTTTTGTCACTTGTTCTTGAATGCCATCGACAAAGTCATTCTGTAGGAACGGCGTGAATTCCCCCTGTTCACCGAAATCGGTCAAGGTGGTGAAGAAGGTCGCCGATTTGATGGATTTGTCGCCACGCTGCTTCATCAGGGACAGCGTCAAGCTCAACGCGGTGCCGGCAATGCAATATCCCACCGCATTGACCTGCTTGACCTTACAGATCGACTTGACGGTCTCGATGGCGGTCAGAAATCCCTCTTCGACATAGTCGCCCATACCGACCTCGGCATGAGAAGCATCCGCATTAACCCAACTTACAACAAACAGGGTATAGCCTTGCTCGGTCACCCATTTGATGAGGCTGTTCTGCGCCTTAAGGTCCAGAATATAGTATTTGTTGATCCAGGGCGGAAACAGAACGATCGGGGTCTCGTGTACGGTCTCGGTCGTGGGTTTGTACTGGATCAACTCCATAAGCCTGTTGCGATAGACCACGTCGCCCGGAGTTGTCGCGATATTCTCGCCAAGCTTGAACGCGGATTCATCCGCCAGTCTGACAACCATTTCACCATTATTGGCTTCTAGGTCCGCAACTAGATTCTCTAGCCCTTTGATCAGCGATTGCCCTTCCGTCTCGACCGCCTTTTCCAGCGCGTCGGGATTGGAGGCCAGGAAATTCGTCGGAGACATCAAGTCAATGATCTGTTGCGAAAAGAAATGCAGCCTCTGCTTGTCCTTGCCGTCCAGATCGTCGACCGAAGCAACCGCCTGCGCGATTGCATCGGCATTTGTCTGATACTGCTGGCGAATAAACCGGAAATAGGGGTTGGTGTCCCAAAGAGGGTTTGAGAACCGTTTATCCTTGGGTCCGGGTTCGCTGTCCTCGACCCCGCCGGCGGCCAGCGCCTGCTGAGCCTCAGCAAAGTTCATAACGGATTGTCCCCAGAAGGCGACCTGATGTTCCAGAAGCTTGGCGGGATTCTGCCACGCTTCGGCGAAATACGAAGTTGCTGCTCTTGCGAAAAGATCTTGATTCGGACCGTCCAACGCGGGAGTGTGTGCCTCTTTGCCAGCCATCACATCGATCAGCCTTTTCGACAATTCTTCGACTTTCGTCATATTTTCTCTAATCCGTTCAAGGTGTTCCTCGGACAGCTCTGGCGCGTTATCTTCACTTGTTGTCATTTTAACAATTCCACCCTAACCTCGCTGCTATGCAGAATAACGTCGTGGGCGTCGGGGGGCAAAGCGACGAATGGTCCGAATTATCAGGCTGACACTCAGGAGGCCCATTTCATGCGCTACATGATGACCTACGATCTGATGGAAACGATGCGCAACACCAATCAGTGGATGGGTGCTACGGCAAGTGCCATAGCTTCTTATCCGCTGTTTTCGATGGTGCCCAACCCTGCGTTCAGCATGATGGCCGCCTGGGGCGAGGTGACTGAGCGGACGTTCCAGCGCATGGTTGTAAAACCCGACTGGGGAATCCGTACATTCACTTGCGAAGACGGCAAGGATCATCTGGTCGATATTGTCCCGGTGATCGAACGCCCTTTTGGTGATTTGATACATATACGTGTCAATGGCCGCGCCGAACAGCCCCGCAAGGTGCTGTTGGTCGCCCCGATGTCTGGACATTACGCCACTTTGCTTCGGTCCACCGTAAAAAGCCTCTTGGTGAATTGCGAAGTTTATATCACTGACTGGCATAATGCGCGCGATATCCCCGTGTCCGAAGGTAAGTTTGATGTAGAGGATTATACACTTTACCTTGTCGATTTCATGAAAGAATTGGGACCGGACACCCACGTTGTAGCCGTCTGCCAACCGGCGCCGCTGACTCTGGCCGCCACAGCCTATCTGGCCGAGGTCGAACCCAAAGCCCAACCCAGCACGCTGACATTGATCGGCGGACCTGTTGACCCGGATGCCACACCTACCGACGTGACCGATTTTGGACGTCGCGTGACAATGGGGCAGCTGGAAGAAACCATGATTCAGCGCGTCGGCTTCAAGTATAAGGGCGTCGGGCGCATGGTGTATCCCGGCCTGCTGCAGTTGGCCTCGTTCATGTCGATGAATTCGGACCGGCATTCGCAGGCGTTTTCCGAGCAGATCCAGAGGGTTATGCGGGACGAGGCTTCGGATCACGATGCCCATAACAGATTCTACGATGAATACCTCGCCGTCATGGACATGACCGCCGAGTTCTACCTTTCAACCGTCGAACGCGTCTTCAAAAACCGCGAAATCGCGCGCAACGAGTTTGTTGTTGCAGGGCACAAGGTAGATATCGGCAAAATTACAAACGTTGCTGTCAAAACAGTCGAAGGTGCGAATGACGACATCTCGGCCCCTGGCCAGTGCATTGCTGCGCTCGAGCTGTGTACAGGGCTGCCGGATTCGAAAAAAGCCAGCCATGTCGAACCTGGCGCAGGTCACTATGGCATCTTCGCCGGCCGCAGCTGGCGCGACAATATCCGCCCATTGGTGATCGAATTTATGAACGCCAACGCCCGCAAACCCTCGCGCAAAGCGGCCAACCGCAACAAAGTGGCCTAACGCCGATGGGAAAGAAAGTCGCCAAACAGACGGCTTTCGCCTGCAACTGTGGAAAACTCTTTGGCAGCATTACAGCCAGAGGCGTTCAGTACGGCACGCATGTAGTCTGCTTTTGCCGTGATTGCCGGGCCGCGCAGATATATTTCGGGCAACCGGACCCTGCGCCGGAACCGGTGGACATTTTCCAAATGGCCCCTGAAGAAATCAGGATCGACGGCGGCATCGAACACCTGGCCGCGATGCGCCTTGGCCCCAAGGGGATGCTGCGCTGGTATGCCAGCTGCTGCAATGCACCGCTGGCGACGACATCAAATACTCCAAAATTTCCGTTTGCGGGCTTTGATGTGAAACGAGTTTCCGATCCGGACTGTTTAGGGCCAGTTACGACTCAAGGGTTCATTCCCCAGGCCGATGGAAAACACAAACACAAGCGACTGGGTTACGCTGTCGCCGGGATTGTTACGCGGGTACTAAAATCCCGGCTTTCTGGCAGCTGGAGGGACACCCCGTTCTTTAATCAGAATACGGGCCAGACGATCTCAACCCCGGTCATTCTAAGCAAAGAACAGCGTAAAGCGCTCTATGCGTAATCCAGCGCAGGCTTCACTCTGAGCCAGGTCTTCAGCGCCTCGGTGACATTTTCAGGCGATTCCAACGTAGGCAAATGTCCTGCATCCTTGATGACGTGCAGTTCTGCATTTGGGATCAGGTCCGCCATGAACGCATGCCTTCGCACCGGAACAACCGTGTCATGCGCCCCACATAGCACCAAAGTCGGGGCCGTGATCCGGCGCAGGTTGCCCTGCTGGTCCGGACGACGCTGCAGCGCGCGAATCTGACGCTCGAACACCTGCGGGCCCAAATCTAACGCCATCGAGATGACATCAGCAAGAATGGGAATACGTCGAGGCCCCGGGGCCAGCGAATCCGATCCAATCAGCCGACGCATCACTTCCTCTAACCGACCCATCTTGGCGGCGACCAACAGCTCCTCCCGCGCGGCTGCGGTCTGAGGCGATTCCGAATGCGCATCCGAAGCCATCAGACACAAGCGCGACACCCTCTCGGGTGCATATCGGACAATTTCCAAAGCGACTACGGCGCCCAGGCTTAGGCCCGCCAATGCAAAGCGTTGTGGCAACTGAACCAATAGGCCCCGCGCGATCTCTTCAATCCGTTCAGCAGTCGAAACCGAAGCGACCGTCACGGCGCGATCACGTGACAGGGCGCGCATCTGATGCTCAAATACCCGCGCATCACACATCAAACCGGGCAAAAGAACCAACGGCTCGATCAAACAACGCCTCCTTTGGAAAAGTCACTCAAATCGTCGTCATTAGTTTCAGGATGAGAGGTTTTGTATGGTTCGGCAAGTTAAAGTTCAGGGGTAGCGGATACCGCGAAAAGCGGGGAAGTCCGCATATCGTCTTTGCCGCTCAAGGTCACCCTCGCCAGGCGCGCCTCCTGGGCGCAGAAGGCAGCCCCGCGGCGCGATATAGCTGTCGATGCGCTTATGAGGCACAGGCCTCCAGACCAGATTGAAAGCACAGAGTTTTGGAAAGAACCAGATTTCGGAATAATCCAGATGGTCGTGCATCCACCACGCCAAATCCCGCCAATCCCGCCCCGCCTCATATTGATCCGCAAACCATGGGATCACGACCGATGCACCGGCAATCCGATCATCACCCACCGCGCGATCCCAGATGTGACATTCCAGCGGGTTATCATTTCGCGCGCAATTCAGCCGGTTTTCATTGCCGAAACGGTTCAATGATGCCGAGCGATAGCCGGATCGTACGGCAATCCGGCCAAAGGTCTCCTCAAGCGGGTCCAGCAGGGTTTCACAAAGCGCCTTTCCGGTTTCGATGGCAAGGTTGGGATCGTCTGGAAAATTCTGCTTTTCGTGAAAATTGCTTATTTCCGAATACAGAAAATCACGCATGAAAAAATGACGGGACAGACGCACACGACCGAGGGTTTCAAGGCTCCACATACTGCCTGGTCTGCGCATTATTTCTTCCTCACTCGATCCCCAAGGTTTTCAACCATCTCAGGATACCAGCCACCACTTCGTCGGTCTGCCCCGGAGACATCAACCGCCCGGCGATCACATGGGAATTAGGATCGTCCCCGGGCCCCATTGTTACCAGCTCAACCGACGCAGGGGCGCCCCATGCCTTGGCAATCTCGTGGGTCAGGTCGGCACGCACGACCTGATCTTCATTCGAGAACCAGAACAACGCGGGAACCTTTGCGTCTGAAAAATCCAGCGCATAGACCACATCCACCAGCACTGTCATCGGCACCACAGCCTGCCAAGGGTAGACCGCCGACCAGAATTTGTTCATTTCCGGGTTCACCCCTGCGACGCCCCGGGTTTCACCCATCATCAGGGGCAACCAGATGCGCGCCCAAGGCAATCCGGGTATCCATGCTCCGGCCGCTTTAACGCCGAAATTCGGAGAAACAAATACGATCCCTGCAACGTTTTGGCTCAGCTCTTCATTCAGTGCGGCCGCAGCTGCCAACGTGCCGCCGGTTGATGTCGAAATCACCACGACCTTTTCCCCAACCGCCCGTGCAGCAGCCAGCCCTTCGGCAAGATCCTGCATCCAACCCGAGGCCGTCGCCTCACCCATTGCATCCCCCCCGCGACCATGACCCTGCAACCGCGTGTAGACCAGATTGGCGCCCAACGTTTCGGCGAGCAGATCGGGAACCGGTCGGATCTCTTCGGATGATGCAGAAAACCCGTGCAGATACAGAATCGAAACAGGTGTTCGCTGCTCTTTATAGCCCTCTTGCCAAAAAACTCGCTTTTCGACCCCCGGAATGATGTCGGCGAATGCAGATTCCACACTTTCGAAATAGACCTGCACCCCTTCACCGAATTTGCGCGCGTCAAATGTTGGGGCCAGATCAACCTTCTCACGCGGGCCAAACCAATAGATCAGGCCAAACGCAACGATCAATGTCAGAAAAACGCGACCCAATATCCGCATTATTGGGCTGCCATCACATCGAGAACGGCTTGTTCGATCAACCCCAGGCATGGGCCATCCGAAAAGCGATGATCGGCGTGCTTGATCAATGACAGGCGCATATCGGGCCCGAACGCATGTTCAATCAGGCGCACAGCTGTTCCGGTTGAAACCGCTGTGTCTTCGGTACCTTGCAAAAACCGCACGGGAAAAGGCATATGCAGAGGCTTGCGCAGGACCAAATGTTGGCGACCATCTTCAATCATCCGTTTGGTCACGATGTAAGGCTCCATATAGTCCGAAGGCAGCTCGACATGGCCAACAGTTTCCAGTGCCTGTTTCTGGTTTTCCGAGAATGAAGCCCAATACCCGTCCTCGGTAAAATCCGGCGCAGCAGCGATGGTCACCATTCCCTGAATCCGATCTGGCAGCGCTTTGGCCAACAGCAGCGCCTGCCACCCCCCCATGGACGAGCCGACAACAATCAGCGGCCCATCCGTCAATTCCGTGATCGCGGCCAGCGTATCCTCATGCCAGTCACCAATGCATCCTTCTTCGAACGTGCCCCCGCTTTCACCGTGACCTGAATAGTCGAACCGCAGAAATGAATGGCCACGCCCCTTCGCCCAGGCCTCCAAATGCACCGCCTTGGTGCCTTCCATATCGGATTTGAGCCCGCCCAGAAACACGATGGTCGGCCCGATGCCCTCGCTTTTATGATAGGCCAGCCGCCGTCCCTGCGCCGTTTCCAGAAAATTCGTCGCTGCCATGACACCCTCTTTTCTTTTTCCGATATCATGCACGCCCCACCCCCAAGTGCAATTCCCAGATCCCCCTTCATCTGGCCAAAAATACCTCGGGGAGCGCGAAGGGCTGGCCCCTCGCGCCGGCCCTTGACAGGTCCACCCCCACCTGACAAATGAAGCGAACACAACATAACCCGCAACCGGGCGTTCAGTGGGCGCCAAACCGACGAGGAGAGCCAGCCATGGCCTTGGACGCACAGTCAATCTCTCTCACTTTTCCTGACGGCAATGCACGATCCTATGACGTGGGTGTAACCCCTGCGCAGGTGGCCGCCGACATCTCGACCTCACTGGCCAAAAAGGCCATCTCAGCCACGGTGAATGGCCAGCATTGGGATCTGCAATGGCCCATTGAATCTGATGCCGAAATCGCCCTGCACACCATGAAAGATGAAGATCAGGCAAACGAACTGATCCGCCACGACCTGGCTCATATCATGGCCCGCGCCGTGCAGGAGATCTGGCCCGATACCAAAGTCACCATCGGCCCCGTCATCGAAAACGGCTGGTACTACGATTTCGACCGGGCCGAGCCATTTACGCCCGAAGACCTCGGCGCGATTGAGAAAAAGATGAAGGAAATCATCAACAAACGCGACACCGTGACCACCCAGGTCTGGGACCGTCAGCGCGCGATTGATTTCTACACCGAAAACAACGAGCCCTATAAGGTCGAACTGATCGACGCCATCCCAGGTGACGAGCCGCTGCGCATGTATTGGCACGGCGACTGGCAGGACCTGTGCCGCGGTCCGCATCTGCAGCATACCGGCCAGGTTCCGGGCGATGCGTTCAAGCTAATGAGCATTGCTGGCGCCTATTGGCGTGGTGACAGCGACCGTGCGATGCTGCAACGCATCTATGGCGTGGCTTTTACCGGCAAGGAAAAGCTAAAAGCGCACCTGCACATGCTGGAAGAGGCTGCCAAGCGTGACCACCGCAAGCTGGGCCGAGAAATGAACCTGTTCCACATGCAGGAAGAGGCTCCGGGCCAGATCTTCTGGCATCCGAATGGCTGGAAGATCTATACCACCCTGCAGGACTATATGCGCCGCATGCAGGAACGTGACGGCTATGTCGAAGTCAACACACCGCAGGTTGTTGACCGCAAATTGTGGGAAGCCTCGGGCCACTGGGACAAGTATCAGGAAAACATGTTCATCGTCGAAGTCGACGAGGAACATGCCCGTGAAAAGGCCGTGAACGCCCTGAAGCCGATGAATTGTCCCTGCCACGTGCAGGTGTTCAATCAGGGTCTGAAATCCTATCGCGATCTGCCTCTGCGCATGGCCGAGTTCGGGTCTTGCGCGCGGTACGAACCCTCTGGCGCGCTGCATGGTATCATGCGGGTGCGCGGCTTTACCCAGGACGATGGGCATATTTTCTGCGCCGAAGATCAGATCGAATCTGAAACCGCAAAATTCATCGCGTTTCTGTCGAAGGTCTATGCCGATCTCGGTTTCCATGATTGGACCATCAAGCTCTCGACGCGCCCGGAAAAACGCATCGGGTCGGATGATAGCTGGGATCTGGTCGAAAAAGCCCTAGGTGACGCCTGCAAGGCCGCAGGATACGACTATGAGCTTCTCGAAGGCGAAGGCGCCTTCTACGGACCCAAGCTTGAATTCACCCTGACCGACGCGATCGGCCGTACCTGGCAATGCGGCACCCTTCAGGTGGACCCCAACCTGCCCGAGCGGCTGGACGCCAATTTCATTGGCGCGGACGGATCGAAGCACCGCCCCTTCATGCTGCATCGTGCAACGCTGGGTTCGTTCGAACGGTTCATCGGCATCCTGATCGAAGAACACGCGGGCAAATTGCCCTTCTGGCTGGCCCCGCGTCAGGTCGTGGTCGCTTCGATCACCTCCGAGGCTGACGGTTACGTGCAGGAAGTGGTTGAGACACTCAAGGCCGCAGGTGTCCGAGCCGAGGCGGACATCCGCAACGAAAAGATCAACTATAAGGTTCGTGAACACTCGGTCGGCAAAGTTCCGGTCATTCTGGCCGTCGGTCACCGTGAAGTTGAGGACCGCACGGTCAGTGTCCGTCGTCTTGGTGAGAAACAGACACAAGTGCAGCCGCTTGAGGCTGTAACAAATGAACTGTCGCGGGCCGCTACGCCGCCCGACCTGCTGTAACAATCAGCGGCAAATTGCACAAAATCCGGCCCCCTCTGAGGGGCCGGATTGAAACATTTGCGTTTTATCTCTTCTAAAACAAACTATTAGTTTGCAAGATGTCATGACAGTCATTGACGGGCTCGTGAGACACAGGCTCGTGAATTCAACTGTGACCTGCAACCCATTACCTTTGTCATTGTCGAACACAGACATACGCAGTCATCAAAAGGATAACCGAGATGTCGAACACCGCTAAATCCCTTGTCATCGCAAGCGCCGTAGCCGCAGCCGTTTCAGGCATGGCCACAACCGCATCCGCACAAGCCAAAGAAAAGTGCTATGGCGTTTCTCTGGCCGGTCAGAACGATTGTGCCGCCGGTCCTGGCACCACGTGCGCGGGCACCTCGACTGTTGATTATCAGGGCAATGCCTGGACGCTGGTAGATGCCGGCACCTGCGCCGATATCGACCTGCCTCAGTCAGCTGACGGCGCTGCCCGCAAGGGATCGCTCGAGCCGCTGGAGCGTGACCTGCCGGCATAAGCCTGAGTTTTTGCCAAATCTGAGGGGCGGGCAAGTATCGCCCGCCTCTTTTTTCAAGACCGCGAGGTTACCAGATGCTGGACAGCACAATCCGATCGAACAGGCTGCCTGCGGCACCAGGCGTCGGCTATAAGCCTCAGCATTTCCAGCAGATTCTGGATCACCCGCAACCGGTCGCATGGCTGGAAATCCACGCCGAGAATTACATGGGCGATGGTGGCCGCCCGCTGGCACAGCTGCGGCACTTGTCGGAACACTTCCCGATTTCCGTCCACGGCGTTGGCCTGTCCATCGGCGGTGAAGGCCCGCTGGATACCGACCACCTGGCCCGTTTGAAACACCTCGTCGGCTGGCTCAACCCCGCCAGCTTTTCCGAACATCTGGCCTGGTCGACACATGACAGCCACTTCCTGAATGATCTGTTGCCCCTGCCCTATACCGACGCAACCCTTGCACGGATTTGCGATCATATCGACCAAGTTCAGAATGTCGTTGGGCGACAGATGCTACTTGAAAACCCGTCAAGCTATCTAGCATTTGATGAAAGCACGTGGTCCGAACCCGACTTCCTGCGCGAAATTTCGGGCCGCACCGGATGCGGGCTCTTGCTGGATGTGAATAACGTTTTCGTATCGGCGACAAATCTCGACTTCTCACCGCAGAGCTATATCGACGCCTATCCGCTGGACAAGGTCGGTGAGATCCACCTTGGCGGGCATGATGAGGATGAAGACGACCACGGGCTTCCCTTGCTGATCGATAGCCACGGGCGAGAAGTGGTTGATCCGGTTTGGGCGCTTCTGAACTATGTGCTTGAACAATCGGGACCAAAACCTGTTCTTGTGGAATGGGATACCGACGTCCCTGATTGGCCTGTCTTGTGCGCAGAAGCCGATCGCGCCCAAGCGGCACTGGACCGCATTCCAGCATGAGCGTGTCGCAAGAAGAGTTTCACCTGGCTTTGCTGGATCCAGCCATGTCGGTGCCTGAGGGCCTTGTAGACGCGTCGGATCAGCCGGCGGGACGGCGTTTCAGTGTTTATCGCAACAATGTTGCCGTTTCGCTGACCGAAGCCATGCATAAGGCCTTCCCGGTTATCGCCAAGTTGCTGGGTTCGCAAAACATGGACGGGTTGGCCGGGCTTTTTCTGCGCAGCCACCCACCAACCTCGCCGTTGATGATGTTCTATGGCGAAGCGTTTCCGGATTTCCTGGCCGGGATGGATCAGCTGTCGCATATCGGGTACCTGCCCGATGTGGCGCGACTGGAACTGGCCCTTCGCCGATCTTACCACGCGGAGGACAGCGTGCCAGCGCCGGACGACGCATTAGCCGTGCCACCCGAAGATCTTTTCCGGGCCCGATTGGAATTCGCACCTTCGATGCAGATCTTGCGCTCGGACTGGCCCATCTTTTCGATATGGCGGTTCAATACCGAAGACGGCGCACCGAAACCCCAAGCTGGTGCTGAAGATACCCTGATCACGCGCCGCGAATATGACCCTGTTCCTCAGGCCCTGCCGCAAGGCGGGGCGGGTTGGATCGCCGCGATGCAGGCCGGAAACACAATCGGACAGGCATTTGAAAAAACTACCGAAACCACCCCGGATTTTGATCTTGGGGCCACTCTGGCGCTGCTGTTACAGGGCGGCGCTATCACTTCTGTGACTATTGAAAGGCTGGCAACATGACTGCCCTGATCTCTCTTCATAACAACGTCCTGGGACGGATCGACAGCTCGGCCAACTGGCTGACACCAACCCTGGCGCGTCTTGTCTTTGTTGCCGTGTTGCTTGTCTACTACTGGAACTCAGCCACCCTGAAAATCGACGGATCGATTTTCTCTCCGTCAGCGGGGGCGTTTGGGCAGATTTTCCCCAAAGCGGCAGAGGCCGTACTTTATGACGTAACCCAGATGACTTTTTTCCAACGCGTCGTAATCTTTCTGGGAACAGCCGCCGAATTTGTCCTGCCAGCCTTGTTGCTGATCGGCCTGCTGACCCGGGTGGCAGCCCTTGGGATGATTGGGTTTGTTTGGGTCCAGACCATTGTCGACGTGACCGGTCATGGCGTCAAACTGGGAGGCCTGTTCGACAACGCACTTACTTTGATGGATCAGCGCGTGATGTGGACTTTCCTGTTTCTGGTCATCGCGATAAACGGCGCAGGCCCGATCTCGATCGATCGCATCCTGCGCCTGAAGTAACTCAGAAATGTGCCTTGGGCTCGTCCGGTTTACCCGCGGCCAGCCCAAGGAGACCCGCCACGGCGGCAAAGGCGACCGGGAACATGGTGAACACATTGAACCCGAACGCATAATACATCCCAGCCGCAGAAATCAGCAGCAACACGCCACCAATCAGAGCGCGGGCATGTGCCATCGCCCCGCCCGCAATAGCCAATAAAGGCGCAAGGATCGCCGCGGTTCGGATCAACTGCGCATTGTCCACCTGCTCGGCAATCCCGTCGATTTCGCCAAACCTGTCGATCAACTCGACATATCCATAGCCAACAAACCCGACCAACATGCCGATCAGACCGGCAACTACCCCTAAAATCATCGCTGCGTTACGCATTTAGAACCCTCTAGCTTGCGACCAACCACATAAGTACCCACTCAGCCAACGCCAAGGGCTGCCTGCGTTTCAGCCGTCCAGCCCAGATAGAGTGCACCGTCTTTCTCAACAAGCGGTCGCTTCATTAAGGTTGGGTGTTCCTGCAAGAGTTCCAGCGGCTCTTTTTTGCGCTGCTCTGCATCCAACCCGCGCCATGTTGTCGACCTGGTATTGAGCAAAGCCTCGCCGAAACGTTTTAGGGCCTGCGCCAGTACCGCATCCGGCACACCTTGCGCGCGAACATCGATAAAATCCGAACCCTCAAGCGATTTCAAAGCCTTACGGCAAGTATCGCAAGTCTTCAATCCATATACGCGCATTTTCAGGCTGCTCCTGTTTCGATCTTGATAATGGGCAAATTCGCCAGTGTATTCCGGTATTTCTTGATTTTTTACTTCACCGTGCAATGTTGAAAAAGACGAAACACGTAATTCGGGCCGTGTCGTGTGGACGAGACGGTGATGTGTTGCGGTTACGTCAATCGCTACCCCCACCAATTTTGTGGGACAACGTGCAAGTAGAAGGAGACACGGGAAATGCCAACTGGCACCGTGAAATGGTTCAATACCACCAAAGGCTATGGGTTTATTGCCCCTGATGAAGGCGGCAAGGACGTATTTGTTCACATCTCGGCCGTTGAAAGATCTGGTCTTACCGGACTCGCTGACAATCAGAAGGTCGCTTACGAACTGGAAGACGGACGTGACGGCCGACAAATGGCTTCAGATTTGAAGCCACTGTAAAATCCCGTTACTGCGGGTACGAAAATCAGGACAACGGCCAATTTCAGGCCGTTGGCCATCGAAAGTGATGTGCCTATTCTTGCTCCCTGCTGCTTTCGGGGCGCGTGGTTCAATTTTTCCACATGGCACGATTCAGGACGTACTGGTCGCACAGGTGACCACCATCGTCCAGTTGCCGGATTATTTAGTCCACACTTCCATCAGTTGTTCAGGATCGCACATCCCGGCTCTTGCCCGCTCAGAGGTGAACTGGAGCGCAAATTTTTGGTGCAACTTAGCCGTGGGTTCGCAAATCACCATCGACGATGGGGGGACTCGGCCTGTGCCACGCGAGGCAGGAACAGGGTCAGACAACCGGTTTTGATCAAAACTGAAAGTGTCATGAAACGATCGCAACCATTTCATGACGCCCCGTATAGACAGACCGCAAGCGCACTCAACTTTCCTTGATGATCGCCTCGAACTCACGCCATTCCCGCCCGGTCATGCCCGAGTTTTCCTGAGTGACCGTCTCTCCGGCCAACATCCGACGCAGGCTGTCGACCATCTGCGCGGAAAGATTGACCGCACCCAGGCGGTAATCTTCAAACGCCTTATAGGCGGCCGGCACCCAATCAGCGACGATCTTGCACATGGCATCGGCGTAAACACGAATTTCGTATTGGGCATGAGGATCCGCGCGAAGACGCAGGAAGTGGAACAGGTTGTGCAGGTCAACCTTCCAGTACCATTGCGTGTAGATATTCGCCGGAAGGTTCATCCGCGCCAGTTCACGCGCAAGCCCTTGCTGCCCGTCCTGACCCATCATCGCCTCGTAATTGTCATAACAACGCGCGCTGTCAGCTTTCAAAATCTCAAGGACGCGCGCGGCTTCTTCGCCCTGCAACGTATCGCCGCGACCCTGATTGTTGATCTCGGACTGCGCGGACACGTGCTTGGGTGCCGGGATATAGAATTCACGGTCCAAAATCGAATAGCGCGCCGAATATTCATTCACATTCGCTGTCCGGTGCCGAATCCACTGTCGCGCGACAAAAACCGGTAACTTGACGTGCAACTTTATCTCGCACATCTCAAACGGGGTCGAGTGCCAGTGCCGCATCAGATAGCGGATCAACCCTTCGTCATTTTGCACTGATTTGGTGCCCTTGCCATAGGACACGCGTGCGGCCTGACAAATCGCAGCGTCATCACCCATATAGTCGATCACGCGCACAAAACCGTGGTCCAGAACCTGATGCGCCGTGTACAGGTGTTCCTCCATCCCCGCAGCTACAACACGGCGTGTTGGATGCGATTGCGCCCGTTGCGCTTCGATCTCGGCCAGTTGGTCAGAGGACAGCGGCATGAAATTTCCTTTCCAGCAATGAGTCGCCTGCCACTATATATCGCCAATCAAAAGACAGGAACCGCGATATGTGCGCCCACATTTGCATTTTCAGAATTGTGTCCGTGCGGCCTCTCGACACGTGATGTACGCGCGCTAAGGTGCAGGGCATCACCGAAACAGAAAGGAACCCGCAATGGGGCTCACTTACCTCCACACCATGGTTCGCGTGAAGGACCTGGACAAATCCATGGCGTTTTACAAGTTGCTGGGCCTTAAGGAAACGCGCCGCTATGACAGCGAACAGGGGCGGTTTTCCCTGATCTTCATGGCTCCCGCTGGGCAAGAGGATCGACCAATCGAGTTGACCTATAACTGGGATGGGGATGACGATCTGCCCAACGACAGCCGCCATTTCGGCCATCTCGCCTATGGTGTCGACAATATTTATGAAACCTGTCAGCATCTGCAGGACAATGGAGTCGTGATCAACCGGCCACCGCGCGACGGCCGAATGGCGTTTGTGCGGTCACCCGACAATATCTCGGTAGAGTTGCTACAAAACGGTGATGCGCTGGAACCGGCCGAACCCTGGGCCAGCATGGAAAGCACCGGGCACTGGTGATCCGCTGGTTGATCACACTGGGCCTAGCCTTTTTAGCCAGCCCCCTGCGGGCCGAGCCCTGTCGCCTTGCGCTTGCGCTGGCAATGGACATTTCAACATCGGTAAGCGCAGAAGAGGACGCGCTGCAAAGGCAGGGCCTTGCCGCAGCGTTGGTTGCTCCCGAGGTGACCGAGGCCTTCTTTTCCTCGCCGATGCCGGTCGCGCTGGCTGTTTATGAATGGAGCGGCCGGGACGTTCAGCACATCATACTGGGCTGGACGATGATCAACACGCAGACCGATTTGCTGGTGGCAGCGACCACGATACAGCAATCGGTCCGATCAGACAGCGACTCGGCCACGGCGATGGGGTATGCGCTGGCCTTTGGGGCGACGCTGATGCAGCAGGCCCCGACATGTCTTTTTCAAACCATTGATCTGTCAGGTGACGGTTCGAACAACGATGGATATGGCCCGGATTCCGCCTATCGGCATTTTCCCTTTGAGAATACGATTGTGAATGGCCTGGTCATCAATGCCGCTGATTTCGAAGGCGAACTGTACCTGATTCCCTTCTTTGAAAACAATGTCCTGTACGGCCCCGGCGCGTTTCTGGAAATCGCCGACGGGTTCCAGGATTTCGAACGCGCTATGCGGCGCAAACTTGAACGCGAACTAAAAGGTATGCAGGTCGGTGCATTGTCGGGCCCCGGCCAGCGATGATACGTGCGCTTGCAACGATAGTCAGCATATTGGCCACCTCAGCGGCATCAGAATGCCGCCATGCTTTGGCTTTGGGCCTGGATGTGTCGGGATCAGTCGACAGCTCGGAATACCGGTTGCAGCTTGGCGGCTTGGCAGGTTCTTTGCGCAGGCCCGAGATTAAGCAACTCTTTCTTTCAAACACAGCAAACCCGGTACACATCGCGATTTATGAGTGGAGCGAACCCGGCCACCAACGCCTGTTATTGGGCTGGACCGCAGTACAATCGGACCTCGATCTGGAGCGCATAGCCACCCTGCTCGACCATGTGAAACGCAGCGGCGCTCCGCAAGGAACCGCCGTCGGGTCCGCCATGCTGTTCGGTGCCGAGCTTTTGGGCCAGAAACCCGATTGCTGGAAGCGGACATTGGATCTGTCGGGGGACGGAAAGCACAATATCGGCCTGCACCCAAGAAATGCGAAACAGACGCTCTCTGACGACGGTATCACGATCAATGGACTGGTCATCGGTGCCGACGACCCTGACATCGGTAGCACCCGCTATGTTCAGGTCGGAGAGCTGCTGGCCTATTTCAAAGCATGGGTCATCCTTGGCCCCGGCGCCTTTGTTGAGGTTGCCCTGGGCTTTGACGATTACGAAGAAGCAATGACCCGTAAACTGATCCGCGAACTTGAAGGCCTGACCCTATCGGATGCGGGACAGAGGCCGACCAAGCATCAGTAGATATAGCGGATCTGGTCCGTCCAATACCGTTCTACCCGCCGCAATGCTCCGGTAATGTCTTCGATCCCTTCCTGTCCAAGCACGCCGCGCGATTGTAGACCTTCGGCATGTCTCGAAAACAGCTCGGAGACGATATCGCGGATTTCCCGGCCCTGTGGCGTCAACCGGACACGCACCGAACGGCGGTCTATTTCGCAACGCTGGTGGTGCATATACCCCATCTCGACCAATTTTTTGAGGTTGTAGCTGACATTGCTGCCTTGATAGTAGCCGCGGCTTTTCAATTCACCAGCGGTAACCTCATGATCTCCGATATTGAACAAAAGCAACGCTTGAACCGCGTTGATCTCAAGAACACCGACCCGTTCAAACTCATCTTTGATAACGTCCAACAACAAACGATGAAGCCGCTCAACTAGAGCAAGTGCCTCAAGATAGCTGGTCATGAAGCCTTTGACCCCCGGCGCGGAGACCTGCATTTCCAAACTCATACGATCCTCCGATTCATTCGCGCAGTTTCAGGCAGAATGAAGCGAAAAGCCGAAAAATCAGTTAAGCCGGATAATCTTTATTTTTGAAAGGTTTGTGCGATTTCGGAAACAAGGTCCGAGAATTGGGCAGGTGGCAGGACCTGACCGGTGACCCATTGATACAGGTCCTGATCATTCTCGTGCAACAGGGCGTCGTAAACATCCAGCCCTGTTGCATCCATGGAGTCCAGATTGCGGTCTGCATAGGCAGCCAGAATCAGATCCATCTCTTTGATGCCGCGTCGCATGGAACGCATTTTCATCCGTTTGATCCTGACATTGCGCGGTTCGACCACTATTCCGCCTCCAGCATCATGCGCACACGTTTCTCCAGTCTTGCAGCCCGCTCGGCGCTGGCGCGCATCTCGCCTCGGATTGAACGAAGCTCGGATACGATTCCGGCAAGGTCAGGTGCGTTTTCTCCAGCCTCGACAGGGGCGTCCATCCCGTCGCCCTCGCCGGTGAGAAGCCACATGATCGAAACGTTGATCATGCCTGCCATCATCGACAGTCGGTTGGCCCGGGGCTCAGACAGATCATTTTCCCAGGCGGCAATCGTAGACTTCTTGACACCCAGCCTGCGGGCCAGATGTGCCTGCGTCATCCCCGCTGCTTCACGCGCCCCTGCCAGCCGGTCTCCGAATGTCGCCGCGTCGGGTCCGTACCAGTCATTTTCGTCGTTCATCGGGGTCTCCAAATCTCTTGTTTTATATCGCTTGATCGTCGTTCAGGCGCACCCTATGACAGTCAGGCTAAACATACAAACTGAGGCCGACCATGAGTTTCCTGTCTGCGACACTGTCACGCGTAAAACCATCTCCAACAATCGCGATGACAGCCAAGGCGGCCGAATTAAAGGCAGCCGGACGAGACGTAATCGGCCTAAGCGCCGGGGAGCCAGATTTCGACACGCCCCAAAACATCAAGGATGCTGCGGTGGCGGCCATCGCTGCTGGAAAGACCAAATACACCGCGCCCGATGGCATACCAGAGCTGAAGCAGGCGGTTTGCGCCAAGATGAAACGTGATCATGGACTGGACTATTCGCCTGCTCAGATCTCGGTCGGAACCGGTGGCAAGCAGACGCTGTATAACGCGCTGATGGCCACCATGAACGCGGGCGATGAGGTGGTCATACCTGCACCTTATTGGGTCAGCTATCCCGATATGGTTCTTCTGGCCGGGGGAACGCCTGTGACAGTTGAAACGACCCTGGAGAACAGTTTCAAACTAACCGCTGAACAGCTTGAGGCAGCAATTACACCAAGGACCAAATGGTTCATCTTCAACTCTCCGTCCAACCCAACCGGTGCAGGGTATAGCCGTGCGGAATTGAGAGCTTTGACCGATGTCCTGATCAGGCACCCGCATGTTTGGGTAATGACGGATGATATGTACGAGCATCTGGCCTATGACGGGTTTGAGTTCTGCACACCGGCAGAAGTCGAGCCCAGGCTTTATGACCGCACCCTGACCTGCAATGGTGTATCCAAAGCCTATGCTATGACTGGCTGGCGGATTGGCTATGCAGCAGGGCCTGCCGAATTGATTGCGGCAATGCGCAAGGTTCAGTCTCAATCGACCTCGAACCCCTGCTCGATCAGCCAATGGGCGGCGGTAGAGGCGCTGAACGGTACACAGTCCTTTCTGGCCCCGAACAATGAAACGTTCAAACGCCGCCGTGATCTGGTCATCAGCATGCTGAACCAGATCGAAGGAGTGACCTGCCCAACTCCGGAAGGTGCGTTTTACGTCTACCCTTCCATTTCCGGGTTGATCGGAAAGACCACGCCTGCAGGCACTTTGATCGACACAGACGAAGCCTTCGCAACCACGCTTTTGGAGGAGGCTGACGTTGCAGTCGTCTTCGGCGCTGCGTTTGGGTTGTCCCCCAACTTCCGCGTCAGCTATGCTACGTCAGATGAAGCGCTGACCGAAGCCTGCACGCGCATTCAGAGGTTTTGCGCTTCGCTGACCTGATCGGAGACCTTATGACTGCCGAATTGCCTGAGTACTATTTCCGCATACGCGAAAACGGTGCCGCGGTTTTCCGGATCGACACGGAAAACCGCCAACGTCGGATTGAAATGAACCAGATCGCGGTCATCAACATCCGCAATGGAGAGGTGAAGCCGCAGGGTCAGCGCGCTCTGACTGAGGCGGATCAGGCCGAAATCGAGCGCTGGATGGCAGAACGTAAAGATCTTCTGGCGCAGCGCGATATCGACGATATTCACCGCGCGGTGGACTATCTGAACCTAACCACACAGTGGGCCCAGTCCAAAGCGACTGACCAACAGCTCGAGGACGTTACGGACCGGCTACTACTGGCGATGCATGATCTGCGCAGCGTATTGGTTCGGAAGAAAGCCGACCGGCTGAACAATGGCTAATTTGCCTTCACGCTGCCGGTTCAGCGATTATACGCACTGATCGCAACCAGAAGCGCGCCATCAACAGTACGGCGGCACAGGCAAGACCCAGCACAAGGCCCAACCAGACACCGACGCCCTCCATGCCGCGGATGAACCCAAAATAGTAGGACGCCGGAATTCCGACGACCCAATAGCTTAGCCCCGCCATGACCATTGGCACCTTGGCATCCTGCAATCCGCGCAATAGGCCCAGCGCGATCACCTGTGCACCGTCCACCAGCTGGAACAACGCAGCCATGGCCAGCAACCCGGTACCTATGGCCAGAATCTCGGGGCGTTTCGGATCCTGCGGTTCCACAAATACGGAAATCAGAGGCTCGGCGCAGGTCAGGAACAGGATGATTGTCAGGATAGACACCACAAGGGACATCCCTGTCACGGCGACGGCACCTTTTTCCAGATGCGCGCGGTCCTTGCGGCCAAGCGCATTGCCCGCCCGGATCGTGGCAGCGTTGGACAGGCCCAGATGCACCATGAATGTCGCCGAGGCGAGGTTCAGAGCGATCCCATGCGCCGCCAGCGGCACCTGACCGATCCAGCCCATCATAAAGGCCGACATCGCGAACAGAGACACTTCGGCCAGCAGGGTCAGCCCGATGGGTATGCCTAGCTTCAGAACGCTCAGCAGCATCTCCCAGTCGGGCCGCCAAAACCTTTGGAACAGGCTATGCTCGGGCAGAACTTTTACAGCATAGATGATAACCGCAATTAACGACACGGTCTGCGTCACGACCGAAGCGATAGCGGCGCCCATCACGCCCAGTTCAGGCGCACCCCAGTTGCCAAAGATCAAAGCATAGTTGGTCAGACCGTTCACCACCGCAGCAGCAACAGTGATCCACAAAACAACCTGGGTTCGCTCCAACGCCGCAAGGTAGGACTTCAAGACCATTACCACCAGAGCGGGGAACAGACCCCAGCCTGCAACCCGCAGGTATTCCGATGCAGTTTCCGCCACCTGTGGATCCTGATCTGTGGCGATCAAGATCGGGTATGACCACCACAGCAATGGCATTACCACTGCTGCATATAGCAACGACAACCAGAGCCCCATGCGGGTCGAACGGCGAATGCTGGTTTCATCGTCTTCGGCAGCGGCTGTTGCCACCATTGGCATAACGGCCAGACCGAACCCGCCCCCGAACAGGAACAGGACAAAGTAAAAGCTGCTGGCCAACGTGACCGCCGCCAAAGCTTCGACCCCGTACCAGCCAAGCATGATCGTGTCCGTCAGACCGATTGCGAACTGCGCCAGATGCCCGCCAACCAATGGCAGGCCCAGGACGGCAATGGCACGGAAATGGCCTTGATATGTCATCACCTTATTCATTCCACCAGCCATAGGCCCGGCGAAAGGCCGGGACAAGACCGGAACAGAGAAATTTCAGAGTGAGACATGGATCCGGGACAGGTGCCCTGCCCCGAACCTTAGGCCTAGCAGCGGGCGTCAGGATGCAGCGCGTTGCCCAGAATATGCTCGGATCGGTGGATCACATGATGCGCCTGACCCACGATCAAAGGATCGGGCTCGCCAACAATGCCGTGATCCTTGTCCGGGTAATCAAGTGTCGACAGAAAGTGGCGCATACAGTTCAGACGAGCGCGTTTTTTGTCATTCGATTTCACGATGGTCCAGGGCGCATCAGCGGTGTCTGTATAAAAGAACATCGCCTCTTTCGCCTCGGTATAGTCATCCCATTTGCCAAGGCTTGCCTTGTCGATCGGAGATAGTTTCCATTGCTTCAACGGATCGGTCTCACGGCTTTGAAACCGCCGCTGTTGTTCGGGTTGCGTGACCGAAAACCAGTATTTGTAAAGCTGAATTCCCGACCTCACCAACATCCGTTCAAGCTCTGGCGTCTGGCGCATAAACTCTAGGTACTCGTTCGGAGAACAGAACCCCATCACCCTCTCGACCCCGGCGCGGTTGTACCAAGAGCGGTCGTAGAACACCATTTCACCAACGGTGGGAAGCTCGTGCACATAGCGCTGATAGTACCATTGGCCCTTTTCTTCCCAGGTGGGTTTGTTAAGGGCGACCACGCGCGCCTGACGGGGGTTTAGGTGTTCCATAAACCGTTTGATTGTACCGCCCTTACCAGCCGCATCGCGCCCTTCGAACAGCAATACGAACCGTTGACCGGTTTCCTGCGCCCACAGCTGAACCTTAAGCAACTCAGCCTGCAGTTTGGCCTTCTCGGCCTCATAGACCCGCCGGGGCATCTTGCGATGATAGGGATATCTTCCGCTTTCGAATGCCTTGCGGATCTTTTCCGGGCTTGGCTCGGAAACAGCACCTGCAACAGGTGTTTCGTCATTTACGCGTGGTAGATTTTGCTCGGGTTGCGCAGCTGCATCCATTCATATTCTCCTTTTTTCACTGTTCGAAAAAACGGCTAGCAGAACCGAAGCTTTCGCGCTTTGATTGGGGTCAAAACAAATTCACTTATACGGCGAAAAGGCCAAGAAACATGGAAACCCGATTTCAGATCCTGAATGGCCAGAGGTTTCATATTCGCCGTTGGGGGTCATCCGACCTGCCACCCTTGCTGATGCTGCACGGCTTTCCGGAATATGGTGGGGCATGGGCCGATCTGGCGCCACATCTGGCATCTCATTTCCATTGCATTGCCCCTGATCAACGCGGTTACGGCCAAAGCTGGGCACCAGAGGGTGTCGGCCAATATGCCACGTCCGAGCTGGTCTCGGATATGATCGCACTTGTCGAAGGTCTGGATACGCCAATCAGTGTTCTGGGCCATGACTGGGGCGCCGCGGTCGCCTATGGCCTGGCCATGTTCCGCCCAGATCTCGTCGGTCGCCTGATCATCGCAAACGGCGTTCACCCGGTGCCCTTCCAACGGGCTATGGCATCGGGCGGCGCACAATCCGCGGCCTCTCAATATATTAACGCGCTACGGGCCCCTGATGCCGCAACACACTTTGCCGCGAACAATTTTACCCGCTTGGAAAGTTTCTTTCGCCACGGGATGGGCTTGGACTGGCTGTCCGATGCCCGAATGGAGGACTATCGAACTGAATGGGCCCGTCCCGGTCGTCTGAATGCCATGCTGAACTGGTATCGGGCCTCTCCGCTGGTTGTGGCGAAACCGGGCGAGCCCTGCACAGACCTGCCCCGGCTTCCGGTCGAGCGGCTGATGGTTCGTTGCCCACATCTTTTGCTATGGGGCTCCGATGACAAAGCGCTGCTGCCCGAGGCGACAGACGGTCTGGAAGATTTCGCGCCCGACCTCACACGAGTCGATATTCCGGGCACGGATCACTGGTTACACCACCAGAAGCCCGAAGCAATGGCACAGGCAATCATTGAGTGGACAGACGGCTGAGGCCTATTTATGCCCCCAATCGGCAGGATCAGCCGAGTTATTGGGGGACAGCCCCAGAATGTCACCATCGGTAGAACATCCCAGCCCCAGAACGGTGCGGTTAGCATAGGCGAAATAGGCGCAGACCTGATTGATCTCGAGGATTTCTCCATCATCCCACCCCGCCTTGCGTAGGGCGGCGATGTCACCTTCCACCAATTCTGCAGGGGCCTGCGTCAGCTTGCGCGCATACAGCATGGCCGCAACCTGAGCAGCCTCCAATGGTGCGCTTTCAGGTGTCCCAGCTTCGATCGCGGCACGGATTGCATTACCGCGCACTTCGTCGCCTAACAGCCTTTGCAACCCGTTGAAATGATGCTCGACACAGTACCCGCAGTTGTTCAGAGAACTGACCCAGACACCCAGAGTTTCGAGAAACCACTTGGGAATCTGATTGGCCGAATGGTGCAGCACATTCTTGTACAACGCCATATGTCCTTCCATCGAATGCGGCCGCAAGGAATGCGCCATCATGATGTTGTCGACATTGTTGTCGGGGCCGGTCACCCGCTCATACAGCTTGCGCAGCTTGCCCGTAGCTTGTTCGAAAGGAATGGTATTGATCCAGCTCATTTAGCATGCCTTGTTACTGTTGTTCAGCTTCGCGAAAAGACTAGAAGCGAAAACTGAGCGTTGCGAGGTAAAAAGCAGAGCTTTTAGTACCTCGGGGCATCGAACCAGATAGATACACAAGGTTCGGGATTATTATACAACGTTTTGGGGTGCACATAGCGCCAAACCCAACACCACGTCGCCCCGGGCCCCACTATATTACAATTTTCATTTCGGTGTTTTATTCGCTTCAGTCACATAGACTATCAATTTTGCGAAAGAGATTTTGGAATTGCGCATACTCTGTACTGTCTTCGTGCTCTCC
The DNA here is from genome assembly GCF_059610225.1 of Ruegeria sp. YTSA105. Taxonomy (NCBI): domain Bacteria; kingdom Pseudomonadati; phylum Pseudomonadota; class Alphaproteobacteria; order Rhodobacterales; family Roseobacteraceae; genus Ruegeria; species Ruegeria sp. YTSA105. The sequence goes on from NZ_JBXWNE010000002.1 coordinate 340,865, forward strand.
GGGATAGGCACCGTCGTCGCATTGACGCAACCCGGGCTCACCGATTGGGTATTGCTGGCTGGGCCCTGCTCATTGGCAAGTGTGGTATTGCTACTCAAAAACTGGCTGAAGCGCTTTCAAAAAGCAAGAAAGTGGGCAGTCGTTGACGGATCAAACGTCATGCACTGGAAGGACGATGTTCCAAGTATCGAGACCGTTCGCGAGGTCACGATCGCACTGACCAAAGCAGGGCTAACGCCCGGAGTGGTCTTTGATGCGAATGTGGGATACAAAATTTCTGATCGATACATGAGTGACAAATATCTGGCGTCCAAGCTTAGGCTACCGAGAGATCGCGTTATGGTCGCTCCAAAAGGAACACCAGCAGACCCATTAGTCTTGCAAGCCGCCAGGGATTATCAAGCCAGCATCGTTACGAATGACCGATTCCGCGATTGGGCTGATGACTACCAAGATGTTCTAAACGACAGAAAACCAATACGCGGCGGTTACAAGGACGGAATGCTTTGGTTGTCCCTTTGATACCTCACCAATTTGCGGGTAGCTTTGCCTGACGTATTCGCTTGTATGTCTGTACTTAGCTAAAGACAGACACCACAGAACGTCCAATTCCAAAGCATCGCTCCTACTCCTCGCGCTTCCAAGACCCAAACCATCTACAACACCTCGCGTCCCTCTTCCCCCGGACCACATCACCTGCCATAATGGGGGAAACTCAAAAACAAGAGCAGCCCATATGCCCGACGATCTGTTGACGCCCGAAGCGACCAATACCTATGACGCCTCATCCATTGAGGTGCTCGAAGGTCTTGAACCTGTTCGCAAACGCCCCGGCATGTATATCGGCGGCACGGATGAGCGTGCGCTGCACCATATGGTCGCTGAAATCCTCGACAACTCGATGGACGAAGCGGTGGCAGGCCATGCCAACCGGATCGAGGTCGAACTGCACGCAGATTTCGCCCTGACCGTGCGCGACAATGGGCGCGGCATTCCGATCGATCCGCACCCGAAATTCCCCGACAAATCCGCGCTTGAGGTCATCCTGTGCACATTGCACGCGGGCGGCAAGTTCTCGGGTAAGGCGTATCAGACCTCGGGCGGTCTGCATGGGGTTGGTGCATCTGTGGTCAATGCTTTGTCGGATTCCATGGTTGTTCAGGTGGCCCGCGACAAACAGCTGTTCGAACAACGCTTCTCGCGCGGAGTACCTCAGGGACCGGTTGAAAAGGTTGGCGCAGCGCCCAACCGGCGCGGCACCACGGTGACCTTCCACGCCGATCCCGACATCTTTGGCCACCACAAGTTCAAACCGGCGCGGCTGTTCAAATCCATCCGCTCCAAGGCCTACCTGTTCTCGGGCGTCGAAATCCGTTGGAAAACCGCCATCGACGACGGCGAAACCCCCACCGAGGCGACGTTCCACTTCCCCGGCGGGTTGTCGGATTACCTGAAGGAAACGATGAACGGCTCGTCCACCTATGCCGATCAGCCCTTTGCCGGCACCGTGGACTTTCGGGAAAAATTCAATGCCGCTGGCAAGGTCGAATGGGCGATCAACTGGACCCCCTCACGCGACGGGTTCATCCAATCCTACTGTAACACCGTCCCCACGCCCGAAGGCGGCACCCATGTGGCAGGCTTCTGGGCCGCTGTCCTCAAGGGCATCAAAGCTTACGGCGAGCTGATCAACAACAAAAAGGCCGCGCAGATCACCCGCGACGACCTGGTCACCGGCGGCTGCGCCCTGGTGTCCTGCTTTATCAGCGAGCCTGAATTCGTCGGCCAGACCAAAGACCGTCTCGCCACGGTCGAAGCACAGCGGCTGGTCGAAAACTCGGTCCGTGACCATTTCGACAACTGGCTGGCCGCGGATAACAAATCCGCCGGCGCCATTCTCGATTTCCTCATTTTGAGGTCCGAGGAACGTCTACGCCGACGGGCCGAGAAGGAAACACAGCGCAAGTCCGCCACTAAGAAACTTCGTCTCCCCGGCAAGCTGGTGGACTGTTCCAGTTCAACCCGCGACGGCACCGAATTATTCATCGTCGAGGGCGACTCGGCGGGCGGCTCGGCCAAGATGGGCCGTAACCGCAAAACACAGGCGCTACTGCCCCTGCGCGGTAAAATCCTGAACGTGTTGGGCGCGGCCAGTTCCAAGCTGGGCACCAATGCCGAGATCAACGATCTGACCCAGGCGCTGGGTGTGGGCCTCGGCACCCGTTTCAACGTCGATGACCTGCGCTATGATAAGATCATCATCATGACCGACGCGGATGTTGACGGCGCGCATATCGCGGCGCTGCTGATGACGTTCTTCTTCACCCAAATGCGCCCGATGATCGATGCAGGCCACCTGTATCTGGCTTGCCCGCCGCTGTACCGCCTGACCCAAGGGGCCAAACGCGTCTATTGCCTGGACGAGGCCGAGCGCGACGCCTGGATGGAGAAAGGTCTGGGCGGCAAAGGCAAGATCGACGTCTCACGCTTTAAGGGTCTGGGTGAGATGGACGCCAAGGACCTGAAAGAAACCACCATGGACCCCGCGTCCCGGAAATTGATCCGGGTCACCATCGACGAGGACGAACCTGGCGAGACCGGCGACCTAGTCGAGCGTCTGATGGGCAAAAAACCCGAACTGCGGTTCCAATACATTCAGGAGAACGCACGGTTTGTGGAGGAGTTGGATGTTTGAAACGAGCTTCAGCCGATAATAGATTTCCCCCATAAAAAAAGATGAACGCCAAGGAAGAAATCCGAGCAATCAATCGCACGATAGCAGTTTTTAGTACGTGTTGGGCATTGACTGTAATCTGGGTCTTGTTCTTTCCTCACCTATTTCCAACTACCGGCATCTCGCAATCCAAAGCGTACATCTTTATCTTTGCTTGGTGGCCAGCGGCGTTGTTGCTGTATCTAATAAAAAAGAGTGTGTACAAACGCCAATGAGGCAAACGCTTTCGCACATCAGAAAGGACTAACGTGGCGAAACCTGCGACCTTGCTGAGCGCCTGATGGGCAAAAAAACCGAACTGCGGTTCCAATACATTCAAGAGAACGCGCGGTTTGTGGAGGAGTTGGATGTTTGAGGAAGAAATCTAGTTCTTTCTCAATGGGTGCTAGGTAACTCTGAGTTCTGAATTTGCTCGCCTATCCAGTCGGGTATACCTGACTAGGTCGTGTTGACAAAAGGGCCAAACAGATCATTTTCTGAAAGCTACAAACCACGATATGAAACTCAATCGGTGCAAGGCCTTTCCGCCAAATGGAGCGGTGCAGAGTTCAAATCCCAATACATGGCGCGCAAAAGCTTACTGTTTCATATTTTTGCAAACACTTACGGAATCGGCGGGTACGCCTTCAATGTCGGTTTGGCAGAAGACGATCGTATCGTGGCCATTGAGGCGAGTTGGACTGGAAATCACTGAAGTAGCTGTATGTTCTCAGCGCTGCCCAAAACGCTTCGCGCCCGCCTTAAGGGGCGGGTCGAGCGCGTGCTTGATGCTTTGCATCAAGCATTGTGTGAATAGTTTAGTACGTCTCCACTATCCGTAGGCCGGGCTTCAGCCCGGCATCACCGACACCCCGTCCAACCACTCCGCAATCTGCCCGACTGGCCCCTCCCACCCGGGCTCCATGAACAGAAAATGCGCGTGGTTCTCGACCGGCAGAAACGTCGCGCGGTCTCCGTAGAGCTTCGCCAACGCGCGGCAGGTGTTGGGGTTCACGGCCCGATCCTCGGTGCCCGAGACGATCAGAACCGGGCAGTCGACCTTGTCGATATCCACCTTCATCGCGTGGTGGTCGTCGAACATCCAAAAGAACATCTCGAACATCACCCGCCCGCTTTCGGCACCCAGCTGGTCGAACACCTCATGCTGCTGCGCCTCGGGCATTTTGTTGAGTGCAAAGGGCGCCATCAGATCGAACTCAACCCGCATGGGCTGTTTCCAGAACGCCCCGCCCTCCATCAGCGCACGCGGAACGGCGCGTTCGTCGTCGGTTTCGGGCAGCGTGCCCCATGGCGCGTTCGGATTGATCAGAACGATGGCGCTGGCCAAGCCGCGCGCTGCCACCTGCTGCGCCACTACGCCTGCGATGGCGTGACCCAGCAGCACCGGCTTGCCGTCCAGCCCCTGCACGAACTCTGCAATGTCGTTGGCATAGTCGGTGACGCTGACGTCGGTCAGGCCCGGATCGGGTTCGGCCTTGGGGTCGCCGCCATGGTACCGCAGAGCAGGCGTGTGCACGGTCCAGCCCCGGTCGCGGAAGAACCCCGCATAATCGGCCATACACCACGGTCCGGCAAAGGCTCCGTGGATCAGAACAATCTCTTTGGTCATGGAAACGCCCCCTCACCTGCCTTCACTATGAGAGAAGAGGGAGCGGATCGGCAAGAGGCTTACAGCGCCGCTTTGAACAGCGCTGTCAGGTTGTCCTCGGTCAGTTCAATCGGATTGCCGCCGCAAGAGGGGTCGATGATCGCCCCCTTGACCAGTTCGGGGATTGCCGCATCGGTCACTTTCATATCCGAGAGTTTGCGGGGGATACCCAGCGAGTCATTAAACTCCTGCACAAAGGCGCGGAACCCGTCAAAGCCTCCATCGATGCCCAGATAGGCCGCGGCCTGCTGGAACCGGTCGGCGATGGCGGGGGCGTTGAACTCTAGCACCGCGGGCATGCAGACTGCGTTGGTCGTCCCGTGATGGGTGTTGAACACCGCGCCAATCGGGTGGCTCATCGCGTGGATCGCGCCGAGGCCCTTTTGAAAGGCCGTGGCCCCCATCGCTGCCGCGCTCATCATTTGCGCCCGCGCTTCGATATCGGTGCCATCGGCATAGGCGCGCGGCAGGTAGTCCTTGACCAGCCGCATCCCCTCGAGCGCGATGCCGTGTGACATAGGGTGGTAATGCGGACTGGAGAACGCCTCGACACAATGCGCAAATGCGTCCAGACCAGTACCAGCGGTGATAAATTTCGGCATTCCCACGGTCAGTTCCGGGTCACAGATCACCACGGTTGGCAGTACCTTAGGGTGAAAGATGATCTTTTTCGCGTGGGTTTCCGAATTGGTGATGACGCTGGCGCGCCCCACCTCTGACCCCGTCCCGGCGGTGGTCGGAACCGCAATGATCGGAGCAATGGCATCGGCATCGGCGCGGGTCCACCAATCGCCAATATCTTCGAAATCCCAGACCGGGCGCGTCTGACCGGCCATGAAGGCCACCATCTTACCCAGATCCAGCCCCGAGCCACCGCCAAATGCGATTACCCCGTCATGGTCGCCTGCCCGATACGCCGCAACGCCGGCCTCAAGGTTCTTCTCATTGGGGTTCGGATCCACTTCGCTAAACAGGCCACGCCCCAGACCCGCAGCCTCAAGAATATCCAGCGTCGCCGAGGTGATCGGCAGATCAGCCAGCCCCTTGTCCGTGACCAGCAGAGGGCGTTTCATTCCGGCCGCAGCGCAGGCTTCGGGCAGTTCCTTGATGCGGCCAGCGCCGAATTTGATCGCGGTCGGATAGGACCAGTTTCCAGACAGGCTCATGATGTCACCTTCTTCAGATGGTAGGATTTGGGGCGGGTAAGGTTGTGATAGCCGATGACAGAAAGACCACCGCCACGCCCGGTATTCTTGCAACCGGTCCAGCACAGGCCCGGATCCAGATAATCGGCGCGGTTCATGAAGACGGTGCCAGTTTCAATCTGGTCCCCGACCTGCGCGGCCCGGTCCACGTCGCGGGTCCAGAGGCTGGCGGTCAGGCCAAATTCGCTGTCATTCATCAGCGCGATGGCTTCGTCATCCGACGACACTTTCATGATACCAACTACGGGGCCGAAACTCTCATCCCGCATCACCCGCATGTCGTGTGTGACATTGGTCAGGATTTGCGGGGTCAGATATGCCCCCCTATCATCCTCGGGGAAAGTGTCGATATGGGTAACTGCGCCATCCGCAACTGCCTCGGCAATCTGCGCGCGGACCTCATCGGCAAAGCGTATATTGGCCATCGGTCCAATCGTCGTCTCTGCATCCAGCGGATTGCCCAGCTTATAGCCCTGAACAATCTCAACCGCTTTGGCAACGAACGCATCATACAGGCTTTCGTGCACATAAATCCGCTCAATCCCGCAGCAGCACTGGCCCGCGTTGAACATCGCACCGTCGATCAGCGTATCAACAGCTGCGTCCAGATCGGCGTCGTCCATGACATAGCCTGGATCCTTGCCGCCCAACTCGGTACCGACCCCGGTGAATGTGCCCGCCGCCGCACGTTCCATCGCCTGACCACCACCGACCGAGCCAGTGAAGTTCACGAAATCAAACGCATTTCCAGCGATCAAATCGTTAGTCACATCATGACTCAGGAACACATTCTGGAACACATTCTCAGGAACACCTGCCGAATGGAAAGCCTGCGCCATCCGCTCACCCACCAACAAGGTCTGGGTCGCGTGTTTCAGCACCACGGTATTGCCCGCAATCAACGCCGGGGCCACCGTATTGATCGCAGTCATGTACGGGTAGTTCCAGGGCGCCACGACAAAGACAACCCCATGCGGAATGCGTTTGATATAGCGCCTGAAGATCTCATCCTCGCCCACCGCAATATCGGCCAGTACACCCTGCGCGATCTCGGCCATATGGCCGGCGCGCTCGTTGAACCCGCCGAACTCTCCGCCGTAGCGCACTGGGCGCCCCATCATATGGGCCAACTCGGGCACGATTTCGTCATTCATCGCACCAACAGCGGCGACACCCGCCATCACAAGATCAATTCGCTCTTGTAATGGGCGTGCTGCCCAGGCTGTTTGCGCTTCCCTGGCCCGCGCGGCCACCTCAAACGCTGCTTCGCGCGATAAGGTTTCGCGCTCAGCATAAACCGATCCATCGATCGGCGAGATGCATTTCAACATCTGCCCCATCTCCACTCCATCCTCTAAAAAGCAGAATCTCCTGCTTTATCTGGCCGACACAAACCTCGGGGGCCGTCATTGATGCGCCATTGGCTCAAGCACCAATAGCGGCAGGCAGGGCCCCCAGCTTCGTCCACCCTCAGGCCCTTTCGAACCCGCGGGCAATTTCCCAATCAGTAACCACGCTTTCGAATTCCTCGATTTCCACCTCGGCGGCGCGCGCATAGTGATCAACAACTTCGTCCCCCATAGCGGCCCGCAACATGGTTGAGCCAAGCAGGGCATCCCGCGCAGCGGGCAGGTTCCCGGGGATCATGCCGGACTCGCTCTGATACGCATCGCCTTTGGTTGGTGGATCAAGCTCCAACCCTTCCTCGATGCCCGCGATACCCGCCGCCAACATACCAGCAATCGCCAGATACGGGTTCATATCCGAGCCCGGAATACGGCATTCCACGCGAACCGATTTGGTTCCATCACCACACAGTCGGAAACCGGCGGTGCGGTTGTCGACCGACCAGATGATCCGCGTCGGCGCAAAACTTCCTTTTTGGAAACGCTTGTAGCTGTTGATGTAGGGGGCCATGAAACACGTATAATCGGCAGCGTATTTCAACAACCCGGCCATATAGCTTTTCATTACTGCCGACATGCCGAGCGGATCTTTTTCGTCGAAAAAGATTGGCCTTCCCTCAGACCACAGCGACTGATGCACATGGGATGAACTGCCAACCTTGTCATGATGCCATTTCGGCAGGAACGTGGCCGCATGCCCGTGCTGCCAGGCGATTTCCTTCACCGCATTCTTGGCGATCGAGTGATACTCGGCCGTTTCCATGGCTGCGGCGTATTTGATGTTCAACTCTTCCTGACCGGTCTCGGCCTCGCCCTTCGTATTCTCGACCGGGATGCCCGCGTTCCACAAATGATTGCGGATGGGACGCATCACATGCTCTTCCTTGGTGGTCTGCAGGATATGATAATCCTCATTATAGCCCGAGATCGGCGCCAGATCGCGAAACCCTTCCTTGCGGATTTGGTCAAAGCTCTTCTCAAACAAAAAGAACTCCAACTCGGTGGCGCACATTGCGTCGTAACCCATGGCTTTCAGACGTTTGACCTGTTTCTTCAGGATCGACCGGGGCGCGTGCGGGACCTCTTCATGCGTGTGGTGATCCAGAACATCGCACATCACCATCACCGTGCCCTCAAGCCACGGCACCGGGCGCAAAGTGCTGAGATCAGGTTTCATGACGTAATCGCCATAGCCCCGCTCCCAGCTGGTCGAGGCATATCCGTCAGGCGTGCCCATTTCCAGATCTGTCGCCAACAGATAATTGCAGCAATGGGTCTCTTGCCAAGCGCTTGCCACAAAGTGACCGGCATGAAACCGTTTGCCCATCAGCCGCCCCTGCATGTCCACCATGCAAACAAGAACGGTGTCTACTTCACCTGCTTCAACCTTGGTTTTGAGGTCCGCCAACACAACATCATGACCCATCATGTTCATCCTTCATCACAATCGGGCCCACCGCGCCCCAGTTCCCATCGACGGCCGTTAGTCTTCGGCCGCTTCTTTCTCCATTTCCATAACCAGCCGCGTTTCCAGAACCTGTCCGCTTTTGTAGAGGATCGGATAGGCGATGGCCGCGATATGGCCGTGCAGATCGCGCATAGCGCGCAGTGCCTCCAGATGCAGATCGCTGGACTGGAAACTTTCCGTTTGACCACGCTCCAGCCTCTTTAGATGCGCCTTGCGGCTGTCGCGGGACATCCTTTTGATCTCGGCCTTGTCCAGAACAAGACGGCGGGCACAGTCGACGTCATCTACCAACAAAACGTGTCGCGCCAGCGAAAAACTTTCCTGAATGGTGGCGTGTAAATCCTTGAGTTCTTTCCACCCCTGGGCGGAAAACTCGGCCCTTTCCATGTGTTTAATCTTTGCTGAACGCGTCATTCTGTTCGACACGACATCTCCAGCGGCCTCGAGCCGAATAGCGTATTCCACCAGACCACGGGCGGCTTTGATCTGAGACTTGCTCATATTCTGCCGCGGCAACCGCGCGACAAAGCGTCGGATTTCCGTCAACTGGGCGTTTACCATTTCATCCTGCTGCGACAGGGCGGCAATGGTATCAATGTCGTCACGCTCATAGATATCCAGCACCGGGCGGAACATGCGTTCGACCTGCGTGACCATCTGCAACAATTCGTGGCGCACCGAGGACATCGCAACATCAGGGCCTGTGGCACTGGGGTCGCCTAGCGGATTAAGAGCACCCGAGAACTGATCTGCCACACCAGATTCAGGGTCGGTCTCGGGCATGAGCAAAGCCATCGGCGCTTCCATCCGGGTGACGAATCCGGTTGCCAGCAGAAACACCACGAGGTTGAAACCGATATGGGCAAAGATCAACGATTGCCCCGGTCCGCTGATCATCAATGCGGCATGGGTACCGGTGACGTTGACAGCAAACAGCATCACAAGCGCCGCGCTGCCGCGCAGCAACAGGTTAGCTATCGGTATCCGGCGGGCCGAGACGATCTGGTCCCGCGTCAGCCAGATCGGAATAAAGGCCGAGCCCAAATTTGCCCCCAATACCAACGACAAACCCGCCGCGAATGGGATTGCCCCGATCTGTACCAGCGTCACGCACATCAGGATTGTCGCAACCGAGCTGTGCATGACAAAGGCAAGCACAGCTCCAACGATGAAGGCACTGAAATAGTCGCTTTCAAGATAGCCCGCGATGGCCGGCAAAAAGGCGCTTTCGCGGATCGGATCGACAGCATCGCGCAAAAATTGCAGTGATACCAAAATGAAGGCCACACCCAGAACAATCCGCCCCATCAGGCGAACATTTGCCCGATCGGATTTGAGGTAGAGCCACCCGCCCAGCGCCAGCAACACCGGCTGCAACCATCCCAAATCATAAGACAGTATCTGAATGACCAGAGCCGATCCCAGATCGGCCCCCAAAACCCCCGCCAGGGCGATGCCAAAACTGACCATTCCGGCCGCCGCAAACCCTGTCAGCAAAACCGCCACGGCGGCTGAACTTTGCAGGATCGTAGCCAGAACCATACCCGCGCCACCGGCGACAAAACTGTTTGAATGTCGGGTCAAAAGCGATTGAAATAGCGCGCCAAATCGCCGCTCAATCCCCGTACGAACCAGGCGAACGGCGAAAAGCAGCAACATGGTTGCGGCAAAAATCTCGATCAGAAAACCAGCGATGGCCATGTGTTCATACCCCGTCCGACCGGTGAGCAGCACTGTGCATCCGGTTTCGCATCTCTGTTATTGGGATTGATATGAACATAAGAGGTGTCGCCAGGTGATGTCCAATCCCGACGCGAGAGGAGTTACCCGCGTCGGGAAGTTGCTTATTATCCGTAACGATAAGGCCGTCCGGCCTTGAGCATGTCGGCGTTGTATTGCTTGAATATCTCAACAACCCTCGCCTTGATCTCAGATTCTGCCGCAATCTCATCCCAGAATGCGATTGCCGCGCCTTCGACCTGTGCCCATTCCTCATCCGGGATCGTGGTCAGCTGCATCTTGTCGCCATTGACCCGCAAGCTGGCCTCGCCGCCCCAGTACCACCACTGGCGGTAGTAATGCGACTGATCACAGCAAACACGGAACAGGGTTTGCAGATCTTCCGGCAACTCGTTCCAGCGATCCATGTTGGCAAAGAAAGACCCGGCCCAGGCGCCTGAGATGTTGTTGGTCAGGAAGTAGTTGGTCACATCCGCCCAGCCGACAGTGTAATCCTCGGTGATGCCCGACCATGCGATGCCGTCCAACTCGCCGGTCTGTACGGCGACCTCGATATCTTCCCATGGCAGTGTAACTGGTACCACACCGAACTGGCTGAGGAAGCGACCCGCTGTAGGGAAAGTGAAGACACGTTTGCCTTGCAGGTCCGCCAGGCTGTTGATTGGATCCTTGGTGGCGAAATGGCACGGGTCCCAGGCGCCCGCCGAGATGTGCTTGACCCCGACTTTCGAGTATTCTTCGTCCCAGATTTCGTTCAGACCGTACTGATTGAACAGAACCGGTACATCCAGGGAATAGCGCGAGGCAAACGGGAAATAGCCGCCGAACACTGTGACATCGGTGGGCGACGCCATCGAGTCATCATCGGACTGTACCGCATCAATGGTGCCTTTCTGCATGGCACGGAACAGTTCGCCTGTCGGAACAAGCTGGTCAGCATAGAACAGCTCGATCTGCATCCGGTCACCGGCAATCTTGTTGAACATTTCGATTGCCGGGTCGATCACATGCGCAGCCAGCGCAGGACCGGCATAGGTCTGCATGCGCCACGTGATCGTGCTTTGAGCCAGCGCTGGTGCGGCCAGAGGTGCGGCTGCGACCCCAACCCCGGCGGTTTTCAGAAACTTACGTCTTGTCGTCATGTCAATTTCCTCTCTGTTGAAGTGCTCCGTGCCTCTTCGAAAGGCATTCTTGTTAATTTCCATAGACATAGCCGGGCAGCCAAAGAGCCAGTTCCGGGAAGATCATGATAATCGTAAGCGCCAGAACCATCACGGCGACGAACGGAAAGATCGAGCCATAGATATCCCTCAGCGTGATTTCTGGCGGTGCCATCGCGCGCATCAGAAATAGGTTATAGCCGAAGGGCGGTGTCATATAGGCGATCTGTGTGGTGATCGTGTACAGAACCCCGTACCAAATCAAGTCAAAGCCCAGCGCACCAACTAGCGGTACATAAAGCGGTGCCACAATCACCAGCATCGCGGTGTCGTCCAGAAACGTGCCCATGACAATAAAGCTGAGCTGCATCAAGATCAGGATCATCCAGGGTGACAGGCCCAACTGGTCGGTGAACAAGTTGTCGATTGCCTTCACCGCACCAAGCCCGTCGAAAACCGCGCCAAAACCAAGTGCTGCAAGGATGATCCACATGAACATGCACGATATCGCCAGCGTATGCTTGGTACAGGTTTCAAAAATCGCCCAGGTCATTCGACGTTTGGCCACCGAAACCACCAATGCCGCCAGCGCTCCGATGGCCGAACTTTCAACCAGTGACGTCCACCCGTTCACAAAGGGCACCATCATCGCAGCGAAGATAATCAGCGGCAGCGCTCCAGCGGCGAGCAAACGGATCTTCTCGGCCCGCGGGACCTCATGCGCGTCTTTCATCGCTGGGCCGAGCTCGGGCTGAATGCGACAGCGGATCCATATATAAAGAATGAACATGCCAGCCATCATCAGGCCGGGCACGATCCCCGCCAGCCATAACTGTCCCACAGGTTGACGGGCGATCATCGCATACAGCACCAGAACCACCGAAGGCGGTACAAGGATACCCAGACTGGACCCGGCCTGAATAACACCGGTCACCATCGTCTTGTCATACCCACGCCGCAGCAGTTCGGGCAGCGCAATGGTGGCCCCAATCGCCATCCCGGCCACGCTGAGGCCATTCATGGCAGAAACCAAGACCATCAAACCAATCGTCCCGATGGCAAGCCCGCCATTCACCGGTCCCATCCAGACATGGAACATGCGATACAGGTCATCCGCCAGCCTGCTTTCGCTGAGCACATAGCCCATGAAAATGAACATTGGCAGGGTCAGCAGCGGATACCACTTCATCAGCTTCATCGCGGCTGAAAATGTGATGTCCTGCCCTCCGGTTCCCCACAATGAAAGCGCCGCGATCGTCGCAACCGCACCGATCGCACCAAAAACGCGCTGACCTGTGAACAGCATCAGCATCATCAACGCGAACATGAAGATGGCGATATATTCCTGGCTCATGCCCGCTGTACCCCGATTTCCTGCCCGTTGATCCGCGCAATGTCTTTGAAAAATTCCGAGACTGCCTGCAGCAACATCAGGAAGAAGCCGAAAACCATGATGGATTTGACCGGCCAGATATACGGTCGCCACGCAGTCGACGAACGTTCAAGCCGACCGATCTCTTCACTGCCGGTCAGCAGTCCGGTGAAGTAGGAAACGGGTTCGTCGCCCCAATAACCAAGGCTATACGCCGTCGATCCCAACCCGCCATAGAAAAGCACACCCAGATAGAGGATCAGCAAAAGCACGGTAAATGCATCGAACCACGCTTTTCGTTGGGGGCTCCAGTTGTGATAAAACAGGTCCATGCGCACATTCGACCCTAGCTGGATCGAATATGGCCCACCCATGATGTAATAGGTCACCATCGCAAACTGTGCCATTTCAAGTGTCCAGAGCGACGGTAGGAAGAAGGTCTTTGATATCGAAGACCACAGCAGGATGCCCATCATGACAAACAGGCCCCACATCATGACCCGCCCGATCCGATAGTTGATCGCATCCACGATACGGACATATGCGCTCATCGCTTTGATCACGCTGACGCCCCTTCCTGAAAACCGGACAGAACACGCGCAATCCAGGGCACTAGGCAATCGGCCATCTCTGCCTGCTGCTTAGGCGTGCGGATCAAGTCATTGCGGATCTCGATCATCACGTTCAGCAAGCGGTGGGGCAGCGCCTGGGTATCCAGTGTATGAGCTACTCCATCCGCCGCAGAATAAGGCTCATTCAGCCTGATGATAAAAGGGCTGCCGATAGCTTCGTCAGCCATCATCGCTGTGGCAAACTGGTTGTCCACACCGTGCAGAATACCCAGTTCGACCTGCCGTTTCTGCCCCAGATAGATCGGTGTGAAACTGTGGATTGTCACCATCAGCCTAAGTGAAGCGCTGTGCTGATCGATCAAATCCGACAAAGCGGCGCAAAACGGCTGATACACGTTTTCGATTCTGGCCACTCGCTGCTCGGGCGACATGTTGATGTTCGCCGGGATTTCGTAATCCTCGCTGCGGATCGGCATTGCACCCGCCGCCTCGGGCGGGCGATTGCAGTCATAGACCAGCCGAGACACCCCGCCATGGACCAAAGGTGCTGACATGCGTTTGGCCATAGCCTGCGCCACGACCAGTGCGCCTGGATCCCAGGCAATATGACTTTCGCGTGCTTCAGCGCTTAGCCCCATATCGCCCAGAAAAGCCGGGATACGATTAGACGCATGTTCGCACACCAGCACGACCACAGGCGCATTGCCCGCCAAATCCGTATGAACAACTTTGCCGAAGTCCAATCTACCGTCCTGCGATTCCAAAATGAGACATTGTGGAAAAATTTCCACAGACCGCATCATCCTGTCAATATTTTTTCTGTATAAATTTTTCCAAGCTTGATCTTGCTGAAAAATTATTCACATTATGGTCTGGTCGCATAATAGGAGGACACGCCAGTGCGGGTGACAGACAGGCTTCTGGCCCATCGGGACAAGATGACCCCGTCTGAACGGCAACTGGTCAGCGTTCTACTGGATGATTACCCGATGGCCGGGCTGGGTAGTATTACCGAATTGGCCAGTACCGCCTCAGTCTCGACCACTACGGTTGCACGGATGCTGCAAAAGACCGGTTTTGACGGATATCCTCAATTTCAGGCCGCGCTGCGTGGTGAGGTCAAAGAAATGATCTCGGGGCCAGTAGCCAAACGTGATGTCTGGCAGAATGACCTGCCCGAAGAACATATCCTCAACCGCTATTCCCAGCGTTCTCTGGCCAACCAGAAGCGCACAATCGACGAGATCGACCCCGACGAATTCGATAGCTTCTGCAGCCTGTTGAGCGATCAGAACCGGCGTATTTTCATCACCGGTGGCCGCATTACCGGAACACTGGCGCAATACCTGTATCTGCACCTGCAAATGATCCGACCGGATGTCCGCCTGTTGCCGGTCGCCGCATCCTGGACCCATGATCTGTTGGACGTGCGTCAAGGGGATGTGCTGATCGCGCTGGATGTCCGGCGCTATGAGAATGCGAGCCTGCTGATTGGTCAGCTCTGCCACGAGCGCGGGGCCGAAATCGTGCTGTTGACCGATCAGTGGCGCTCGCCAATCCACCGGCTGGCCAAACACACATTCGCGGCGCGCATCTCGGTGCCTTCTGCCTGGGATTCGATGGCTGCGATACTGACCCTGATGGAATGCGCCATAGCCGAAGTTCAGGAACGGCTTTGGGATTCGGTCAAAGATCGCACGGTCGAACTGGAACAGGCCTTTGATCGCACCAAGCTGTTTAGGAAATTCGGCCAAAGTTCGGGCTCATAGCTTCGGATTGTTCCAAAACTACAACTGCCCGTGAGGAGTGTTGCCACTTGACCGGCGGTTGGTCACTTTGTTTCCATGACATTTATTACCGAAAACCAGCTGCCGCTGCTGATTCTGTTTTTTCTGATCGGCACAGTTGGCACAGCATTCCTGTTTCGTAAACCAGCCGGGCATCGCGCATGGAAACTGGCTGATCTGGTCTGGGTGGTTCTGGGCGGGGTCGGCGCATTGGTTGCGGTGATGGCCGGGCTTTATACAGCGGACAGTTCCCGTCTGGACCGGCAGATTGACGTTGCCTATGCCGCAACGCTTGCCTTTGACCGCGACGCCGCGCGGTTTCGATTGCGGTTCTGCGACCCGGCCTATGACAAGGATATCGGAGCGCTGTGCGAAAAAGTTGAGTTCCTGTCAGCCTCAACCGCAAGCAACGCTGACCTGCCCTTGTTTATTGCCGTAACAAACGAAGTCGCCCCTCTGAGGGGGCTACAATTCCTGTTTGGACGGCAGGCCCAGGAAGAGCGCGATGACATGCGCGCGATGACATCGAAAGTGCACTCATTCGACGTCGACCAGTTTCTGGTGTTCACAACGCTGGATGACCCGACACAGGAAGCTATCGACAATCTGCGCAGGAAAGTTCCCGCAATCGCAGGCGACTATTTGATCTTGGCCCAAAGTTACGATGACCTTGTCACTCAGGTCGGCAAGCTTAAGGATGAATGGGAGTATTTGCGAGAAAACGGGCATATTCTGGTGCTTCAGATCATTGCACTGTGCCTTGTCAGTTTCGCCGCCCCGTTCCGGCTGGGCAAATCCATTGTCGAACTCAGAACGACGCTTACTGCCGGTACGCCCGCGCCAACCGCTCGGGATCAGCGCCCAGAAGATAGCGGGTCAGAGTCCACAGATTCCGACCACCACGACGCAACCACCCCGCCCGTTCATACCGGTCCGCGCTCGTAAAGGCGCGGGCGGACAACAGCGTGATGCGGCGCAACTCTTTGGCAAGCGCCACGTCTTCCATCAAGGGCTGTTCCGGGAAACCGCCTGCATCTTGATATTCAGAACGCCGGACTAGCAAGCCCTGGTCACCATAGGGCAACCCAAAGATCCGGCTACGAAGATTGGCCCATCCGGCAACCCAGGATGGCGCAAAGCCCGCGGCCACAAAGGCCAGTCTGAACGCCGCAGGTCGCCCGGAGGGCAGATGATCCCGCACAACATTGCTCCACCCGTCCTGCAAAACCGTATCCGCATGAAGTACCAACAGCCAATCGGCTTTGGCGGCTGCACAGCCACGGCGCAGCTGCCCCCCGCGCGAGGCTTCTCCGGTCACGATCCTGGCCCCAGCATTCTCTGCGATTTCATGGGTTTTGTCGGTAGAGCCTGCGTCCGTCACAATCAATTCGTGGATCAACCCTGCGCGCAGCCCCTCCATCAGCGCTCCAAGTGTAGCAGGCAAGGTTTCGGCCGCGTTCAGGGTTGGAATTACAATACTGATCGGTGCCGGCACGTCGGATATCCTCTGGTCTTATGAGCGACTTCTCATATATCACGAGCACCATGGAAAAGACGAGGACTCTGCCATGCCCAATCGCCGCATTCTGCGCCTAACCGGTGCCGACGTTGACAGCTTCTTGCAGGGGCTGGTGACCAATGACATTGCCGGGCTTGATCGGGGTCTGGTCTATACGGCGCTGCTGACACCACAAGGCAAGTATCTGGCCGATTTCTTTCTGAAACGCGAGGGCGACGATATCTTGCTGGACGTCGCCGAGGTTATTGCCGACGGGTTGATCAAACGTCTGAGCATGTACAAGCTGCGCGCCGACCTAACGATCGAAGCCAGCGGCCTGAATCTGCAACGCGGCACTGGCCTGGCACCCGATGGGGCCCTGCCCGATCCGCGCCATTCAGATATGGGCTGGCGCGCATATACCGAAGATGAGGAAGGCGAGGACGGAACCGATTGGAACGCGATCCGCGTGCTCCATTGCATTCCCGAAACCGGAATCGAACTGATCGAAGATAGTTATATTCTGGAATCAGGGTTCGAGTTGCTGAACGGCGTTGATTTCAAAAAAGGGTGTTATGTCGGTCAGGAAGTGACCGCGCGCATGAAACACAAGACCGAGCTGCGTAAAGGGCTGCGCACGGTACTTGTCGCAGGCACCACGCCTGTCGGAACCGAAATAACTGCTGACGGGAAATCCGTGGGGCGCCTGTTTACCCAAGCGGATGGCCAGGGGATCGCATATCTCAGGCTCGACAGGGCCAAGAGCGATATGCAGGCGGGCGACGCGACCGTGCGCCTGACGGAATGAAATTTCTCGAATACAGCCTGGCCATGGCCCCGCCAGCCCCGGAACCATTTGATCCGCCCAGCACAGGCTGCCAAACTAGGTTTGGTTCAGTGATCCGGGTGAGTTGATGTTTCGTCTGTATAAAGCAATTTGGCGTGCCAGTTCCGCCCGGCAGATCATCCTTATCATCCTGTCTATTGCGGTTGCCGCTCTGGCAGCGGTCCCGCTGGAGTTTCAGCGCGATATCATCAACCACCTGACCTCGGACGATGTATCTGTGGACCGGATGATCCTGCTTGGTGCGGGCATGATGGTGGTTATCTTGCTGAGCCTGGGGCTGAAATGGCTGCTCGGCTATCGGGCGGGAACACTGGGCGAGGATATGATCCGCCTGATCCGGCAAAGGCTGCTGGTCCGGTCCGCCGATCTGGATGAAACCGGCGAGACCATGCGCAAGGGGACCATGACTACCGCCATTTCTGCCGAAGCAGAAGAGCTGGGTAAATTCGCAGGCGGTGCCTTTTCCGACCCGGTGGTCCAAATCGGCACTCTGATCAGCGTGATTGGCTATATCTCGTCTACACAGCCGGGGTTGGGTTTGATCGCTTTTTCGATGGTCGCGCCGCAGATCATCATCGTTCTGGTTTCGCAACGCAAAGTGAACGTCTTTGTCGCCGAACGCGTTCGTATCCTGCGCCGCGCCACCGACAGTTTGACAGCAGAAAAGATTGACGCGGCCGCGCACGAGATCGAAGCGGAATTCGACAAAATCTACGAAACTCGCCGAAAGATGTTCATCTGGAAGCTCTCGGCCAAATTCCTTCTAAGCGTGATCAACGGCGCCGGGACGGTTGGCGTTCTGATGCTGGGTGGCTGGCTTGTCCTTCAGGGCAGAACCGATGTAGGCACAGTTGTTGCCGCCACCAGTGGGCTCAGCCGTATTCAAGGCCCCACGGCCTTTCTGATCGCCTATTATCGCCAGGTCAGCGCAAACCGGATCAAATTCGAACTGATGCTCGAACTATTTGGCCCGAACCCAGAAAAATACCGACGCGTCAAAGACTAAAAATAGAAAGAACCGCGCAGCGCGGGCTGTCGCGGTTCTCGGTGTCTTAAAGCAGAAGTGCAGTTACGCGCGTTCCGAATAGTCCATGGTTTCAGTATTCACCACGATCATTTCATCTTGGCCCACAAACGGTGGCACCATGACTTTTACACCATTGTCCAGAACGGCCGGTTTGAACGAGTTCGCAGCGGTCTGACCTTTGACCACAGGCTCGGTCTCGACGATCTTGCACGTCACTTTCTGTGGCAGTTTGGCGTTCAGTGCCTCACTTTCGTAAAATTCTACGACGATAGTCATGCCGTCCTGCAGAAACGGGCGGCGATCACCCAACAGATCAGCGGACAGTTCGATCTGCTCATAGGTCTCGGAATCCATGAACACCAACATGCCGTCGGATTCGTATAGAAACTGCTGGTCTTTCTGTTCCAGGCGAACCCGCTCGACCTTGTCAGCTGAGCGGAAACGTTCGTTCAGTTTGGAACCATTGCGCAGATTGCGCAGTTCGACCTGTGCAAAAGCCCCGCCTTTACCGGGCTTTACATGATCAACTTTGACAGCGGCCCATAGCCCATCGTTATGCTCAAGCACATTGCCGGGGCGAATTTCGTTCCCATTTATCTTGGGCATTACATAAATCCTTCACAAACGGTTGATGCGTCAGTCGCGCACCCTATATCTGGCGTGGCCGCACCTGACAAGACAACGACACCTTGTGCTGCAGCCGCAGCAAGCTATGCGCGTGACGCAACGCAACTATGCACATTAGGTGTATCCGAATCGCACTTAATAGGTCATAAGAACCGTCACGCCGAAAATGCAAGAGCAAGAACAACAAGGAAGACGAGATGAGAGATTTCGTTGACGGCACCGCCTTTAACAATGAGCAAGGCAACCGTGCTCGTAAACTTTTCGCAGCCGTCGTTTTGGCTGCGCTGGATGATGCTATCGCCGACGACAAAAAGTATGGCAATGGCCCAGAACAGATCGCCCGCTGGGCACGCTCGCGCGATGGGCGCGAAGTGCTGTCTTGCGCGGGTATCGACCCAAATGAACGGGTTGTCAGCGGATTGATGGATTTCGTTGGTCGCGGTGTGCGTACTTCGGTCGCTCTTTCGCGCGAAGAAAGCGAGCGCCGCAACGCCGCCCAACAGGCCGAAGCCGCCTGATCACAGACACGAGTCTGTTTGAAAAAACGCGCCTCCTATTGATGGAGGCGTGTTTTTTTGTTGCATAGACCCCGAATATGAATTCCGGTGCGAAACTGCGCCCTCACCCGATGACTGAAAAATGATGACAATGCCACGTCATCCGGGGCTTTCCCTTCACCGTTAAATCAGGTCATCTGCGCGTTAGCTTACAGGAGACTCGGCATGGTTCGCGCCATCATGATTCAGGGCACAGGCAGCAATGTTGGAAAATCGGTTCTGGTGGCCGGATTGGCACGCGCCTATACGCGCCGAGGCCTGCGGGTTGCGCCGTTCAAACCGCAGAACATGTCGAATAACGCCGCAGTAACCGAAAATGGTGGCGAGATCGGGCGCGCGCAAGCCCTACAGGCGTTGGCGGCACGACGCGCCACACATACGGATATGAACCCGGTCCTTTTGAAGCCTGAAACAGATACAGGCGCGCAGATCATCATTCAGGGCAAACGCGCCGGAACGATGCAGGCTGGCGATTACCGCAAGGATAAATCCAAGCTGATGACAGCCGCGCGCCAGAGTTTTGACCGGCTCTGCACCGACGCTGATCTGGTGTTGGTTGAAGGGGCCGGAAGCCCGGCCGAGACCAACCTGCGTCAGGGTGATATTGCCAATATGGGCTTCGCCTGCGCCGCGGGTGTGCCGGTCGTACTTGTCGGCGATATTCACCGAGGTGGGGTAATTGCTCAGATCGTCGGGACTCAGGCCGTGCTGGATGCTGGCGATCTGGCAATGATCCGAGGCTTTGCCATCAATCGCTTTAAGGGCGATGTATCCCTATTCGACGAAGGTCGCGATGACATCGCCGCTCGAACAGGCTGGGCCTGTATCGGTGTTGTGCCTTGGTTCGACGATGCCTGGAAGCTGCCAGCCGAAGATATGATGGATATCCGGTCCCACAGTGGCGGTTCCTGTAAGGTTGCAGTACCTCAGTTGGAACGGATGGCCAATTTTGATGATCTTGATCCGCTATCGGCAGAGCCTGGCATCACGGTCGAGATCGTGCCCGCTGGCCGCGCGCTGCCCGGCGACGCCGATCTGGTCCTGCTTCCCGGAAGCAAATCAACCATTGGCGATTTGGCTTATTTTCGTGCGCAGGGCTGGGATATCGACCTTTATGCCCATGTGCGACGTGGCGGTCACGTGTTGGGATTATGCGGTGGCTACCAAATGCTAGGTAACACCATTGCTGATCCCGATGGTGTGGACGGGCGGCCAGGTACAGTCGATGGATTGGGGCTGTTGGATGTGGATACCGTTATGGTCGGCGAGAAAAAGGTGACCCTGCGGACTGCACGCGCCCTGCCGGGGCACCAACCGCTGACCGGATATGAGATCCATATGGGCCGCACCGAAGGCAACGATTGCACCCGCGCCTGGCTGGAGGTCGAGGGCCGCCCAGAAGGCGCAGCTGATCGGACTGGCCGGATACGCGGAAGCTACCTACACGGTATATTCTCATCCGATCAATTTCGGGCCGACTACCTACAGCTTTTGGGAGTCTCTTCCACCCTGCACTATGAGGACGGTGTCGAAGATACGCTTGATCGTCTGGCCGACCATCTGGAAAGACATATGGATCTGGACCGCTTGCTGGAACTGGCTGAAACGCCGATTAAAGGCTGACTTTTACTCGGCTTTTTGCTCGGCCAACGCACGGTAGATTTCGCGGCGAACCATTTTTCGAACGTTCCGCGTAATGCGTTCACCCAGTACGCCCTGCAGTTCTTCACGAACAACCTGCGCAATCAAAGAGCGCAAGCCATCGTCATCAAGCCGGGACATGGCAGCATCTGCTTCTGAACCTGTTGTATCCGCGGCAGCCGATACCTCTGGGTCCCGTACAAACACTGCCTTTTCAACAGTCTCAGTCTCTGCATCTGGGGCTTCGTCTTGGGGTTGCCATTCCAACGGTTGATTTGGCGTTCCTGAATAGGCATCTACGCTGTCACCGTCGGGCTCCCACTGATCTTCGGTCCTGGCGATCGCGGCTTCCAGCGCCTCAATTTTGGCACTTAGACTTTTGGCTATGCCCTCTTCCGCAACTGGATCAGGTGAATGCTCTGTAGCCGACTCCGCTTCATCACCCGCAACAACATCGCAGGCGCGCAAAAGCATCGGTTTCACCGATTTTTCAGCGCTGTACTCAGCATCCAGCTTGAAAGGCTGCGTCTCGACACCTGTTTGCTCGCCAACCCTGAGCGCATCAGTCAGAACAAGCCGCCCTGGCTTTCGCTCTGACTTGGAACGCACCAGATCGGGAACTTTTCGACCTTCTTCGCTGACCAGCCGCTTGACCGATGACAGTACGTCTTCGATCCCGGAGTTCACGACATTGTCTGTCATTGTTTTCTACCGCTCTAACCTCAGGTCCGAGTGTAGCCAAACAATGCAGACCTCACAACAGGCAGTATTGGGTGTTTAGTCCCGACGCAGTGCTTTCAGGACCCGATCCAGATCTTTGCTCTGCTTGCTGACCTGCGCGGGGGCTTTCTTCACCAGATTATAGTAAAGGGTCGGATCGTAAATCTGAACCGCCAGGCCCAGACGCTCGGCCGTGAGCAAACCTTGGGCCTGCAGCAACTGATAAGCCGCCAGAGATCGCTCGGTTCTGGAAGCAATTTCGGCAAGCTGCGCGTCCAGCAAATCCTGCTGAGCAGCCAGCACGTCCAGAGTGGTCCGCGCACCCAAAGTTGCCTCTTCGCGGATACCATCAAACGCAACTTCCGAGGCGCGTACACGTTCCGAAGAGGCCCTCAGGCTTGCGCTTGCAGTTTGGAACCGGACATAGGCATCAGACACGCCCTGCGTAATGTTCTTTTGAACATTCAGCAGATTGGCACGCGACGCGTCCCGCGATGCCATTGCGCGGCGCACGCTTGCCGCGAGTCGACCACCCGCATAGATCGGCTGGCTGAAGTTCAGCGAGATACTCGCATCATTCACATAATCGTCGTCATCATAGCTCTCGGTGACGCCCGCATCAGCGTTCAGGCTGACATTCGGACCCAGGCCCGCGCGCTGCTGCTGAACGACCAGATCAAAAGCCCGCACTTGGTGCTGTGCGGACAGAATGGACGGGTGATTGCGTTGGGCCAGGCTGACAGCCTCGGTCTCGGAGCGGGGCAAGTTTGGCAGGCTGGGCTGACCAGCAGTACGGCCCGGCAGTTTGCCGACTGCGTTCACATATTCCGCCTGAGCAGTGCTCAGATCGCCGCGCGCATTCGCCAGATCGGCCTGCGAGCTTGCAAGCTGAGCCTGAGACAATGCGACGTCTGTGCGGGTAACTTCCCCAACTTCGAAACGATCCTGCGAGGCGCGAAGCTCTTCTGCGGACAGTTCAACGTTGTTTTGACGAATCGATACGGTCTCTTCCTGCAGCAGAACACTCAGGTAAGCGGTCGCCGCGCGGAACAGGACCTGCTGTTCGATATCGATCAGCGCCTGCCGGGTCGACAGCACCGTTTCCTGCGCTGATTGCTTGCCTAGAATCGAGGCTCCGCCATCATACAACAGCTGGCTCAGCGTCAGGCCCGAGAAGAAGTTCGAAGGATCTACACTGTTCGTAACACCACTGTTTCTGCTGCGCGTATAGTCTTGGCTAACCGCGACGGTCCAGTTGATAATAGGGCGCAAAGCCGATAGCGCGATCGCCACATCCTCGTCCGCAGCCCGCAGCAACGCCCGGTTCTGTTCCAGCAAACCACTAGTATTATATGCTCCGATGAACGCGTCGGTCAGGTTGTCGGCCCAAACCGCCCGTCCAGGCAACGTGCCCAAAGCAATACCTGCAGTCACTGCCAGAGTCCTGACCAGCTTTCCTCCTGCTGCAAAACGCATGGCGAAATCCTCTCAAATCAAAATAACGCAGCCCTCAGGCCAGTTTGCGTCTTTGTGTTGAACTAATCAAGGCAGCAGATATATCTGCCCGCCGACTATAGCGAAAATGCACTCTCGGCCGAGAAAGCCTTCAGAACTGGTGCACTTGCGTTGAATGCCTGGCGCCAGGTAACGCGATCGCCTGATTTGTGGCCTATACGGACGGTCCCAAGATCACCTTCCATGAACAGGCAGGCGATACGCCCATGATCCTTAAGCTGGTCAATCAATGCAGACGGAACCTCTTCTACACCGCCCTGGATCATGACCACGTCATAAGGCCCATGCTCGGCAGCGCCCTCATCCAGCGGCCCCACGTGAACAACCACATTATCCGCGTCAGCCTCCATCAGCAGCGTTTGCGCTTCGGCAGCTAGCGCTTCATCCGCTTCCACCGCTACGACCAACTGCGCCATACGGGCTGCAACAGCCGTCGAATATCCCAGCGCCGGAGCAATATCCAGAACAACCTCATCATTGGTAATGTTCAGCACATCCAACATCTTGGCCAGTGTTCTCGGTTCCAGAATGTAGCGTCCAGCCTCAAGTTCTATCAAACCCTCGACATAGGCGGCTTCGCGTTGCGCGTCTGGCACAAAATTCTCGCGCTTGACGGACAGCATGGCATCAATGATCGGGAACTTGGTAACGTCCGAAGGCCGGACCTGCGTATCGACCATGGTGCGGCGGCGGGCTGCGAAATCTGTCATTGGATCGCTCATTCATTTCCCAAGGTTGATGGGTTTGTGCCACATCCCGGGCAAACCAGCAACGGCCCGCAAGCGGAAACTTTCGTCTGTCGTGAAGATTTTAGAGTGATCCGAATGGGTGATCCAATTTTCAGTTCCTCAAATTTAGACCGAACCCACTGGACGCCCCGGATTAAAGCTGCTAAAACGCCTGTCACACCACGGCAAGTATTTGATATTACTTGAAAAGGCGAGTTGGCGGAGTGGTGACGCAGCGGATTGCAAATCCGTGTACACCGGTTCGATTCCGGTACTCGCCTCCAATACTTTCAAACAGTTGCTTCGCATTCGGCTTTTCGAGCCTGCGACATGCCGTCTCGCTACGGCAGTGCTCTGCTGAGTGAAGCTTGACACCGGATTGATCAGAAGGCGGTGAACTCACTGGCTCGGCCGGTAAATTTGACCGCTCTATCGAATCCACGCGATATGCCCTTTGAAGTAACGGGCCCGCGAATCCTTTCGTCTGGATATCTTCGAGGCGCAAAGCCCAAACTCGCCTGCCGTCATTTTGCATCTGACTGACCAAACATGCCGCTGACAGGCATTGGCAGGTCGCTTTTCCATTCTCGATGATTTCCGTGCGTCTGCCGCGCTTGACAAGCCCCCTGCCCGTGCCGCATGTCCCATCCGTTGGTGTCTGCACATGCAGATGAAAAGGGAATGCGTCAGCGGTCATCCGTCAAACGCAGCCGCCCCCGCGACCGTGACCGGAGAGGGTGCCCAAAGCCACTGGCCAGACAGGCCGGGAAGGCGGGACATCTGCCAGAGGCCAGCCTCTGACATCCGCAAGCCGGGAGACCTGCCAACATCCGAAGTTGAAACCGGACGGGGTGATCCGGTGTCGGGCCCATGTCGCAATACGTGGCCCGCATGAAACCCCGTCCCCCGCGAAGAGGATTTGGGGGGATGAGAGACATGACCGAGACCACACCTGTTGAACTGCTGGTGTGCACGACCTGCCGCCGCGGCCTGCCCGTCGAGAATGATGCAGATCGTCCTGGGGCGTTGTTGCACAAGGCGTTGGAGCAGGCAGAACTTCCTGATGGCGTCACTTTGAAGGCAGTAGAATGCCTTTCAAATTGCGATCAGGGCTGCTCGATTGTGCTGCGTGGCGGACCCGAACGTTGGACCTTTGTCTATGAGCATCTCGATGAAACCGATCATGTCGAGACCATTGTTGAAGGTGCGACCAAATATCTCGCGACCCAAGATGGCCTCGTTAAATGGCGCGAACGTCCTGAACATTTCCGCAAAAACTGTGCGGCCCGCATTCCCCCGATTGGAGCTTAGATATGAGCAATCTCGAAAAACTGCCCGTCACTGTGATCACTGGCTTTCTGGGCTCGGGAAAGACCACGCTAGTGCGTCATCTGATGCAGAACCCGCAGGGCAAGCGCCTGGCCATTGTGGTCAACGAGTTTGGAGATGTTGGCGTCGATGGCGATATCCTCAAATCCTGCGCGATCCCCGATTGCCCGGCGGAAAACATCATGGAATTGGCCAATGGATGCATCTGCTGCACCGTGGCAGATGATTTCATCCCGACCATCGAGGCGCTGATGGCGCTGGAGCCGCGCCCCGATCACATTCTGATCGAAACCTCTGGCTTGGCCCTGCCCAAGCCGCTGCTGAAAGCGTTCGACTGGCCGGATATCCGCTCGAAAATCACCGTGGATGGCGTAATTGCTCTGGCCGATGCCGAAGCTGTGGCCGCCGGTCGCTTTGCCCCGAATGTCGCTGCGGTGGATGCCCAGCGCCTGGCCGATGACTCGATTGATCACGAAACGCCGCTATCCGAGGTGTTCGAGGACCAGATCTCCTGCGCCGACATCATTCTGCTGACCAAGCCTGATCTTGCTGGCCCCGAGGGGGTCGCCAAGGCCAAGGAAATCATCGCGGCAGAGGCTCCGCGCCCGCTGCCCGTGGTCGAAGTGGCCGAAGGCGCTGTGGATGTACGTGTTGTGCTGGGGCTTGAGGCCGCTGCCGAAGATGACATGGAGGCACGTCCCAGCCATCACGATGGCCACCACGATCACGAGCATGATGATTTCGAAAGCATCATTGTCGAGCTGCCGGAACAGACCGATCCGGCCCAGCTGGTCGCCAATATCGAACGTCTGGCGAATGAACTGAACATCCTGCGGGTCAAAGGCTATGCCGCTGTTACCGGCAAACCCATGCGCCTTTTGGTGCAGGCAGTCGGGGCCCGTGTGCGTCATCAGTACGACCGCCCGTGGGAGCCAGGTGAAGAGCGTCGCTCGCGTCTGGTGGTCATCGCCGAGCATGACGACATCAAAGAGGCTGAAATCCGCGAAATCCTCGTGGGTGTGACCGAGGCTGCCGAGTAAACCATGCACGTCGTCTTCCGCGAAAGCCACGGGTTAGAGGAAACGGAGACCCCGACCGATCTGGGCCAGAGCCCGGCGGATCTGGTGGTGCTGTCCTTTTCCGACAGTGACCTTGGCGCTTTCGCGGCAGGCTGGCATCGTGGGGGTGGACCCGAAGGTCGGATGCCGACCCTGCGGCTGGCCAATCTAACGGCGCTGAAGCACCCGCTTTCTGTCGACACCTATGTCGAGCAGACGCTGGAGGGCGCCAAAGGCATTCTGATCCGCCTGATCGGTGGCGTGCCCTACTGGTCCTACGGATTGCAGCAGGTTCTGGCACTGGCCCACGCCAAAGGCATCGCTGTGGCAGTCCTGCCGGCGGATGGACGTGAAGATACGCGCCTGGATGACTATTCTACCCTGCCTGTTTCAACCCTGCGGCGGCTGGCGCATCTTTGCGACACAGGCGGTGAGGTCGCAGCGCAGGCTGCGCTGGCGCAAATGGCACTGGCCGCGGGGCTTTATTCTGGCCCGGTGATGGGAGCCAAGACGATCCCGGAATGTGGCGTATGGTGTCCGGATCGCGGTGTGATCCCGGCGGATATCGCATTCGCCGGTGATG
Organism: Ruegeria sp. YTSA105; assembly: GCF_059610225.1. NCBI lineage: Bacteria > Pseudomonadati > Pseudomonadota > Alphaproteobacteria > Rhodobacterales > Roseobacteraceae > Ruegeria > Ruegeria sp. YTSA105. The sequence goes on from NZ_JBXWNE010000002.1 coordinate 368,087, forward strand.
CCAAGCGCATCCTCGTGACCTTCTATCGCGCCTATCTGACCTCGGCAGACACTGCCCCGGTCGCGGCCCTGATCCACCGTCTGCGTGCGCGTGGGTTTCAGGCTGTTGGCCTATTTGCGCCGTCGCTCAAAGCCCCTACCGCCGCTGACTGGCTGCGCGAACAGGTCGTAGCGCTGGCCCCCTCGGCAATCATCAACGCCACCTCCTTTTCGGGCAAAGGCGCCTCGGGAACGTCCCCGCTGGACGCCGCCAATGTGCCGGTATTTCAGGTCGCCTTGTCCACCGCACGCCGCAAGGCTTGGGTCGATGCGGAACGCGGGCTGTCCCCCGCCGACCTCGCAATGCATGTGGTCCTGCCCGAGGTGGATGGCCGCATTTCGGCGGGCATCGCTTCGTTCAAGGAACCGGGCAAGCGCGACCCGTATCTGGAATATTCCCGTTTTGCCCACCGCCCCGAGCCGGAACGGGTTGAGGCGATCATAGACCGGGTGGACGGCTGGCTGCGCCTAAGCGACAAACCCAAGCCAGATCAGGTTCCAGCGTTGGTGCTGTCGACTTATCCCGGCAAGGACTGGCAGATGGCCCATGCGGTTGGCCTGGATGCGTTGGCCTCGGCCGAGGCGATGCTGTCCGATCTGCAGGCTGAAGGCTATGATACAGCACCCGGCGAACCGATAGCCGAGACGCTTTTGGATGCGCGACTGGCTTGGCCGCTCGCGGCCTATCAGACCGCGCTGGCAGACTTGCCGGAACAGTTGCAAACGGATCTGCAATCCATTTGGGGCAAGCCTGAGGACGACCCGGTTTTTGCCGATGGTGCGTTCCACTTTACCGCCTTGAACCGGGGCAAGACACTGATCGCGCTGCAACCGGAACGCGGCACGCCCGAGCTGCGCGATGACGACTATCACGATCTTTCGCGCACCCCGCGCCACAGCTATGTTGCCTTCTATCTCTGGCTGCGTAAGGGGCATGGCGCGGACGCGCTGATCCATATCGGCGCGCATGGCACGCTGGAGTGGTTGCCTGGTAAATCCGTTGCTCTGTCGGCAAATTGCTGGCCCGAGGCGTTGGTCCGCGATCTGCCGGTGATCTACCCCTTTATCGTGAATGACCCCGGCGAGGCCGCACAGGCCAAACGCCGGATCGGGGCTGTCACGCTGGGCCATATCCCGCCCCCGATGCGCACAAGCGACACGCCGGACCGTATGGTGCGGCTGGAATCCCTGCTGGACGAATTCTCGAACGCCGACGGGCTGGACCCCAAACGCCGCGACCGACTACAAGAAGACATACGGGATGAGGCGCAGGCCATTGGTCTGGAAAGCGATCTGGGTCTGAATCAGGCAACCTGTACCGCCGAAGCGATCACCCGTATCGACCGATTTGTCTGCGACATCAAAGAAAGCCAGTTCGGCGACGGCTTGCACGTCTTTGGCCGCGTCCCCGAAGTGACCGGCAATTTTGATGCCACGCCTTCGGCGCATGCGGAACGTCAATCACTTTTGGACGCACTGGCCGGGAAACGGATCGAGGCTGGCCCGTCTGGCTCACCCTATCGCGGGCGCTCGGACGTGCTGCCGACAGGGCGAAATCTTTACACCACCGATCCGCGTTCGGTTCCAACACGCGCGGCCTATACCCAAGGTGTCAAACTGGCCGAGGAACTAGTGCGGCGGCATCTGCAGGAAGAAGGCGATTACCCCAAGGGGCTGATTGTCGACCTCTGGGGCTCGGCCACGATGCGCACTGCGGGTGAAGAATTCGCCATGGCGCTTCACCTGCTGGGTGTGAAACCGGTTTGGGACAAGGGGTCGGAGCGGGTTTCCGGTATCGAGGTGCTGCCAATCACTGATCTCAGCCGTCCACGGCTAGACGTGACCTTGCGTGTCTCGGGCCTGTTCCGCGATGTATTCCCGACGCTTTCTGCGCTGTATGGCCAGGCAGTGCGAGCATTGTGTGAACGGGACGAGGCAGCAGACTGGAACCCATATGCCGGGCAGGCACCGGCCGCCCGTGTCTATGGCCCCGCCCCCGGCAGCTATGGCCTGAACATGACGCAGCTATCCGAAATCTATACGGACGAAGCGCGCACACAGGCCGGTCAGGCTTGGCTGGATGCCAGTTCCTTTGCGCTTGAGGGCGAGCAAATTGCACGGGATGTCGATGGTATTACCCAACGCGTTGCCCACGCCGATAGCTTTGTTCACCTTCAGGACCTGACCGAAACCGATCTGCTGTTGGCCAATGACTATGCCACGCATGAGGCCGGTTTTGCCGCCGCCAAGAAAGTCACTGGCGGTACTGCGCAGCTGTACCATCTGGACAATACCAACCCAGACACCCCCCGCGCCCGAACCCTCTCTGAGGAAATCAGCCGCGTTGTCCACGCGCGCGCGGCTAATCCTGACTGGATCGCAGGAATGCAACGGCACGGATTCCGCGGCGCCGCCGAGATCGCGGCAACGCTGGATCATATGGCAAGCTTTGCCCATCTGTCGGGAACCGTTGCACCGCATCTATTTGACATCTACCACGATGCCACACTGGGTAACGCCGAGGTTGATGCCTTTCTGCAAGAGAAGAACCCACAGGCGCATCAGGCCATGCAGGACCGGTTCCGTGCTCTGCTCGAGGCTGGCCTGTGGAACACGCGCCGAAACTCGATCCGAGCCGATCTGGAGGGGTTGGGATGAGTGCACCGATCGTTCAGGGCTGGTGCCCCGGCGCCCATCGCCCGATGATGTCGGGGGACGGGTTGGTCGTGCGGGTTCGGCCGCGGCTGGCGCGCCTTGAGGCAGCGCAGATGTTAGGCCTGTGCGAACTTGCCGACCGGTTCGGCAATGGCACCATTGACCTGACCATCCGCGCCAATCTGCAACTGCGCGGTGTGGCCGAGGCCGATCACCAACCTTTGCTGGAAGAACTCGCTGCGCTGAACCTTTTGGATGCGGAACCGGGTATCGAGGTGCGGCGCAATATTCTGGTGACACCGCTCTACCAATCCGGCGATCTTACCGCACGACTGACGCAGGAACTGATCGACCGGTTGGGCGAATTGCCGTCGCTACCAGCCAAGTTTGGGTTTGCCATCGACACCGGACCAAATCGCCTGTTGGTCGGGGATTCCGCGGATATCCGGCTGGAGACAGGCCCCGAGGGGCTGATCCTACGCGCTGATGGGGCCGAAACAGGGCGTCGCGTGACCGAAAAAATCGCCATCGACCACCTGATCGCGCTGGCCGAATGGTTCGCGGATCACCACACGCCCGAGGCCCGGCGCATGGCCCGCGTGGTTGCGACACAGGATTTGCCGTCAGAATGCCAAGGCAGCGCACCGGGTGATGTTGGCGCTCTGCCTGAGCCGGGCATCGTGGAACTGGGTGCGTTTTACGGAGCCGCGTTCGGTCAGTTGCCAGCGCGCGGGCTTGCGGGGCTGATTGAGACCTGCGGTGCCTCTGCGCTGCGGGTCACCCCTTGGCGGCTGTTCCTGATGGAAGGCGGGGCGGCGATACCCGCCCCAGCGTTCGTCACCGATGGCACCGACCCGCTGATGACCACTGACGCCTGCCCCGGCGCCCCGCTCTGCCCGCAGGCGCAGGTGGAGACCCGCGATATCGCCCGCGCGCTTGCCTCGCGTATTCCCGGCCACTTGCATGTCTCGGGCTGTGCCAAAGGATGCGCGCGCATGGGACCAGCTGATGTCACCCTGGTCGGCCACGATGGTCGATTTGATCTTGTCAAACAAGGCCGCGCGGGAGATCAGCCAAACCTGCGCGGGTTAAGCCCCGAAACACTTATGACCATGGACTTCTCCTGATGCCCTATGAATACGAAACCGACGGCGCGGCGATCTACAAACAAAGCTTTGCCACCATCCGGTCCGAGGCCGATCTGGCACGGTTCGACGCCGATGAGGAACAAGTCGCCGTCCGGATGATCCACGCGGCAGGTATGGTGGGGCTGGAAGAGTTCGTGCATTTCTCACCCGGTTTTGTGAGCTCAGCCCGTGCCGCGTTGGAAGACGGAGCACCGATCCTGTGCGACGCCCGCATGGTCAGCGAGGGTGTGACCCGGTTCCGCCTGCCCGCCGATAACGAGGTGATCTGCACCCTGCACGACGAACGTGTGCGTCTGCTGGCTGCCGAGATGAGCAACACCCGGTCCGCCGCTGCGCTGGAGTTGTGGCGCCCGCATCTGCAAGGCGCCGTGGTGGCCATCGGTAATGCGCCCACCGCCCTGTTCCACCTGCTGAACATGCTGGAAGACCCCGACTGCCCGCGCCCTGCGGCCATCATCGGCTGCCCGGTGGGCTTTGTCGGTGCGGTCGAATCTAAAGACGCTCTGTGGGAGGCGCAGCCAGTGCCGTCCTGCATCGTCAAGGGCCGCCTCGGCGGCAGTGCCATCACAGTCGCAACCATCAACGCCATCGCGAGCCGCGCCGAATGAACGCGGGCAAGATATACGGTGTCGGCCTCGGCCCCGGCGATCCGGACCTGATGAGCGTCCGGGCCGACCGCCTACTGCGCACTGCCCGCCACGTGGCCTTTTTCCGCAAACCGGGTCGCAGTGGTCAGGCGCGCAAGATCGTCAATGGCATGATCCCCGAAGGCGCGGTGGAATTCCCGATGGAATACCCCGTGACCACAGAAATTCCATTGAGTGATCCGCGGTACAATGAGCTGCTCTCGGCGTTTTATGAAGATTGTGCCGCGCATCTGAAGACATTGTCGGATCAGGGCGAAGACGTGGTGGTCCTGTGCGAGGGTGATCCGTTCTTCTACGGATCATTCATGCATCTTTACAATCGACTACGCGGCGAAGCTGAAGTTGAAGTCGTGCCTGCGATCACCGGTATGTCCGGCGCGTGGACCGCAACCGGCGACCCCATCACCTGGGGAGACGACGTATTGACCGTGCTGGTCGGCACATTGCCCGAAGACGATCTGGCCCACCGAATGGCCCAAACCGACGCGCTGGTAGTGATGAAGATCGGGCGCAATATCGACAAAGTGAAGCGGGCCCTGAAGACGGCCGGTTTGTATGACCGTGCTTGGATCGTGGAATACGCTCAGATGCCCAATCAACGCGTGTGCAAATTGTCGGAAAATTGCGAGGGGATCACTCCGTATTTCTCGATCATCATCGTTCACGGACAAGGGCGGCGGCCATGAGCGGTTGGGTCAAGATCGCAGGACTCGGGCCAGGAAACGAGGCTTTGGTGACGCCCGAAGTAACCGCTGCGCTGGCTGAGGCGACGGATGTCGTCGGCTACATTCCTTACGTCGCGCGCATCGCCGAACGCCCCGGCCTGACTCTGCATGCCAGCGACAACCGGGTTGAGATCGACCGCTCTCAGCATGCGTTGCAAATGGCGGCCGAAGGGAAGCGTGTAGTGGTCGTATCCTCGGGCGATCCGGGCGTATTTGCCATGGCAGCAGCGGTGTTCGAAGCGCTGGAAAACGGCCCCCGTGACTGGCGCGACCTACCGGTTGAGGTGCTGCCCGGGATCACTGCGATGCTTGCGGCCTCCGCCCGCGCTGGTGCCCCGCTGGGGCATGATTTCTGCACCATCAACCTGAGTGACAACCTCAAACCTTGGCCTCTGATTGAGAAGCGCCTGCGTCTGGCCGCGCAAGCGGATTTCGCGATGGCGTTTTACAACCCCCGCTCGAAATCCCGCCCCGAAGGCTTTGTCAAAACGCTGGAAATCCTGCGCGAAGAATGTGAACCCGAGCGGCTGATCCTGTTCGCCCGCGCTGTCAGCCGGGCGGATGAGGCAATCCGGATTTCAACCTTGGTCGAGGCCACGCCTGATATGGCCGATATGCAGACCGTTGTCATCGTCGGCTCATCGCTGACCCGCGTGATAGAACGCGCCGGTGACCCGATCGTCTATACGCCGAGGTTCACCCCGGAATGAGCCAGCCAGTCCAGAACCTGCGGAACGCTCGACAGTTCCAGCCGCTGCGGCAGGGCTGGACGGTCGATCATCAACACCGGTATGTCCAGAGCCCGCGCGGCGTCCAGCTTGGCGCGCGCGCCGGCGCCGCCCGCGTTCTTGGATACCACCAGCTGCGTGCCGTGGCGCTGCATCAACGCCCGGTCATCAGCCTCGGCAAAGGGTCCGCGCGCCACGACAACCTCGCAATTCGGCAAGGGCAGGAAATCGGGTTCATCCACCAGCCGCAACAGGTAATGGTGCTGGGGCTGGCTGACGAAATCTTCGAGATGCATGCGCCCGACCGCAAGAAACACGCGCTGCGGGTCGCCGGACAAAGCTGCCACGGCTGCGGCGATATCCGGGACGCGCTGCCACATGTCGCCGGGCTGCGGTGTCCACTCGGGCCGAGTCAGCACGGCCAGCGAAATCTGTGCCTCATGGCAGGCCTCAATCGCGTTACGGCTCATCCCGGCGGCAAAAGGATGGGTCGCGTCGATCACGTGGCTTATGCTGTGGTCATGGATATATTTCACCAGCCCTTCGGCCCCACCGAACCCGCCAATACGCACCGACAGAGGTTGCGGGCGCGGGTTGTCCACGCGTCCTGCATAGGAGTAGGTCGCGGGAATACCCCAGTCGGCAATGGCTTTTGCCAGCGCGTTGGCCTCGGTCGTGCCGCCCAATATCAGGAGGTTGGACATGTCTGAAGCTCCGTGGCTGACCGTTTTGGGTTTGGGCGAAGATGGACTGGATGGCTTGCCCCCCGCAAGCCGTCAAGTGCTGGAACGCGCTGAAATCATCATGGGGCCACCGCGACACCTGTCCTTGGTTCCCGATTTCGGAGCCCAGCAGGTGGAATGGCCTGTGCCCTTTGCCGATGGTCTGCCGATCCTGACCGGTTTTCGCGGGCGATCAACCGTGGTTCTGGCCTCGGGCGATCCGTTCTGGTTCGGCGCCGGATCCGTGATCGCGCGGAATTTCGAGGCCGGGGAATGGACCGCCCTGCCCGGCCAATCGACGTTTTCGCTAGCCGCTGCGCGGTTGGGCTGGCCGCTGGAAAGCACGCAGACATTTGGTCTGCACGCGGCCCCGCTGACCCGGCTGCGCCCGCATCTGGCCCCCGGCCTGCGCGCGATTCTGCTGTTGCGCGATGGTAAGGCCGTGACGGAACTTGCCACCTATCTGACTGACACCGGCTTTGCCGACACACACCTACATGTGATGGAGGCCCTGGGTGGCCCGCGCGAACGGGCGCGCAGTGTCTCGCTGACCGAGGCGCTGCTGGGTGGGTTCGATCACCCGGTCTGCGTCGGACTCGAAGTTGCTGGCGGCGGGCAGGCCTTTCCGCGCGCCTCTGGCAAACCGGATGAGATTTTTGAGACCGATGGGCAGATAACCAAGCGCCCTATCCGTGCGCTGACCCTATCGGCGCTGGCCCCGCAGCGGGACGAGCATCTGTGGGACATTGGCGGTGGCACCGGGTCAATCAGCATCGAATGGCTGATGTGTGATCCAACGCTCAGCGCCACAACGATCGAACCCCGCGATGACCGCGCCGAGCGTATTCGCCGCAATGCCGACGCTTTGGGTCAGGACCGGCTGCAGGTGGTGCACGGCACCGCCCCGGATGCGCTGAACGGCCTGCCCCTAGCCGATGTCGTGTTCATTGGCGGCGGGCTGAGCAGTGAGCTGTTGCAATGGCTGCATACAACCCTGCCCTCCGGCACGCGGCTGGTGGCCAACGCGGTGACACTGGAGAGCGAAGCGCTGCTGGCGCAGTGGCAGGATAAGCTGGGTGGTGAGCTGCTGCGGATCGAATTGGCACAGGCCTCAGCTCTGGGGCCACGGCGCGGTTGGAAATCGGCCTATCCGGTGGTGCAATGGAGCGTCACGTTATGATCGTCGCAGGCATCGGATTTTCCTCGGCCGCCACAGTGGACAGCCTGCGCGCCGCCTATGATCAGGCGAGTGCCGGTCACGCTGTGGACGCGCTTGCCACGGTAGCCGACAAGGAAGGCCACGCCGCACTAACAGATTTTGCCTCGGCCATTGCCCTGCCCTTGCATTTCATTGCCCCCCCCGATCTGGCCGGACAGCGCACCCTCACCTGCTCGACCCGCAGCCGCGCCACCTATGGCACCGGCAGCGTCGCCGAAGCATCCGCCCTTGCCGCCGCCGGAACTGGTGCGCGGCTGATCTCACCCAGACAGATTTCAGACGACCGGCTGGCCACCTGCGCCATCGCCATCGGAGGACAGACATGACCGTTCATTTCATTGGCGCCGGACCGGGTGCCGCCGACCTGCTGACCTTACGGGGGCGCGATATCATCGCCGCTTGCCCGGTTTGCCTATATGCGGGTTCGCTGGTGCCAGAGGAAATTCTGGACCATTGCCCCGACGACGCCAAGATCGTGAACACGGCGGCGATGGATCTGGATCAAATCATGGCCGAGATCGAGACCGCACATCAGGCCGGTCTGGATGTTGCGCGACTGCATTCCGGCGACCTGTCGGTCTGGTCGGCGATGGGTGAACAAATCCGCCGCCTCAAGGAATTGGGCATCCCGGTCAGCGTGACCCCCGGCGTGCCGTCTTTTGCCGCTGCGGCTGCATCACTGGGCACGGAACTGACCCTGCCCGGACTTGCGCAATCAGTGGTCCTGACCCGGACACCGGGACGCGCATCGTCGATGCCCGAGGGCGAGACGTTGGCGAATTTTGCGCGTACCGGGGCGACGCTGGCCATCCACCTGTCGATCGGCAATCTGGACACTGTTATCGCCGATCTGACCCCGGCCTATGGCGCCGAATGCCCGGTGGCCGTGGTCTACCGTGCCAGCTGGCCCGATGAGCGGATCATCCGTGCGACGCTGGCGACGCTGAAAGACGCGCTGGACGAGAGCATCTCACGCACGGCGCTGATCATGGTGGGTCCAGCACTGGCTGGTGAAGGGTTTGACGAAAGCTGCCTGTATTCTAAGGATTACGACCGCCGGTATCGCCCGCAAAGCGCGGACAGCCCTTGGTCAAGCTGGAGCCATGGTGATGACTAACCCTCCGGGCATTCTGATTTCGGCACCGTCTTCGGGGACTGGCAAGACCACCGTGATGCTGGGCCTGCTGCGTGCGCTGGCCGAGGATGGCCTGACCGTCCAACCATTCAAAAGCGGCCCTGACTATATCGACCCGGCCTTTCACCGGGCGGCGGCTGGGCGCGCCTCGTTCAATCTGGACAGCTGGGCGATGGGCGATCCTCTGCTGAACGCAATATCGGCACAGGCTGACGGCGCGGATATCGTCGTAGCCGAAGGATCGATGGGTCTGTTCGACGGTGTCGCCAAACCCGGTGAGATTGGCCATGGTTCTAGCGCGGAAACCGCGCAGCGTATGGGCTGGCCTGTGGTGTTGGTTCTGGATGTCGGCGGTCAGGCGCAATCAGCTGCAGCCACGGCGCTGGGGTTTCGGATGTACAACCCCGACCTGCCCTTTGCCGGGGTAATTTTGAACCGCTGCGCCAGCCCGCGCCACGAGCGTCTGACCCGGTTGGGTATGGAACGTGCAGGCCTGCCGGTTCTGGGCGTTCTGCCACGACGCGGAGACCTGACACTTCCCGAGCGGCACTTAGGTTTGATCCAGGCGGTGGAACATCCCGATCTGGAAAGCGCCATTGTCGGCTATGCTGCGTTCCTGCGTGAACATGTCGATCTGGAGGCGATCAAGCGGGCGGCTTCCTCAAGCCCAGATAGGCCATCGTCAGCCGTGCTGCCGCGCCCTCCGGCGCAGCGGATCGCACTGGCCCGGGATGCTGCGTTTTCGTTCACCTATCCGCATTTGCTGGAAGGCTGGCGCACGGCGGGTGCAGAAATCCTACCGTTTTCACCACTGGCGAATGAAGCCCCTGCCCCGGATGCCGATCTGGTCTGGCTGCCGGGTGGGTATCCCGAGTTGCACGCAGGCACATTGGCCGCCGCCAACACCTTCCAGACTGGGCTGCGCAAACATGCCGAGACAAGACCTGTGCATGGCGAATGCGGGGGCTACATGGCGCTGGGTCAGGCGTTGATCGACAAAGAGGGTGCCCGGCACGAAATGGCGGGCCTTCTGGGCCTTGTGACCTCCTATGAAAAGCGCAAGTTCAACCTGGGTTATCGCAAGGCGGAATTATTGGCCCCAATGGCCGGATTTGCCGAAGGCACAGCGCTACGCGGGCATGAGTTCCACTATTCCTCGATCATCGAACAGCCTGACGCCCCGCTGGCGCGCGTGTTCGACGCCGAAGGCGCGGAAGGCCCGCAAACCGGATCGGTGCGAAACAATGTCACCGGGACATTCTTTCATCTGATCGCCGAGGCCTCGGCATGAGTGGTTTTGTGTCCTTCATCGGTTCAGGCCCCGGCGACCCGGAATTGCTGACACTGAAGGCGGTAGACAGGATGCAGAAAGCCGATGCGGTGCTGTTTGATGACCTCAGCAGTGGCCCGATCCTGAGCCACGCGCGTGAGGATGCTGATCTGGTTGGTGTCGGCAAACGCGCCGGGCGCCCCTCGCCCAGGCAGGATCACGTCAGCCGCTTGTTGGTCGAATATGCACAAACCGGTCAGCATGTTGTGCGGTTGAAATCCGGTGATGGCGGCATGTTCGGCCGGCTTGAAGAAGAACTGGTGGCCCTGCAAGAGGCCGGGATCGACTATGAAATCATCCCCGGCATCCCCTCGGCGGTAGCGGCGGCGGCAGCGGCGGGCATTCCTCTGACCCGGCGACTGACCGCGCGGCGCGTGCAATTCGTCACCGGCCACGATGTCAGCGGCAAACTGCCCGAAGATCTGAACCTGGCAGCACTGGCTGATCCACAGGCTACGACCGTCGTGTTTATGGGCAAGCGCACCTTTCCCCTTTTGGTCAGGGCCTTACATTCCCACGGCCTTTCGCTGGATACACCTGCTTTGATGGCCGAATCCGTCTCGAGCCCCGAACAAAAGCTGCAACGCTCGACCATCGGTGCCTTGTCGCAGCAGTTGGAAACCGAGATCGGCACCGCCCCGGCCCTGATCCTGTATGGACCTCTGGCAGAGTTCGAAAATGATTGACCTGACGCTGATCGGTATTGGCACCGGCAACCCGGATCATGTGACATTTCAAGGGGCGCAGGCGATCCGTTCGGCGGACCTGATCCTGATCCCCCGCAAGGGCGAAAACAAGGCCGATCTGGCAGGGCTGCGCGAGCAGATCATCGCTCAGGTCGCGGATACTCTTCCGCAAATCGCGTATTTCGACATTCCCAAACGCCGTGCCGATGATGGCTATTTACGCGGAGTGGACGAATGGCACGATGCGATTGCATTGCGCTGGCAGGAGGTCATCGCAGCCCACCCGAAGGCCCGCCATGTGGCGCTGCTGATCTGGGGGGATCCGTCGCTGTATGACAGTTCGCTGCGAATCGCGGCACGTTTGACCCCTCAGCCAGAAACACGGGTGATTCCCGGCATCACCGCGCTGCAAGCGCTGACGGCGGCCCATGCGATTCCGATCAACGAACTGGGCGCGCCCTATATCGTAACAACTGGTCGTCGCATCCGGGACGAAGGATGGCCGGAAACCGCAGAAAACGTGGCGGTGATGCTGGATGGCGAATGTTCCTTCCAAAACCTGGACATGGAAGAATTGGACATTTGGTGGGGCGCATATGTCGGCATGAAAGAGGAAATCCTGATCAAAGGCCCTTTGGCCGAGGTTGCCCAGCAGATTCTGGACCGCCGCGCCCATGCCCGTGCCGACCATGGTTGGATCATGGATATTTATTTGCTGAAAAAGCGCATAATCTGACACAATACGTCGCAAATGATGATTGCACCGCCACAGCTATAGCGGCTAAATGGGGGTGTCTGGTCCTGCCGGAGAAATCCGGATGCTAAGAGGGAATTTGGTGCGACTGCCTCGGTGGTCAACTCCAAAGCCGCCCCCGCGACTGTAAGCGGAGAGCCCCTGTTCAACCAGCCACTCCCGGTTATCCGGGGGGAAGGCGAACAGAGGCATCGACCCGCAAGCCAGGAGACCTGCCAGGCGAAAAAACGAAACACCGGCCGTCGGGTGCGGCGGCAGAGGAGAATACAAAATGGCAACACAAACGAAAACAGCATCCGCCGCGCGTACAGGCTTTGTTCCGGTCATGTTTGCAGTGGTTCTGGGTCTGGGCCTCATCACGCTGACCGGTCACGTTCAGGCAGCGGCCCTGCATGATGCAGCGCATGACGTGCGTCACGCGACCGGCTTCCCCTGCCACTAAGACCGTGTTCAGTCGTATATTGACCAGCGCGTTGTTCGCTGGTGCTGCAGCGGGGCTGATTGCCGCCTTGCTGCAGTTGGTATTTGTGCAACCAGTATTGTTGCATGCCGAGCTTTATGAATCCGGAGAGCTGGTGCATTTCGGGGGCGAGACCGTATCGGCTCATCCCGAGCTGCCGCGCATGTTCTCTGAACTGACGCGTGATGCGCTGAGTGTCATCTTTACCATGCTGACCTATACCGGCTATGCGCTGGTGATGGTTGCGCTGATGTCGGTAGCCGAAGGTCAAGGGCATCAGATTGATGGCCGGACCGGCGTTCTTTGGGGGTTGGCCGGATTTATCGCCTTCCACCTTGCACCAGGTTTCACCCTGGCGCCCGAAGTGCCGGGTGTCGCAGCAGCCGATGTCTATGCACGTCAGGTCTGGTGGTTCGCAACGGTTGCAGCAGCCCTTGTCGCCATGTGGTTGATCGCCTTTGGAGGTAACCTGATCAGCTATGTGATCGCCGCAGTACTTCTGTTGGTGCCACATCTTATCGGTGCACCCGAGCCCGATGTTTTCACCGGCCCTGTGCCGACTGAAATTGGCGCATTGTTCGCGGCACGAGCTTTTGGAATCGGTCTGGTTGCATGGGTTCTGGTTGGCGCGTTCGCTGGCTATTTCTGGCAGAAAGAAGCGCAACCTTCCGAAGCAACGGCCTGATCGCACTTCGAATGAACGCGCCGGGTGTAAACTTGGCGCGTTTCTCTATGTTTTCAAGGAAATACAATGACCCGTTCACTTGCTCTATTCGTGATCGGTCTGGTCTTTGGCGGCGGTGCAGGATTTGTAATTGCTGCTGCAAATGGCGTCACATTTGATGGCCACGACCATTCTGATCCGTCTCTTCACGGAGCCTCACACACTGAGACCATGGCCCACGATCATTCCACGGCCCTGAACCTACCGGCAGGCGCAGATGCACCTACACTGGACATCGCTCTGACACAGGATCCTATGTCTGGCTGGAACCTGCATGTCATGCCAAAAAACTTTACCTTCGCACCGCAGAACGCATCGACCGCAGACTTGGCAGGCGAAGGGCACGCGCATGTTTACATCAACGGAGAAAAGCTCGCCCGGCTTTACGGCAGTTGGATGCATCTTGATCAGTTGCCCAAAGGCGAGGTCGAGGTTTCGGTTTCACTGAATTCCAACAGCCATAGCCCGCTTTCGGTCGATAACGTGCCGGTTCGTGCTGCGGTTACGGTTCAGGTCGACTAAAGCGCCGGAATACGCGCACGCAAACACATCCGAAGCCGCCCGCAGGGTCGGGCGTCTTCAATCCAGCCCTGCGGGCTGTTCAGGTAAGTACGGCAAGTTTCAGCGATATCCGCGGCATCCGCCACCACATCGACACCCGAAAACACATAAGATGCGCGCCCCTGCGCCTGTATAGCCAGCGCCGTGGGTTCCGCGCAGCCGCTGAAACAGGCGTGTTCGCTCACTTCGACCTGATCCGTAAATCCGGCCCTTTTCAGTGCGTCCTGCACAGCCTGCACCTCGGCCGCCCGATCACGTGCGGTGCCACAGGTTTTGCAGATCATCAGGCGCATCCGATCCAGACCTTTCCCTTCGTCCTGCGCCCGTTTCTGCGGCTTTAAGCGGCGCGGCGCAATCCCGAATGCGCACAAGATTGTGAGTGCGACGATCTCACATTTCTGGCAGGATTCCTGCAGACACCTTAAAAGGAGGCCTCTGGATGAAACTGCTTTGGACCGTCTTCGCCCTGCTGGCCCTGCCCGCCTGGGCCGACGAACCGCTCTCGGGATGGGCCGTGTATCCTACGGGCAAAAGCTATGAAGAATTGGTCTCGGACACCAAATCGGCGGTTAAGGCAAACGGTCTGATCGTGGTCACGCAGGCCGGCCCCACCAAAGCCGCCGCCGCGCGGGGAATTACAATCCCAGGCAATCTGGTGATCGGCGCCTTCAACAATGACTATGCGGTGCGCGTGCTGGAAACCTCGGTGCGCGCAATGATCGAAGCACCGATCCGGTTTTACGTGACTGAAAACGAGGACGGTACCGCCACCCTGTCCTATAAAACGCCCAGCTTTGTATTCGCGCCCTATATCTATGAGGGAGGAGACCCCCTGAGGGACATTGCCCAGGAATTGGATGACACCTTTCAGATCGTGGCCGAAGCCGCTGTCAAATAGTCACACTGGCGTGATGCGCCTTGCGTCCGGGTCTGTCCTCCGCAATCTGCGTTGAAACAGTTTTCGGAGCTTTACTGATGCAGGACTCGTCGCCCCGCGCTGCGGACATTCTGGCCCAACGGCTTTATGAGGCTGGCTGCCGCCACGCTTTTGGCATGCCAGGTGGCGAGGTGCTGACCCTAGTGGATGCGTTGGAAAAGGCGGGAATAACCTTTCACCTGACCAAACACGAGAACGCGGCTGGCTTTATGGCCGAGGCGGTGCATCACCGCGACGGTGCCCCAGCCATTCTGGTGGCCACACTCGGCCCAGGCGCAATGAACGGGATCAATGTGGTCGCCAATGCGTTGCAGGACCGGGTGCCAATGATCGTGCTGACCGGCTGTGTCGACGCAGATGAGGCGCTGACATACACCCATCAGGTCATGGATCACGCACGGGTCTATCGCTCGATCACCAAAGGGACGTTCATGCTGACCGCTAAAGGCGCGGATGTTATCGCAGACAAAGCGGTATCGCTGGCCAATCAGCCGCGCCCAGGACCGGTGCATATCGACGTGCCGATTTCGGTTGCGGATGCGCCTGTGACCGATGTCAAACGCCGCCGTCTTGTCAAACCTGCCGCCGTCGCGCCCGAGGGGGATTGCGTTGAAAAAGCCCGCCGCTGGGTGGCACAGGCCGAACGGCCCATCGCGATTATCGGCCTGGATGTTCTATATGACGACTCGCGCAATGTGGTGCAGGCGTTCCTTGAACATTTTGGCATTCCTTTTGTGACAACCTACAAGGCCAAGGGCGTGGTTCCCGAGGATCATCCACTGTGCCTTGGCGGCGCGGGCCTGTCGCCGCTTGCTGACACCCATCTGGTGCCGCTGGTTGAACAGGCCGATCTGGTGTTGTGTCTGGGCTATGACCCGATCGAAATGCGCCCAGGCTGGCGCGAGATTTGGGACCCCGAAGAAAAGCGCGTCATCGACATTTCGGCGGTTCCGAACGATCACTACATGCATCAGGCCGGGTTGAACCTGGTGGCTGATACCGGCGCGACCCTCGAGGCCATTGCAAAGGGCAACCCTGCCCGCGCCACCTGGCCCGGCAGCGAACCCGAACAGGTTCGGGCCGCCCTGGCGCGAGCCTTCCCTACTGATGACGTATGGGGTCCCGCCGCGGTAATTGCGGAAACCCGCGCGGTTCTTCCTGCCGAGACATTGGCCACCGCTGACAGTGGCGCGCATCGCATCCTTCTCAGCCAGATGTGGGGATGTTCCGAAGAACGCGGGCTGATCCAATCTTCGGCGCTCTGCACCATGGGCTGCGCTCTGCCAATGGCCATCGGGCTGAAGCTGGCCGAACCCACGCGCCCGGTCATCAGCTTTTCCGGTGATGCCGGGTTCCTGATGGTCGCCGGAGAACTGTCGACCGTTGCCGAGATGGGGGGTAACCCGATTTTCCTGGTGTTCGTTGACGCCAGCCTTGCCCTGATAGAATTGAAACAGCGTCAGCGGCAAATGGGGAACGTAGGCGTCGATTTCGACCGCCACGACTTTGCAGCTTTGGGCCGGGCCTTCGGTGGGAATGGTCACACGGTGCGCACCCGCGCCGAACTGAGGGATGCTCTGGAAGCGGCAACCAAGTCTGATAGGTTCACCGTAATCGCTGCTGAGATTGACCGCGGAGGATATGATGGCCGGATCTGAAGGGCCGCTGAAGGGCGTCAAGGTTCTGGACCTGTCCCGCATTCTGGCCGGACCGACCTGCACACAGTTGCTGGGCGATTTGGGTGCCAGCGTTATCAAGATCGAAAACCCTGCCACTAAAGGGGACGACACGCGCCAGTGGGGCCCACCCTATGTCGCTGATGCCGACGGGGTTCCATCGGATCTTAGTGCCTATTTCATGTCAGCCAACCGCAACAAGAAATCGGTCGCCATCGACATCACCACACCCGAAGGTCAGGCGGAAATTCGGCGGCTGGCCTCGTTTGCGGACATCCTGATCGAGAATTTCAAACCCGGCGGGCTTGCGAAATACGGGCTGGATTACAAATCGCTCTCGCAGGAATTCCCTAGCCTCGTCTATTGTTCGATCTCAGGCTACGGGCAGGATGGGCCTAACGCATCAAAGCCCGGATATGATCTGATGGCGCAGGGCTATGGCGGTGTCATGTCTCTGACCGGCGATCCCCAAGGGGCGCCGATGAAAGTTGGAGTTGGTATCGCTGATGTCATGTGCGGTATGTATGCCTGCGTTGGCATTCTGGCAGCATTGCGCCACCGGGACCAGACCGGAGAGGGACAGCAAATTGATCTGGCTCTGGTCGATTCCCAGATTGCGTGGCTGATCAATGAAGGCGTGAATTATCTGACATCCGGCAATGTGCCACAACGCCGTGGGAATGGTCATCCAAATATTGTTCCATATGACGTTTATGAAACCGCCGATGGCCATGTGATCCTTGCTGTAGGTAATGACAGTCAGTTCCGCCGGTTCTGCGAATTCATCGACCAACCTGATCTGGCGGATGACGTCCGCTTTGCGACGAATCCGGCGCGGCTGGAAAACCGGGATGCGTTGAACGCCCTATTGCGCCCTGCGGTTCAGTCATATGACACAACAACCGTCATCGCAGAACTTGAGGCACGCAAAGTACCAGTTGGGCCGGTCCAGACCCTGGATCAGGTTTTTGACACCGAGCAGGTCGCGGCGCGGCAAATGCAGATCGCGATGCAGGCTGCCCCGGCCGAGGTAAAACTGATCGGAAACCCGCTGAAATTGTCGCGGACACCGGTTACCTACCGGACGGCTCCGCCACAATTCGGAGCGGACACTGCAGCAGTCCTGAACGCTAAGAACCCATTTGAAGATTGAAACACAATGCCTTACTAGGCGGCATATTGCTGAAACATGCCGTTGAATCGGCGGATTTTTTCACGTTTTCCACACACAGCTTTTCACCAATTCGAGAGCAGGGCCGATACTGATACGACCCCGCCTGACTCTCTGCTAAATCGAATAAAGTAATAAATCGCAAATGGATTGGATCCCGCGCATGAAACAAGATGTTTTCGGACAGATGAACACTCTTTGCCATTCGGCCAGTGTCGAGGCGTGGAATGGTGTTCTGCTTGGTTTCATGGCGCATTCAGCTGTCACACCCCAGCATCTGGGCAAAGTGCTAGAGCTTGAGCCCGATTTCGCGCTTGGTCACGCCATCAAAGGTCTGTTCCTGGTCCTGCTGGGTCGGCGCGAGATGATGCCAGTTGCAGCGGAAGCGTTGAATGCTGCCAACACCGCTATGGATCGCCAACCGGTAACTGAGCGCGAGCGGCTTTATGTCGACGCGTTGGCCCTTTACCTGTCCGACCTGCCCTCACATGCAATCCAGAAGTTTGAAGAAATTCTGCGCCTCCACCCACAGGACTCGCTGGCGATGAAACTCAGCCATGCAACACGGTTTGTCTTGGGAGATGCCGCTGGTATGCGACGGTCGATCGAACGTGTCCTGCCTGCTTATGAACCCGACCACGCCGGCCGCGGATATCTTCTGGGGTGCCATTCCTTCGCGCTTGAGGAAACCGGGGCCTATGAAAAAGCCGAAATCGCCGGACGTCAGGCACTGTGGATGGTGTCGGATGATGCCTGGGGTCTGCACGCAGTGGCCCATGTGCACGAGATGACCGGCAATGCGCAGCAAGGTCTTGATTGGCTGGCCGGACGCGAGGATGCCTGGGCGCATTGCAACAACTTTCGCTATCATGTCTGGTGGCACAAGGCGCTGATGCATCTGGACCTGGGCCAGGTCGATCAGGTTATGGAACTGTATGACCAGTATGTCCGGCAGGACAAAACCGACGATTACCGTGACATATCGAATGCCACGTCGCTTTTGTCCCGGCTCGAGCTTGAGGGCGTCAAAGTTGGAAACCGCTGGGAGGAACTGGCCGACCTCAGCGCCGCCCGGACCGAAGATGGCTGCCTGATCTTCGCCGATCTTCACTATCTGCTGGCCCTGACCGGCGACAACCGGACCGAAGCGACCGGCAAAATGCTGCAGCGCATCCAGAAAGATGCCCAGCGCAATCAGGGCGACACTCCGATCCGGATGTCGGATCCCGGTATTGCCGCAGCCAAAGGGCTTGAGGCTTTTGGCGACGGCCTTTACGGCGAAGCATTTGATTTCCTGTCGAATGCACGGGACGGAATGCAACTGGCCGGTGGTAGCCACGCCCAACGTGATGTATTCGAGCGCATCACTATTGATTCCGGCCTGCGTGCCGGCCGTTTGGATGCTGTCGAGCGCATTCTAGACGACCGCCGTGCCAAGCGGGCCGGGGGTGAGGACAATTATGCTATGGCGCGCCGCGCATTGATCGATGCGGCCCGCGATAACCAAGACGCACAAAGCGTTCCGGCAGAATAACAAAACAAAAAGACTGAAGAAGGACAGAACTCGTATGGCGACTCTATCGCCCGCTTCTGATTTTGCACCTGTGGCAGCCACCTCGGCCGCCCCTGTTAGTACGCGCGACCCGCGTCTGGATTTCTATCG
The DNA here is from genome assembly GCF_059610225.1 of Ruegeria sp. YTSA105. NCBI lineage: Bacteria > Pseudomonadati > Pseudomonadota > Alphaproteobacteria > Rhodobacterales > Roseobacteraceae > Ruegeria > Ruegeria sp. YTSA105. Next base: position 387,066 of record NZ_JBXWNE010000002.1, read on the forward strand.
CGGAATTGCGATGTTCATCATCCTGATTGCGCATATTCCCAACGACCCCTGGGCCAAGTGGATCCCTGCCCGGTTTGGTTTTTCGGATGCAACCGAGATTTTTGTTTTTTGTTCGGGCATGGCCTCGGCCATCGCCTTTGGCGGCGCGTTCCTGCGCAAGGGCTGGTGGATGGGCACTGCGCGGGTATCATACCGGATCTGGCAGGTTTACTGGGCGCATATCGGCCTGTTCTTCTTTGTCGCGATGACGATGGCTGCGCTGAATCAATCAGGCCTGTTTGAGAAGAACTACATCTCGTCCCTGAACCTGCAGCATTTCTTCAATGATCCTGCTCCGCAGATCGTCGGCCTGTTCACCCTGACCTATGTGCCGAATTATTTCGACATTCTACCTATGTATCTGGTGGTACTTGCAATGATGCCGCTGTTCATGGGCCTGTCCCGCATCGGATTCTGGGCGGTTGCAGCCACATCCGTTGCTATCTGGCTCGTGGCGCAGACCGACGTTCTGGACCTGCCCGCCGAGCCCTGGTCGGATCGTCAGTGGTTCTTTAACCCTTTTGGCTGGCAGTTGCTTTTCTTTACTGGCTTTGCATTCATGCGCGGCTGGATCCCTGCCCCTCCGGTGTCAAAAACGTTGATTTGGGCAGCGGCGCTGTTCCTGATCTTTTCAATGCCTTTCGGGTCGTGGAAAGTGTTCACATGGGTGAATGCCGCAGCCCCGGATTTGGCCGATGAAATCCGCAAAGTCTGGCCCATCACGAAGGAATTCCGCGACAAGACCGATTTCGGTCTGTTTCGCTACATGCATTTCCTGTCGCTGGCCTATCTGGGCTGGGTCGCTGCTGGCGAGCATGGACACCGCCTGATCGCAACCGGTCAGAGCGCAGGCGCCAAAGCTTGGCAAATCGTGCTGACCCTGGTCACCAAAGTGGGTCAGCAATCACTTGCCGTATTCGTATTTTCCATGGCAGCAGCACGACTTATCGGCGTTGGGCTCGATTTGTTTGGGCGGGATTTTGCCACTGTCTTTGTCGCTAATATGATTGGCTTTGCCATGATCATCACCGTGGCCTATTTGGCCGCGTGGTTTAAGTCACAACCCTGGAAATCAAAGAAATGAAATTCACACGTCGCGCATTTCTGGCCACGACTTCGGCGCTTGCCTTCGCCCCGGCCACCTTTGCCGTGGGCGGAGAGGTCCCGTTTGACCGCAGTGACGTGATCTCGCTGGCCCGCGAGTTGGCCGCAAAGCCCTTTGCCGAGCGCAAGATGGTCCCGCAGGAATGGCAGGACCTGACCTATGAGCAATACCGCTCGATCCGGTTCCGCCTGGATCGTGCGCTTTGGTTCGAATCTGAGACGCCTTTCAACGTAGATTTCTTTACGCCCGGGCTTTATTTTCCGCGTACGGTTCAGGTCTCGACCGTCGAAAACGGCATGGCAAAACCCGTAGCCTTCGATCTGTCGATGTTTGACAAGTCGACCGAGGTCCCTCAGTTGCCCGTCGACGACACGCTGGGTTTTTCGGGCCTGCGCCTGCGGACTGAAATGCACCGCTCCGGAAAAACCGATGAGTTCTGTGTGTTTCAGGGCGCCAGTTACTTCCGGGCGATCGGCCTTCACGAGGTCTACGGCCTGTCGGCCCGGGGGCTGGCGCTGAAAACCGGCGATCCGGATGGCGAAGAATTTCCCGAATTCATTCGTTTCTGGCTGGAACGTCCCAAGCCCGGTCAGCGCAATATGGTGGTTCACGCCCTGATGGACAGCCCGAGCGTGACAGGGGCCTATCGGTTCAATGTCACGGCAGGCGCTGATTGCGTGATGGAGGTCGAGGCGACGCTCTTCCCGCGCACCGAGTTGACCCATGTCGGCATTGCGCCCGGCACGTCGATGTTCCTGTTCGATCAGACCAATCACAGCCGTTTCGACGATTTCCGCCCTGCGGTGCATGACAGCGACGGGCTGTTGATCCGCAACGGCGCTGGCGAGGTCCTGTGGCGGCCTTTGGCAAACCCGACCCGCCTGCAGTTCTCGTCCTTTGTTGACATGAACCCGCGCGGGTTTGGCCTGATGCAGCGGAAACGCGCGTTCTCGGATTATGCCGATCTTGAGGCGAGTTACCACAAACGCCCCGGCCTCTGGGTCGAGCCAACCGGCGATTGGGGCAAAGGCGCGGTCACTCTGGTCGAAATCCCGGCTGATCAGGAAATCTACGACAATATCGTCGCCTATTGGCGCCCGATGGAGCCCTATGCGGCCGGAAGCCAGGTGGACCTGTCCTACCGCCTTATCTGGGGTGAGGAACCAGAGCGCACCCCGATGCCACGCGTGATCAACACCGCGATGGGTGACAATACATTTGGCGAGGGCCGTCTGGCGGTGATCGACTTTGAGGCCAGCGAGCTATTCGACGAACCTGAGGCGATGACGATCTTTGTGGACTCGCCCCATGCAGAGACCTCGGAAGGCGTCCTACAGCGCAACCCCGATACTGGCGGCCTGCGGTTGGCCTTTTCCTTCGAGCCGGGAGACCGGAACCATGTGGAACTGCGCGCACAGTTGCTGAAAGACAAGCAGCCTGCCTCCGAAGTCTGGCTGTATCGTTGGACATCATGAGCAACGATCTGCATATCATGCCGCCTGAGGCACCCCTGGCGATGCCGGAGCAGAATTTCAGCGCTGGGTTCCGTGACGCTCAGGCGCCCCGCAGCAGGCAGGCATCTGCGGGATTCTGGCGTGCGCTGGCGTTCTCGCCTGCGATGGCGGCTACGCTGGGCTTGCTTTGGGTCATGACCGACTGGTTCGGAGCCGAAGGGATCAATCTGATCGAAGCGATTCTGTTGGCTCTGATCTCATTCAACTTTTTCTGGATCTCTTTCACGGTCTGCACCGTTTTGTTGGGTATGATTTCCCTGTCGCGGCAGGAACAGCCCAAACGTCAGGGCCGCCCACAGGCGCTGCGCGTCGCGCTTCTTATGCCGGTCTATAATGAAGTACCCTGGAACGTGCTGGGCAACGCCCGCACGATGCTGGAAGACCTGCGCGCGCGGGATGGTCAGCACCACTATGCGATGTTCATCCTCTCTGACACCCGCGACCCCGAGATCGCGGCACAGGAACAAGCCAGCGTCGAAGCGTTGCGCACCACCCTCGCGCCGGGACTGGAACTGTATTACCGCCGGCGAGAACAGAACACAGACCGCAAGGTCGGAAATATCGCAGATTGGGTCAGCCGTTGGGGTGCGGATTGGGATGCGATGCTCGTGCTGGATGCCGACAGCCTGATGACCGGCCGCGCCATCCTGCGCCTGACGGATTCTCTGGCGCGCGACCCCGGTGCGGGCCTGATCCAGAGTTACCCTCAGTTAATTGGCGCTCAGTCGGTTTTTGCCCGGATGCAGCAATTTGCCAATGGTGTTTATGGTATCGCCTTCGCCGAAGGTCTGGCCCGCTGGTGTGGTCAGGAAGGAAACTATTGGGGCCATAACGCGATCATCCGCACCAAGGCTTTTGCCAACTGCGCGGGGTTGCCAAGACTGCGCGCAATGAATGGTCAGGAAAAACTGATCATGAGCCACGATTTCGTCGAGGCCGGCCTCATGCGTCGCGCCGGATGGGGCGTGCGGTTCCTACCGCGCATCCGAGGATCCTATGAAGAAACCCCACCAACGCTGATCGACCACGCGTTGCGTGACCGGCGCTGGTGTCAGGGCAATTTGCAACACCTGAAGTTGCTGGGCTCAACCGGATTCCGCGCTGTGTCGCGGTTCCACATGTTCCATGGAGCAGTCGGATATCTGATGTCGCCGCTGTGGTTTGCCTTGCTGGTGATGTGGGCGCTGATCGGTCAGGGCGAGGATGCCTCGGTCCTGCATTATTTCAGCCCCGACAATCCGCTGTTCCCGCAATGGCCCGAGATGTCGGAAACCCGCCACGTGCTGATCATTCTGGTCATGTATGCCATGTTGCTGGCCCCCAAGGTACTTGGCGTGCTTGCCCTGCCTCTTAGCGGTGTGCGCTATGCGGATTTCGGTGGCGCAGGTAAATTCATGACCTCATTCATCTCGGAAGTCATCCTGTCGATCCTCTATGCGCCGATCCTTATGGTGCAACAGATGATCGCCGTCTTCCGGACAATTCTTGGTATTCAAAAAGGCTGGTCTCCCCAGGCGCGGGATGGTGGCAGCTATGGCCTGCGGACGCTGATCTTATGTCACGCGCTGGAAACCATCAGCGGTATAGCCTTGGGCGCCGGCATCCTATCGGGTCTGGTGTCAATCTGGCTGGCTCCGATTGCCATAAGCCTGGCCTTTGCCATCCCGCTTTCCGCACTCAGCGGCGTTTCAACCTCACCGGCGCGGCGCATGGTCGGAATGAAAGAAGATGTTCAGGAACCGGCAATCACCCGGTCCGCCCGTCTCCACAGGGATGAATTGAAGCGCCTGGTCGAAGGCAAAACTGTCATGACTCCTGCCGAGTGATCAACCACCCGGCAGGCCCTCGTACCACTCTACCATCATATCCGACCATCCCTGCGGCACGTTGTGACCACCGGGGAAAAGTGCGAATTCCAACATCGCGCCATCGGCGCATCCGGTCCATCTGCGGCGCATGAATTGCCCGGTCGTGGAAAATCCGCTGGGTTTGGTATCGGCGCATTCGTTTGCGGCCCGCCAGATTTCCAGACCGGCAAAGATATCGCCCTGATGGAATCGACCGCCGCCCAAAAGGCGCCCTTCCAGCGGGACTACATTGTCGGTCCAGCCATGGGTGTGAAACATGCGCACCGGGCCATCACAGGCCTCGGGATGCGGTCGCCAAAACCCACCTGAAACCGGAGCATAGGCCGAAAACGTATCCGGCGCCGCGCAGGCGAGGTAGTAGACCATGAAGGCCCCCGCAGAAAACCCGCCCAACACGACGCGGTCATCATCGACCCCGAACCGGTCCGACGCATCCTGAACCACCTCGCGCAGAAAAGCCGTTTCGTCACGCCCCTCCCAACCCGGGAAGAAATTCCAGCTTTGACGGCCGTTACGCTCGGACCCCTCCGGTGCCATAACCGCATATCCGCGAGCAAGCAGAGGATCAACCATACTGCGGTTCTTCAGCGTTCCGGTCGCAGTCCCGCCATAACCGTGCAGAAACACCACCAGCGGTGGGTTTTCGGTTTCGGGAAGTTCGATATGGTACCCACCCGACGGAGTTTCGCACATGTCTTCCTGATCGACACAGGCGGCCATTCCTGCATTCGCGATCACGGCCATCCCGACCGACAGAAACAAGCTTCGGATCATTCTGCTTTCCCATCATAGTGTTGAACCGGCAGGCCTGCGCGAACCCAGCCTGGCCCTGCTGCTGAGCCTAACATACCCTCGGGCACGTCGATGATATTTGCGAACCCCGCCTCGGACAGCCGGTTGCTCAGCCGGGCCGAGCGCACACCGCGCGCGCAGATCAGGGCGATTGGAGCATCGTGGTCTCCGCTGACAATCTGCAGCAGCGCCTCATCAAAATCATCGCGACGCATGTCTAGGGGATGCGCGCCTTCGCCCACGCCCGAGGCATCCCATTCGCGTGGGGTACGGATGTCCACCAAAAATATATCTCCCAGCCTAGCTTGCTGATGCGCATCCCCGACACTGATCCGACCGCCCGCATAGCTCTGCGGGATCAGGCGGTATTCACGGATTGCAAAACCGCCCAGAACAGCAGCCGCACCAAACAGCAGAACCTTTCGCCGTGTCCGGTTTGCCCCAGCAGCCACTGTAATCCCTCCTGATCCGATGCAGTCCTATGTATCACAGCAGCTTATCCAGTTCCGCGTCGAAATTAACCTGCCTGTTCAAGTTCGTGTCATCGCCGCTTTACCTGTACCATCCTCTGCCTTGGGGCCCCTGAACAGGCAGAATGGCTTGCAATCGCTGGACACTCCGCGAATTATCCTTACAAAATCAATAGCACTTTTGACCGCCCAGACCGGAGTATCGCAGTTGTCCCTATTCCTCATCGCGGCCCTTCCCTTCCTCGGAGCTGTATTCCCAGCCCTTTTGATCCGGGCTGGACGAAACGCAGCAGCCTCGGCCGCTGGGTTGACCACTTTTCTGGCGCTGATGGGGCTGTTGATTCACATCCCAACCGTGATGCGCGGCGAGGTCGTTACCGCCCGGTTCGACTGGATTCCGGCACTGGGCCTAAACGCCAATTTCATGTTGGACGGCCTTGGGTTTCTGTTCGCGCTGCTGATCCTTGGCATCGGTTTGCTGATCATCCTCTACGCCCGGTTCTACCTGTCGCGCGAAGACCCAATGGGGCAGTTTTACACCTATTTGCTGCTGTTTCAGGGCGCGATGGTGGGAATCGTTCTGTCGGACAATATCCTGCTTTTGCTAATATTCTGGGAACTTACCTCGCTTAGTTCATTCCTTTTGATCGGATATTGGAAACACCTCCCCGAGGGACGACAGGGCGCACGTATGGCGCTGGCTGTGACCGGCTCTGGCGGCTTGGCGATGATTGCGGGGATGCTGATCCTGGGCAATATCGTTGGCTCTTATGACCTAAGCGTCATTCTCCAGAACAAAGAGCTGATCCAGTCTTCACCCTATTACATGCCAGCGCTGGTCCTGATTTTGCTGGGGTGTTTCACCAAATCGGCACAGTTCCCCTTCCATTTCTGGCTGCCACACGCGATGGCCGCCCCTACGCCAGTATCAGCCTATCTGCACTCGGCCACGATGGTAAAGGCAGGGTTGTTCCTGATGGCCCGCATGTGGCCCGTTCTGGCGGGTACTGATGCGTGGTTCTACATTGTGGCCACAACCGGCCTGGTAACCATGCTGATCGGGGCCTGCATCGCCCTGTTCAAAGACGATCTCAAGGCGCTGCTGGCGTTTTCGACCGTGTCGCATCTGGGCCTGATAACCATGCTGCTGGGGTTTGGAACCAAGATCGCCGCCGTTGCTGCCATCTTCCACATCATCAACCATGCGACGTTCAAAGCAGCCCTGTTCATGACCGCCGGTATCGTGGATCACGAGGCCGGGACCCGCGACATCAAGCGACTGGGCGGATTGCGCCATTTGATGCCCATCACCTTCACCATCGGGACGATTGCCGCACTTTCCATGGCCGGTCTACCTCCGCTGAACGGGTTTCTGTCCAAGGAGATGATGCTGGAGGAAACGGTCCACACAACCTGGCTGCATTCGCATTATCTTGTGCCCGGACTGGCGCTGCTGGCGGCCTTGTTCTCTGCAGCCTATTCGTTCCGCTTTGTTGGTCACGTGTTCCTTGGTCCAGTACGCGACGATTACCCAACCCATCCACATGACCCACCGGCCGGGCTTTGGCTTGCACCCGCTTTCCTGGTCGTGCTTGTCGTCCTGATCGGTCTTTATTCCAACGCCATCGTAGGTCCGATGGTGGCGGTTGTTTCAAGTGCGGTAATCGGGGGCGAGAAGCTGCCCTATTATTCGCTGAAACTCTGGCACGGGTTTACGCCTGCCTTGTATATGTCCGCGTTCGCCACACTGGGTGGCCTAGCCTTTCTGGCACAGCATCGGCGTGGTGAGTTCATCTGGAATGCCCTGCCCAGACCCGAGGCGAAAACCATTTTTGACGCAGTGATCGCTGCGCTTACGACAACCAGCCGCTGGGTCACAGATACTCTGCATAATGGGGTCCTCAGCCGGTATGCGGCCATCCTGATCGTCTTTACGGTTGGGCTGGGATATTATGCATTCGCCACCGGATCTATTGGCGTTGAAACACGCACGCCCCTACCCGTTCAGATCATTCCGTTCATTGGCTGGATCTGCCTGATCGCCGCGACACTGGCCATCATGTGGTTTCACCGCAACCGGCTGTTATCCTTGGTGCTGATCGGGGTCGTGGGCCTGATCGTCTCGATGGCCTTCAACTATCTGTCCGCACCCGACCTTGCCCTGACACAGATTTCTGTCGAGGTAGTGACGATGATCCTGCTGTTGTTGTCACTTAACTTCCTGCCCACGGACACACCCTGGGACAGCAGCGCGGCGCGGCGTTGGCGGGATGCGGCAATTTCGGTCGTGGCAGGCATCGGATCAGGTGCGTTGATCTACGCGTTGATGCTGCGGGATTTCGGTTTCCCGAGCATTTCCGAATTCCATCTGGCCAACTCGTATAAGGGCGGCGGAGGCACCAATGTGGTCAACGTGATCCTGGTGGATTTCCGTGGCTTTGATACCTTCGGCGAAATCATCGTTCTGGGCATTGCCGCCCTGATCATCTTTGCCCTGACCGAGGCGGTTCTGGAAACCAATGTCCGGGGGTATTTGCTGAACCGTAAACCGCACTGGCCGCAATCGGGTGACTCTCATCCGTTGATGATGGTCGTGGCGACAAGAGTGATGATGCCGATCGCGCTGATGGTCGGGGCCTATATCTTTTTCCGCGGCCATAACCAACCAGGAGGAGGGTTCATCGCCGGTCTGGTCGTCGCCATCGCCTATCTGATGCAATATATGGCCAGCGGCTATACCTGGGCCATCGAACGGCAACGGTTCTATTATCACGGCACAATCGGCTGGGGCGTTCTGATCGCCGCAGCAACTGGAATTGGCGCATGGTTCAATGAACGTCCCTTCCTGACCAGTGATTTCGGATATCTGACGTGGCCGCCGCTGGAAGAGTTTGAATGGGCAACCGCCATGCTGTTCGATACTGGCGTGTTCCTTGCGGTTTTGGGCGCGGTGATGCTGGCACTGGATAGCCTGTCCCGCTTGGCCTGGCAGCCCGGCATGGCGCAGGAATTCCCGATGGATATCAACCCGCTGCGGGACGATCCGCCTGAAGAAGAACAAGAAGAAAAGGAGCAGGTCTGATGGAAGCGCTCGTAGCCTCTGCGGTTGGCGTGATGACCGCCGCCGGGATTTTCCTGATCCTGCGTCGCCGGACTTTTCCGGTCATTCTGGGCCTGTCGCTGCTGACCTATGCGGTGAACGTCTTTTTGTTTGCCACCGGGCGGCTGGCTTTGGACGCGCCGCCGGTTCTGAACAAATATGAAGAGGTCGCCTATACCGATCCCTTGCCGCAGGCCCTGGTGCTGACCGCCATCGTGATTTCATTCGGGATGACTGCGGTGATCGTGATGATCTCGCTTTCGGCTTACCTGTCGGCCAAGGATGACCACATCGACATGGCCGCTCATGACAATACGGACGCGCCGGGAGAAGACGCATGAACCATTGGATCGTTGCGCCAGTCGTCCTGCCCGCGATTCTGGCTCCGTTCATCATCATGGTCCTGCGATACCACCTTGATTTGCAGCGCATATTCTCGGTCGCCGGTGTCGTGGCACTGCTTGGCATCGCCCTGACAATCACCGCACAGGCCGCAGGTGGAGACATTCTGGTCTATGAGTTGGGCAACTGGCCAGCGCCCTTTGGAATCGTGCTGGTGCTGGATCGGTTATCTGCCATGATGGTCTTGCTGACCGCGCTTTTAGCCCTTCCGATAGTGCTTTATGCGATTGCCTCCGGATGGGATGCACGCGGCAAGCACTTTCATCCCTTATTTCACTTTCAGCTTATGGGCGTATGCGGTGCCTTTCTGACAGGTGACGCCTTTAACCTGTTCGTGTTCTTCGAGGTATTGCTGATCGCGTCCTACGGTTTGATGACGCACGGCGGTGGAGCCGTTCGGCTCAAGGCAGGCGTGCAATATGTCGCCTACAACCTTTTGGGCTCAACGCTGTTTTTGTTTGCCCTTGGCACGCTCTATTCAGTGACCGGCACGCTGAACATGGCGGATATGGCTGTACGGATTGCCGAGCTTCCGCTCGAAGACACCGCTCTGATAAGAGTGGGTGCTGCCCTGTTGCTGCTGGTATTCTGCATTAAGGCTGCAGTTCTGCCGCTGCATTTCTGGCTACCGGCCAGCTATGCGAATGCTCCTATGCCAGTTGCAGCGCTGTTTGCGATCATGACAAAGGTCGGGGCCTACTCGATCTTGCGCATGTACACGCTTGGCTTTGGCCCCGAGGTATTGGTTGCGCATGATCTTGTGATCAACTGGCTGCAACCTGCCGCTTTGGTAACTCTGGCCGTTGGTACAATCGGCATATTGGGCTCACGACACATCGCGCGCCTTGTAGCCTTTTGTGCCATCGCGTCGATGGGCACGCTGCTGATCGCAATTTCCCTGTTCACCGAAACGGCCACTGCTGCCGCTTTGTTCTATATCTACCATTCGACGCTTGCGACGGCGCTGTTGTTCCTGATTGCTGATCTGGTGATCGAGCGGCGCGGAGGCGCAATTGCCCCAAAGCACCCAATGGCACAGACCGGACTGATTTCCGCACTGTTCTTTATTGGTGCGATTGCTTTGGCCGGGATGCCGCCCCTGTCCGGGTTCATTGGCAAACTGCTGGTCCTGGACGCCGCGCGAGATGCACCAGACGCAAATACGGTCTGGGCTGTGGTATTGATCGGCTCATTTGTAACCATAGTAGGACTGGCCCGCGCCGGAACTTTGATCTTTTGGAAAAGCCATGACACCAGCTTGGCCACCGACCAAGCCGATACAACTGACGGCGAGACCGCCTTTCAGGCAGCCCCAGAACCTTCGCCCGGGTTGGCCTTCACGTCGGTATTTGCTTTGATCATCGGTCTGGTCATGCTGACATTGTTTGCCGGGCCTGCAATGAACTACGCTACCAGCACAGCGGAACAGTTGTTTGCACCCGAAAACTACATCTCGGCCGTGTTAGGGGTGGAAGAATGAAAAAACTGCTTCACCGGATATTCCCGCACCCGCATCTGACTTTCCTGCTGACGGTCGTGTGGATTTTGCTGGCAAACACACCATCGCTGAATTCACTGGTGTTTGGCCTTGTGCTGGGGATTATCATCCCCTTCGTCACACAGCCGTATTGGCCAGACCGGCCCGTTCTTCGGAATTGGCCGATGATCACCGAATACATATTGGTGGTTCTATGGGACATTGTTGTCGCCAACATGACAGTTGCCAGGATCATCCTGTTCAAACGGGATTCCGACCGTGAACCGAACTGGGTCTGCATTCCGCTGGAACTGCGCACACCCGAGGCGATCACGGTTCTGGCCGGGACAATCACCATGACCCCCGGCACCGTCAGTTGCGATCTGTCCGCGCAGGGTCACAACCTGCTGGTCCACTGCCTCGATGCGCCAAACCCGGACGAAGTACGCGATCAAATCAAGCAACGATACGAGCGCAGGCTAAAGGAGATTTTCGAATGATCGACCTAGCAATCTACTTTGCCTTTGCCTGTTTCGGCGCAGCCATCATGATGTGCCTGTGGCGGATCATTACGGCCGATGGAGTGGGCACCCGGGTTCTGGCGCTGGACACGATGGTGATCAACACAATTGCCCTTATGGTACTTTACGGGCTGTTTCTGGGGACCGAGATCTTTTTTGAGGCCGCGATGATCATTGCAATGCTCGGCTTTGTCTCAACTGTGGCCTACGCGCGCTTTATGCTGCGCGGCAATATCATCGAGTGAGGGCGACATGTCGGTAATCTTTGAATTTCTGGTCGCCTTCTTCCTGGTTGTTTCAGGCATATTTGGTTTTGTCGGATCGTACGGGATGATCAAGCTAAAGGACCCGATGTCCAGGCTTCACGCCCCCACCAAAGCGACAACGCTTGGGGTGGGTGGCGTTCTGATCGCCTCAATCATCCATTCCGTATTGATCGAACATCATCTGTCTCTGCACGAGCTGCTGATCACGCTGTTTCTGTTCCTGACTGCTCCGATCACGGCCCTGTTTATTGCCAAATGGCATATTCACCGCCATGAAAAGCCCCAGGATCTGCCGGACGCGGGTGAGGACAAAATCTGGGCCACACATGCGGTCGAACAAGTCGAAGACGTTCCTGATCACAGAAACACCTGATACATATGCATAGACCTCCGTTACCCCTGACCCGCGATCTGGTTCTTATCGGCGGCGGTCATACGCACGCGCTGGTGTTGCGAAAATGGGGGATGAACCCCCTGCTTGGCGCGCGCCTGACGGTCATCAACCCCACGCCTTCAGCCCCCTATTCAGGGATGCTGCCCGGTTTCGTTGCCGGTCATTACCGCCGGGGTGACCTGGATATTGATCTGGTGCGTCTGGCTCGCTTTGCCGGGGCACGGGTGATATTGGGTGCCGTCGAAGGGTTAGACCCTGACCGGCAAGAGGTACATGTGCCCGGCCGACCGCCCGTCGCCTATGATGTAGCCTCGATTAATGTTGGCATTACATCCGACATGCCGGCCCTGCCTGGATTTTCCGACCATGCGGTCCCCGCAAAACCGTTAGGGTCTTTTGCCGCCAGGTGGGCCGAGTACCAATCTGGCGCAGGCGCCGCCTCGGTTGCCGTGATCGGTGGTGGTGTTGCCGGTGTCGAGTTGATCATGGCGATGGCGCACGCTCTGCGTTCCGCAAACCGCAGCGCCCGATTGACCCTGATCGACAATGCTCGGGCCCTGACCGCGATTGGCGCTAAGGCGGCCTCAATCATTCGCAATGCGATGGCTGACCTTGGCATCGACGTGATCGAACAGGCCGCCATCGTCGAAATTCATGCGGATCACATCCGGTTGGAGGACGGGCGCCAGATTGCGGCTGGATTCGTGACGGGGGCGGCGGGGGCCAAACCCTATGGTTGGATGGCGCAGTCCGGGCTGGATCTTCACGATGGATATATCACGGTGAATAGCAGGCTGCAGTCCAGCAATCCTTTTGTGTTCGCAGCCGGCGATTGTGCCCATCTGTCAGAAAACCCCAGACCAAAAGCAGGTGTCTATGCCGTCCGAGAAGCCCCGATTCTTTATGACAATCTTCGGGCCTCGCTGGGTGTCGGAAAGATGCGCCCCTATCATCCGCAAAAAGATTACCTCAAGCTGATATCGCTGGGTGGGAAATCCGCATTGGCCGAGCGATTGGGAACCTCGCTCAGTGGTCCGTTGATGTGGAAATGGAAGAACCATATCGACCAGAATTTCATGAATAAATTCCGGAATCTGCCGCAGATGAAAGCAGCCGAGTTGCCCCGCGACCACGCTTTGGGCGTGCCAGAAGTCCTGGGTGAAAAACCCATGTGCGGTGGGTGCGGCGCAAAGATTGGGCGTCGCGCTTTGCGCAGTGTTCTGTCTGATTTGCCGCCCCCCGATCGGCAAGACGTTATACCGCTTTCAGGTGACGATGCGGCTTTGCTTCTCACCGGCGGCGCGCGACAGGTGATGACCTCGGACCATTTGCGCAGCTTTACCAATGATCCGGTTTTGATGACACGGATCACGGCCATTCACGCGTTGGGTGATATCTGGGCGATGGGTGCGGCACCGCAGGCCGCCACCGCGACGATTATTCTGCCTCGGATGTCACCCGCACTGCAACAACGTACCATGGCAGAAATCATGGCCACCGCCAGTGACGTCATCCGCGCAACCGGAGCCGAAATCGTCGGAGGCCACAGTTCGATGGGGGATGAGATGACCATCGGGTTCACTCTGACCGGCCTGTGCGAAAACGACCCGATCATCCTGTCCGGAGCCCGCAAGGGCGACGCTTTGATCCTGACCAAGCCGATTGGCAGCGGCGTGATCATGGCCGCCGAAATGGCCGGTTTGGCCAATGGCATCTGGGTCGCCGAGGCGTTCCGCCACATGGTCCAGCCCCAGGGCGAAGCCGCGCGCATTCTGTTCAGCGCCCATGCGATGACCGATGTGACCGGGTTTGGTCTGGTAGGGCATCTGCAGGGTATTTGCGGTGCCTCGGGCTGCGGTGCGGTAGTTGCTCTGGATGCGGTTCCCGTGATGGCCGGGGCCGTAGAACTCAGCGCAAGCGGCGTTCGGTCCACGATCTTCGAGGACAACCGCGCCATCGCGCCTGAACTCATCAATGGACCCAAGGCTGATCTTCTTTTCGATCCTCAAACCGCCGGAGGGCTATTGGCCGCTGTCCAAGCCGATGACGCGCCAGGCCTGTGTGCAGACCTACGTGCGGCTGGATATCCGGCAGCAATCATCGGCATGATCGACGATACGCCGGGTTTAAAACTTCAGAGATGATCCAGGACCTGTTCGACCCGCAAAGCGACCTCTTTCAGACCGGTACTTGCCAGCGAGGGCACCTGGATCGAGGCTACAATTTCGGCGCTGTGTACGCGCGCCGACTTGGCATAAGCCGGGTCGTAATGCTGTTCCATAAGTGACCGTGTAAGGGCCAACTTGTTACCGCCGTCAATCAGCGCAAACCACCCATCCACCACCTCATGCCCACGGTGAGACCTCAGCGGCGACAGGAGATCTTTCAACCGCTCGGCATCGCTGAGGACATCGTCATATGCCGAGACCAGATATTCCGCGCGCGCTTCTATCGGGGCATCAATCTGAATGCGCACGGCCGCACACATGGCGGACCAAAGCCTCGGCGGCAGGATCAAAGAGCCGATTTTGGACGATTCCGCTTCGACTACGACGGGACGGGTGGGGTCAAAACCACAAAGTTCTGCGGCCAGCGCGGATTCGAATGCCTTTTGACTGGGTTGTCCGCCCGGCATTGCCCCCAGCAACGACCCCCGGTGATTGGAAAGCCCTTCGAGATCCAGAACCTGGACACCACGTTGCTGAAGGTGTGTAAGCAGCTCGGTCTTTGCTGTGCCCGTATACCCATCCAGAAGGACGAATTGAAACTGCAACGGATCGTCATACAGATACCGGCTCACCAAGCGGCGATAAGCCCGATAGCCGCCCTCGACAACCTCGGCCCGCCAGCCAATCTGTTGTAGCATCCAGGTAAACGAACCAGATCTCTGCCCACCGCGCCAGCAATATACAAGGGGTTTCCACCCCCCTTCGTGATGGGACAGGCTGTGTTCAATGTGGTTGGCCGCATTCCTGAAAACCAGAGCCGCCCCCAGCTTGCGGGCCAGAAACGGGCTTTCCTGGACATAAATCGTCCCGACGCGCGCCCGTTCGTCGTTATCCAGAACTGGCAGGTTGATGGACCCGGGCAAATGATCCTCGGCAAATTCAGCCGGGCTGCGCACGTCTATGGTCGTGTCGAACTCATGCGCATATAATTGCTGAAGGCTGGTGATTTTCAGAACCATGTCAACGATCTAACCCGCGTTGAACCGGATGGAAAGGCACGGTGTCAACCTGCGATGGGATCGACAAGCGTCGGTCCACTGGCCCGATTGGAATTGACGCTCGGATCGACACGATGAAAGCCAAGAATATCTTCCTGCCCCGGAGACAGCAGCCGCGCAGCCCCTTTGCCCACTTCACCCAACCATAAAGGCCAGTTTTCGGGTT
The DNA here is from genome assembly GCF_059610225.1 of Ruegeria sp. YTSA105. Classification (NCBI taxonomy): domain Bacteria; kingdom Pseudomonadati; phylum Pseudomonadota; class Alphaproteobacteria; order Rhodobacterales; family Roseobacteraceae; genus Ruegeria; species Ruegeria sp. YTSA105. Next base: position 402,406 of record NZ_JBXWNE010000002.1, read on the forward strand.
CAACAATCAGGGGCATGCGGTGATGAATTCTGCCCAGATTGCGGTTCGCTGGTGTCGTAACGATTGCGCATGTTCCCTTCTTATCGGCCTCGGGTCCCCAATCTTGCCATACCCCGCCAAAAGCAATCGGGGCCCCGTCTTTTCTGAAAATATACCAGGGCAGCCGGTCTCCGCTCTCGGTTTTGGTCCATTCATAAAACCCGCTGGCAATGATCAGACATCTGCGTTCTCTGCAGGCCGCCCTGAAAGCCGGTTTTTCAGCTAGCGTTTCGGCGCGGGCATTGATCAACAATGGCCCAGCGGTTTTGGACTTGTACCAGTGTGGTAAAAACCCCCAACGCAAGGCATCCAGCTGACGCCCGGTTTCGCCTGCCCTGACCACATGCACCTGACATGTCGGACAAACGTTGAAATTCGGGACAACAGGCAGAGCATTGGCCGGGCGCGCAGAAAACAACTGGGCCATGGCATCATTTGGAAGGGTTATTGCAAACCGTCCGCACATAGGTAATGAACTTTCAACAATCGTTTTCTACAGGCACAGGTTCTCACGGGGTCATATGCAAAATCAAACGGCGAAAACCTTAAAAGTCAAAGCTGTCGCAGCGCTGGAAGAAGGCAAATTCCAGGCTGCGCTGAAAAAGGCTCAACTTGGCGTAAAAAAGTTTCCGACCGACTCGGATTTTCATGCCATTTCCGGTTTTGTTCTGACCGAGATGAAACAGTATAAAAGGTCGATCCCGCATTTTGTCGAAGCCGCGCGGATGAAACCTGACGATCCGCAATTCGTCGAAAACCTCGCCAATGCTCTTATGCAAACCGGCCAGATGGCCAAAGCCTTGGATTATGCCGAACTCAAGGCCGAAAAGTTCCCAGCCAGCAAGGAACTGAACCGGGTCATTGATGAGATTACGCTGAAAGGACAGAACTGGCGTCTGATCATTGATCACGTGACCAAAAAACTTCAAAGCGACCCTGAAAATGTCAGCCTGTTGTCGACTCGTGCCCGCGCCTATGGCCGCATCGGTTATATCGAGCACAACTCACGCGATATAACCAAGGCGTATGAATTGGCACCGGACAACGAAAAGATAGCCTTTCAAAAAGCCGTAAATCTGCACCAGAGTGGCGACAAAAAGGGATGCGCCAATATTCTGCAGGGCATCTACGCCAAAGAACCCTTCCATGTTGCCACCCTTCTTCAGCTTTCGACAATGTCCAGCAAAGAGGACGCCCCGAAACTGATGGAGGCGGTAGAAGCAGCGATATCCGAAAGCGTACACGAGCTGTCGGAACTGGAATTTGCCAAGGCCCACCTGATCCAAAAAACCGATAGTCTTGGCGCAGCACTGCCGCAATTTGCACGTGCCAATGCCATCCAACACAACGTCAAACCCTATGATTTAGAGGCGGAAGAACAGAAGTTCGAACGTATCACTGGCCTGTTCCCTGTAGGGGGAAGAGTTCCTTGGTCCGAACAAACCGATCAGCCGGTTCCGATCTTCGTTCTGGGCCAGCCGCGCTCTGGCACAACGCTCATGGAAATGATGCTGAGCTCAGCGCCAGACATTGCTGGCTGCGGCGAACTGACGGTTGGGGCCGATCTTTCGCGCGACTACGCACAACATCGCAAGACCTTCGATTCCACTGCCGCAGCGAAATATGCCAAAGAGTTCCGAGAGTTGATGCCGCCGATCCCCGATGGCTCAACCGCTTTTGTTGACAAGATGCCCCACAATTTTCAGCGGGTCGGCTTCCTGTTGTCGGCATTCCCAAACGCCAAGATAATAAACATGCTGCGTGATCCGCGCGATGTCGGTCTTTCGAAATGGATCCGCCGGTTCCCTGCGGGGGGCATGAACTATGCCTCGAATCTTGAAACCATCGCCCATTCTGCCAACCTGTATCGTCGCTATATGGCGCATTGGGATGCTGTTTTTGGCGACAAGATCCTGACCGTTCCATATGAAAAGCTTGTCGCGGACCCCGAAACCTATAGCAAGCAGGTCGCCGCTTTCTGCGACCTCGAATGGACCGAGACGATGATGCATCCGGAAGAGAATACCAAACAGGTCCGGACTGCCAGTATCGACCAGGTTCGCAACAAAATCTCAACCAAATCCATTGGGGGATGGCGATCTGTGTCGGAACATATCCAGCCCATGCTTGCGGGTTTTGATACAGGGCTTTGGCCGGAATACGATATTGATCAAGGCTGAAGGTTAGCTGAATGAAATAGGGCCGCATCCCAAGGTGCGGCCCTTTTCGTTTCGCTCTGGTCGCCTTACTTTTGCTTGATGCGACCGTCCAGATAAGGCTGGTAAGGCGCGTTTTCGGCTAGGTATTCCGCCGTGACATCTGCAAGATCCGGGCCAAAGTCATAGGCATTTTTATCGTCGCCTTCGAACATACTGTACCCGTCACCGCCATTTCTGACGTAGTTATTGGTAACGACAAGGTAAGTCGCCGCCGGATCAATCGGGGTAAGCCCATCGCCGTTGGATACCATGACCTCTGATACGCGCCCTTCGTTTGGTGCCACCGATGCGTCCCAAACAAAGGTCAGACCGGCAACCTGCGGAAAGCGGCCCTTGACCTCTTCTACCTGGCTCACGCCGTTTTCAAGCGCGTCAACGATGCCTTGTCCGCTGATCTCAAAGGTTGAAAGCGTATTCTGGAACGGCAGCACGGTCAGAACTTCACCCATGGTCACGTCGCCAGGGTCAATCGAAGCACGCAAGCCGCCAGAGTTCGCAATCGCGATATGAACGCCCTGATCAGCAACCCGCGCAAGCATGGCATCAGCGACCAAATTGCCCATCTGACATTCCTGAACACGACAGATCGAACGGTCACCCTCAATCGCCTCAGACGTGCTGGCCACGACCTTATTGCGGATTTCGTCCAAAGGAGCGGCCAGTTCCGCGATACGGTCCAGCGAGGCCTGATCTTCGGCCACGTTGTTGTCCATGATCAGCGGCTCACCAGCCGCCGCGACAACATTTCCGTCGTCATCAAAAGTGACATTCAGCTCGCCCAGGAATTTGCCATAGGCATAGGCCTGAATGATCTGCACGCCATCGACCACTGTCGGATAGGGGCCAACAGCCTTGTCAGAAACGTTGGACAAATATGTATTGGAATGCCCACCTACGATTACGTCAACGCCGGTCGTTTCCTGTGCAACACGCTGGTCGACAGCATATCCCGAATGGCTGAGAACGATGATCTTGTTCACGCCTTCCGCGGTTAGCTTGTCCACTTCGGCCTGAACCGCGGGAACCGGGTCCGAGAATGTGATGTTCGGGCCAGGAGAGGCCAGTTCATGCGTGTCTTCCGGCGTCAGGCCAACAAGGCCGACTTTTTCTCCGCCGACTTCGATCACTGTAGACTTTTTGATCTTGCCACTCAGCAATTCTTCGCCGGAAAAATCCGCGTTCGACATCAGCACCGGGAAATCAACCGTGTCGATAAAGCCGCGCAGGACTTCCGGGCCATCATCGAATTCGTGGTTGCCCACGGTCATAGCGTTATAGCCCAGTTTGTTCATGAACTCGGCCGCGACCTTGCCCTTGTAATAGGTATAGAACAACGAGCCCTGAAACTGATCGCCGCCATCTACCAGGATCGAGTTTTCGGCACGTCCGCGGGCTTCTTCCACTGCTGTTACGAGACGGGCAGATCCGCCAAAACACTTGCCTTCGGCGTTGTCATCTGAACTACAGCCACTGTCATATTTGTTGATCGGCTCGATACGCGAATGAAAGTCGTTGGTGTGCAGAATGGTCAGTTTATATTCGGCGGCGGCCATTCCTGCAGTCAAACCCAGCACAGCAGCCGAGGCTAGGAAACGGGTGAACATATTTTAACTCCCTTTGTTAATTGCCAAGATGTTGCGCCGCCTTCAGCAAAGAGTCAAAGGGGGAAATCCGGCTTGAATCTAGCCGCAGCGCGGGGCATGACCGTTCTATGCTGATTTACAAGATTTTCCGCGCCAACGAATGGACGGCGCTGCAGACCGATGGCGCCACGGATGGTGCTCCGATTGATGTTTCGGACGGTTTTGTCCACTTTTCGACAGCTGAACAAGCTGCGGAAACCGCTGCCAAGCATTTTGCTGGCGCCGAAGGTTTGACGCTGTTGGCCTGCGATGCTGACGCGATGGGCGAGGACCTGAAATGGGAGGTTTCGCGGGGGGAGGCTCTGTTTCCGCATCTCTACCGTCAAATCCGTATGACCGACATTATCTGGTCTTGCCCCCTGCCCTTTGACGGCAAGGCGCATCACTTCCCGGACGACATGAAATGACGGGGTATATCGACCCGGATCGCGCCCAGTTTGAGGCCTTCAAGGTACTGGATCGTGACCAGCCTATTGAGATGCTGAACCTGGTGAGGTTCCGCAACCGGGCCGAATATCCATCGGGGCACGAACTGGCCAGAAACGGTCTGTCGGGCGCTCAGGCCTATCGAAATTATGGGATAGAAACCGCGCCGATCATTACCCGCCTTGGGGCAAAGATCATTTGGCGCGGCGCGTTTCAGAATACGTTGATTGGCCCGAAGGATGAGGCATGGGACGCGGTATTTATCGCGCGTTACCCATCGGCGCATGCCTTTCTGGAAATGATATCCGACCCTGATTACAAACAGGCGATCGTGCATCGTCAGGCTGCGGTGAAGACCTCTCGCCTGATCCGGTGCGCGCCGACCGAAGGCGGAGAAATGTTTGGATGAAACTGACTGAAAAGCTGGGGCTGGCTGCCCTGCACCGCTTGGACCCGGAAACTGCACATGCCCTGTCGATCAAAGCCCTGAAGGCAGGGCTTGCGCCTGCACCAGGGCCGGTCACGTCACAGCGTTTGCAGACCAAAATCGCCGGGCTGAATCTGCCCAATCCGGTTGGTCTGGCCGCAGGGTTCGACAAGAACGGAGAGGTTCTTGGCCCCCTGTCCCGCGCCGGGTTTGGGTTCATCGAAGTCGGTGCCGTTACCCCACGCCCGCAGCCCGGCAATCCCAGGCCGCGCCTGTTCCGCCTGACCGAAGACAAGGCTGCCATCAACCGCTTTGGCTTTAACAACGAAGGGATGGAGGCCATGGCCCGTCGTCTGGCGGCGCGCCCCAGGGATGCGGTGATCGGACTGAACCTTGGTGCGAACAAAGACAGCGATGATCGCCCCGGCGACTTTGCCAAGGTACTGGCCCATTGTGGGGCGCATCTGGATTTCGCTACGGTCAACGTGTCATCTCCGAACACTGAAAAGCTGCGGGATTTGCAAGGCAAAGCGGCGCTGAGCGCTCTGTTGAGCGGCGTGATCGAAACCCGAAACACCCTAATGCGCCCTCTACCAGTATTCCTCAAGATCGCCCCCGATCTGACCGAGGATGAGCTGCGGGATATCGCCGAAGTGGCCCATGAATCGGGCGTTGATGCGGTCATCGCCTCGAACACCACTTTGTCGCGCGATGGGTTGCGCAGCGCACACAGAGACGAAGCAGGCGGCTTGTCCGGCGCGCCTTTGTTCGAAAAATCCACCCGCGTTCTTGCCCGGTTTAGCCATTTGACCGACGGTCAGATTCCGTTGATCGGCGTTGGTGGCATCAGCACAGCAGAACAGGCCTATGCCAAGATATGCGCCGGTGCTTCGGCCGTGCAATTCTACACCGCGATGGTTTTCGGTGGTATCTCACTTGCAGCGGAAATCGCGCGAGGCTTGGATGACTTGCTGGCGCGCGACGGGTTTGAAACAGTTGCGCAGGCCGTTGGAAGCAAAAGACAGGACTGGATATGATCGAATACTGGCACAATCCCAGATGCTCCAAGTCTCGCGCAGGGCTCGCTTTGCTTGAGGAAAACGGAGCGCAGGTCGAAATTCGCAAATACCTTGAGGACACGCCTTCGGCAGACGAAATCCGGGCCGTACTTACACGCCTTGATATCCCCGCCATCGACCTGATGCGGACTAGCGAAAAGCTTTTCAAGGAACTGGGCCTAACCAAGAATACCGCTCAGGATGACCTGATCACAGCAATGGCGGCCCATCCGATTTTGATCGAGCGTCCGCTTGCAATCAAAGGGGACAACGCAGCCATTGGTCGCCCTACTGAATCCCTTCTGGACCTTCTTTAGGCGACCAAAGCCTCAAGCTTGGGGTATCGCCATCCCAGCGTGCAGGCGCGCGCGATGTTCAAGATCATCAGCGCGGCCCAAAGGCCGTGATTGCCCAGCGCAGGCACCAGTATGAATAGGGCCAAAACATAAATCGCAACCGAATGGATCATCGCATTGCGCATTGCGCGCGTCCAGGTCGCACCTATGTAGATGCCGTCAAACATCCAGCTTGCCACTCCGATCACCGGCGCCAGCGCCGCCCAGACCAGATACTCGCGTGCGGCTAGTCGCACCTCAGGTGCGGTTGACATCAGGTCGATCAACGCTGGTCCGGCCAGATAGAAAACCGCACCGAGTACAAATGCACCCCCTACCCCCCATTGCGAAGCCATGGCCGCGGCTCGGCGCACCTGATGCCGATCCCGCGCACCGATGGCGCCGCCGACCAGAGCCTCGGCGGAAAAGGCGAATCCATCCAGCGCAAAGGCGGTAATTTCGAGAAACTGCAGCAGGACCTGATTGGCTGCCAGATTAACATCCCCCAGATCCGATCCGACGAAGAGGAATGTGGTAAAGGCGCCGGTCAGCAATACCGAACGGACCATGATGTCACCATTCACCTGCATCATCTGACGCAGACGCGTGGGATCAAAAATTCGCGGCCAGTCACGCCATTGATTCCCGGTAAAAGCACTGCGGCACAGCCAGAGACCCAGTGCCAGCCCGCTCCACTCGGCGATGAGCGTCGCGATGGCCACCCCCTCGACGCCCCAACCCAGACCAAGCACAAACCACAGATCCAGGAGAATATTCAGCCCGTTCATCCAGACCTGCAGGACAAAGACCCCACGCGTACGTTCAATCGCAATCAACCAGCCAGTGATGGCGAACAGCGCAATCGTTGCCGGCGCACCCCAGATGCGTATCCGCAAATAGTCGCGGGTCAGCGCCTCAACCTCGGGGCTGGCGGGGGAAAGGGCAAAAGCCCCTTTGAACAAAAGGACTTGGGCCAATATGAAAACCATACCTGCCGCACTGCCCAGCAATATGCCCCGCATCAGCAGCGCACCGGTTTCTGCAGTGTCACCTGCCCCGCGCGCCTGCGCCGCCAGGCCGGTGGTCCCCATCCTCAGAAAGCCGAATATCCAGTAGATCGAGGCCAGAATCACGGCCCCCATCCCAACAGCCCCAATCGGCGCAGCCAGACCCATCTGCCCGACTACGCCAGTATCCACGGCCCCAAGGATCGGAACCGTGGCATTCGACAGCACGATGGGCGCTGCAATTTTAAGCACGCGCCTGTGCGTGATGGGTGCCGAGGCGTCTTGCATGGAAATCTACTCAGCTTTCGATTTGGACTGCGGCATCAGAAAATGCCCGCTGGCCTGTGCGAAAGGACGCTGATGATTGTCCTGCCACGCTTCGACACGAACCGACGCATACCGGCGCCCTAATCGGCGAACAAAGGCACGCGCATAGGCATCCCGTGGCAAGCCCGATCGCAGGTAATCAACGGTAAAATCTACTGTTTTTGGAAACATGATGGTTTCATCTTGAAAGACCGTGCTGGCATCCAATTCGCCGTTTTCGATCCGGGGAAAGAAATACTCCCAACTCAGGGTGATAACCGCGGTTACTTCCAGAAAGGCAGCCGTCACACCACCATGAAGCGCCGGAAGCATCGGGTTTCCGATCAGCTTTTGGTCAAAGTTCAGTACCCCGGTCAACTCATTTCCCCGCCGGTCAAATTCGATTCCGAGAAACTGAATATATGGAACACCATCCACGATTGCCTTCAGTGCTGCATCGCGACGCTGTTCGATGAGCTGCATGGCTTCGGGCCGAGGTCGTGACATCATCGGCTCTCCACTGTGAATGAACCGGTGGCGGTTGCCACGGGCAGGTCCTTGTCCTCATCCTTCGCAGTTGCGCGGACAAAGGCCACGTTTCTGGTGATGTGATAACAGACAGCATGTGTCGTAATGCTCTGTCCTGGCGTCGCCGGGCGCATGTAGTCTATCCGCAGATCTATTGTCGCGGTGGCGCCGGGCGAAGAAGGATGGCACATGACCGCGGAACCGCAGCAGGTGTCAAGCAGGGCAAAAACCGCCCCGCCATGGATCACACCCGTGCGTGGATCACCGATCAGTTCGGCCTTGTAGGGCATCGAAATCTCGGCCTCGCCATTACCCATTTTGGTGAGTGTCAAACCCAAAGCTTTGGCATGCGGAATGGCCTCAATAAACTGTCGTGCTATAGCAGCTTTGTCGACCATCTACTTGTGTCCTCTCTGTTTCTCCCTTTATGAGCGTCAGGCTAGCAAAAGAGCAAGCCCGCCTGTTGCGCTTGAAGTCGCCACGTCCTACGCTGTTTCGAAGGAGACCAGGAATGCCCGACAACCGTTTGTCATTCAAAGAGATGTGCGCCGAGTTTGACGTGACTCCACGTACCCTGCGCTACTATGAATATATCGAACTTCTGCAGCCTGACCGCGAAGGCCGAACTCGCTTTTACGGGCCTAGGGAATGCGCTCGGATGACGCTGATCATGCGGGGACGGAAATACGGATTTCCTCTGGAAGATATCCGCCAGTGGCTGCTGATCTACGAAGATCAGGGGAATCAGGCACAGATGAAGGCCTTCATCGAAATGGCCGAACATCAGCTTGTCGAACTGAACAATCAGAAAAAACAGTTAGATGAAGCCATAGATGCCTTGGAACAAATGCGTGACCAGACCGCGAAATTGTTAGACTAGGCATTGCTGCCCAGCTGACCGCGTTTACTATCGGATTTGCCAAAGCCAAAAACAGACCCTTCCTGGGCTCTTTTACCCTTTCAGCATGCTTTTCCGTGTTTGGGAAATTGCATCTGGAAGGTGATCTGACGTGACGTCCTGAAATTCCCTGCAGTAGAAACCTTGACGCGAACGGAAGTTACGTCAACTTATTTGTGACGCAGCGTTCGCGTTACGTGAACGGCATCTACGTGCTGTAAGACGCGCATCGACTGCGCAAATCAGCTTAACGAAGGCCAGTTACAAGAGTGCAGAAACCATGACCGAAGATCTGATGACCATTCGTGAAATGTGCGAGACCTATGATGTCACGCCGCGCACATTACGTTTTTACGAGGCAAAGGAACTTTTGTTTCCGATCCGCGAAGGGCAGAAACGACTGTTCACCAAAAGCGACCGGGCGCGTCTCAAGCTGATCCTGCGAGGCAAACGCTTTGGCTTCAGCCTGGAAGAAATTCGCCAGCTTCTTGATTTGTATCACGTAGGTGATCAGCAGGTTACACAGATGACCCGCACCTATGAGATCGCGTGCGAGCGGCTTGCCGATATGGAATCCCGGCGTGAAGAGCTGACCCAGGCCATTGACGATCTAAAAGAACAGTTGAGATGGGGCGAGAAAGTGATCGCCTCGATCAAGAGCGACAAAAAGGCCGCAGAATAACCCCGGCGGCACCCACCCACCGGACAAGCGAAACTAAGGAAGTTCCCAATGCCCGTATACAATGCACCAACCAAAGACATGCAGTTCGTATTGCACGAAGTGCTCAATGTATCGGGATCGGACATCCCGGGTTATAGCGAGCTTGAACCTGATTTTACCGGCGCTGTCCTAGAAGAAGCCGGTAAGGTGGCGACAAATGTTCTGCACCCGCTGAATACAATCGGTGATACCGAAGGATGTCGTCTGGAAAACGGTGTGGTATATACCCCTACTGGCTTTAAAGACGCATTCGATCAGATGAAGGAAGGCGGCTGGACCGGCCTGGACATGCCCGAAGAGTTCGGCGGCCAGAACATGCCTTATGTCATTGGCTCTGCCGTGGCCGAGATGTTTTCCGCCTCGAACCAGGCGTTCACCATGTATCAAGGTCTGACCCACGGCGCAGCCTCGGCCATTCTGGCGCACGGCACCCAAGAGCAGAAAGAAACCTATCTGCCGAACATGGTTAGCTGCGATTGGACCGGCACCATGAACCTGACCGAACCGCATTGCGGCACCGACCTGGGTCTGATGCGCACCAAGGCTGAACCGCAAACGGATGGCTCCTACAAGATTTCCGGTCAGAAGATCTTTATCTCGGCTGGTGAACACGACATGGCCGACAACATCATTCACCTGGTGCTGGCCAAGATCGTGGGCGGCCCCGAAGGCATCAAGGGTGTATCCCTGTTCATCGTTCCTAAATTCATGGTGAACGAAGATGGCAGCCTGGGTGAACGCAACGGCGTATCGGTCGGCAACATCGAAGAAAAGATGGGCATCCACGGCAACTCGACCTGCGTCATGAACTATGACGAGGCAACCGGCTATCTTTTGGGCGAAGAGCATAAAGGCATGCGCGCGATGTTCACCATGATGAACGAAGCTCGTATGGGTGTAGCCATGCAGGGTCTGTCCCAGGCCGACGCGGCCTATCAGAACGCGGTGGAATACGCCAAGGACCGCCTGCAGGGCCGCGATGTGACCGGCGCGAAAAATCCGGACGGTCCAGCCGATCCGCTGATCGTGCATCCCGACATCCGCCGCAGCCTGATGGATCAGAAGAGCTTTACCGAGGGTGCCCGTGCCTTTGTTCTGTGGGGAGCCACCATGATCGACAAGGCCCACCGCTCTGGTGACGATGCCGCCGATGGCCTGATCTCACTGCTGACGCCGGTCCTCAAAGGGTTCCTGACCGACGAAGGCTATGACATGACGGTCAAGGCCCAGCAAGTCTATGGTGGCCACGGCTACATCGAAGAATGGGGCATGTCGCAATATACCCGCGATGCCCGGATCGCGATGATCTACGAAGGCGCAAACGGCGTTCAGGCGCTTGACCTTGTGGGCCGTAAACTTGCCCAGGATGGCGGCAAACACGTCATGGCGTTTTTCGAAGTGGTCAAAAAATTCTGCAAGGAAAACGCAGGTCAGAACGAAGCCTATGATACGGCGTTTATCGAACCGCTGAAAGCGGCCTCCAAGGATCTGCAGGCCGCTGCCATGTACTTTATGCAAAGCGGCACCAAGAACCCCAACCATGCGCTGGCTGGGTCGAATGACTTCATGCACATGTTCGGTCATGTCTGCCTGGGCCTGATGTGGGCACAGATGGCAAAAGCTTCTTATGCCGCACTTGAAGCCGGGACTTCGGACACCGAGTTCTACGAGACAAAGATTACCACCGGCCAGTTCTACATGGCGCGTCGCTTGCCAGCCACCGGTCTTCATCTGACACGCATCCAGAGCGGTGCGGATACTGTCATGGGCCTGGACGCGGCAAGCTTCTGATCTCTGACCGGCCCCAGACCATCTTGGGGCCGGCCATTCGAAAGGCTCGATATGCCAAAACGATTTCGCCTGACACGCCGTTTCCCGGTCGCCATGACCGAAGACGGCTATCGCAAACTCAGAGGGTTCGCGCGCGAGGCTGGTCTGGACGAAGGTGAGGCACTGTCATTCCTGTTCGAGAACTTCAACAGCGTCATCGACGAAGAGAGCCTGACGCACCGTTTGCGTATCTTCAATTCCGAACTTGAAGAGCGCAAACGATAAGAAACCAGACCCGCCCGAAAAAGGGCGGGCTACGTGATACAGCACATCGCACTGACTCATGTGCCAAGGGAGGCAAATGATGACCATCAAACTGCATTGTTTCGGCGTCAGCGGAAACTCGTACAAGGCGGCGCTGGCTCTGGAGTTATCAGGGTTAGAATGGGAAGCCGTCGAAGTCGACTTCTTCAAAGGAGTGACACGCACTCCCGAATTTCGTGCCACTGTCAACGAAATGGGTGAAGCGCCCGTCATGATTGATGGCGACTTCCGCACCAGTCAGTCCGGGGCCATTCAGACTTATATAACTGAAAAGACAGGCATGTTCGGAGGAAAGACACAGGAAGAGAAATACGAGGTACTGCGCTGGGTGCTGTGGGACAATCACAAACTCAGCTCGATGGCAGGCCTGACCCGTTTTTTGATCAACTTTCTGCCGGAAGAACATCGCAACCCAGATGTGATCGCATTCAACCAGGGTCGTCTGAAGGCTGCGTATCAAGTCCTGGATGCACATCTGAACGGTCGCGATTGGATCGTTGGGGACGGTGTAACCAATGCTGATCTCAGCTGCTGTGGCTATCTCTACTATCCTGAACCCTTCGGCTTTGACCGCACCGAATGGCCAAATATCGACGCCTGGCTGACACGCTTGTCCCAGCAGCCTGGCTGGAAACACCCCTACGACCTGATGCCCGGCTCTGTGCCGGATCGAGCTTAAGGAGAAAACTATGACCGACGCATATATCTATGACGCCCTGCGTACTCCGCGCGGCAAAGGCCGCAAGGATGGTAGCCTGCACGAGCTGACTTCGGCGCGCCTGTCCTCGCTGACATTGAACGCCGTAAAAGAGCGGAACAATCTAGAGGGCCACGCCGTAGAGGACGTCATCTGGGGCAACGTAACCCAGGTTATGGAACAGGGCGGCTGTCTGGCACGAACCGCAGTGCTGGGTTCTGATCTGGATGAATCGATCCCCGGGCTGGCGATCAACCGGTTCTGCGCCTCGGGCATGGAAGCTGTGAACCTGGCTGCCAACCAGGTCAAAGGCGGCGCAGGCGACGCCTATATTGCAGGCGGGGTCGAGATGATGGGCCGTGTTCCGATGGGCAGCGATGGCGCTGCGATTGCGGCTGACCCTTCACTGGCGATGAACACCTATTTCGTTCCGCAGGGTATCTCGGCTGATATCATTGCGACCGAATACGGGTTCACACGCGATCAGGCTGATGCGCTGGCGATGGAATCGCAGCGCCGTGCAAAAGCTGCGTGGGACGACAACCGGTTCTCGAAATCGGTCATCACCGTTAAGGATCAGAACGGCCTGACCATTCTGGACCATGATGAATACATGCGCCCCGGCACGGACATGCAAAGCCTGGGTGGCTTGAACCCCGCATTCCAGATGATGGGCGAGCAAATGCCCGGCTTCGACAACGTCGCAAAGCTGAAATACCCGCATCTGGAAAAGATCAATCATATCCACCACGCGGGTAACAGCTCGGGCATCGTGGATGGTGCGGCGGCAGTTCTGATCGGCAACAAGGAATTCGGCGAGAAATACGGCCTGAAGCCGCGCGCACGCATCAAGGCCACGGCCAAGATTGGCACCGACCCCACCATTATGTTGACCGGTCCGGTTCCGGTGACCGAGAAAATCCTCGCCGACAACGGCATGAAAATCAGCGATCTCGACCTGTTCGAAGTGAACGAAGCCTTTGCCTCGGTTGTTCTGCGCTTCCAGCAGGCATTCGATGTCGATCCGGCTTTGGTCAACGTCAATGGCGGCTCGATTGCAATGGGCCACCCGCTGGGCGCGACCGGCGCGATGATCATCGGCACCCTGCTGGATGAGCTTGAACGTCAGGACAAGGAAACCGGGCTGGCCACGCTTTGCATCGCATCCGGCATGGGTGCAGCAACGATCATCGAGCGCGTCTGATGCCAAAGCTGGATCTCTCTCAGATTCCGTTTCAGGGCGGCTCGGCCTATCCCGGCAAGCTGGCCGAGGCGACCGCAGGCCGTTTTGTTCAGCGCCTCGGTGATGCGGGCGGGCTAACCCAGTACGGTGTGAACATCGTGCGGCTGGAACCGCAGGGCATGTCCTCGCTGCGCCATTACCATATGGAGCAGGACGAGTTTGCAATCATGCTAAGCGGCACCTGTACGCTGATCGACGACGATGGCGAGCATGAAATGCAGCCCGGCGATTGCGCCGCATGGCCCGCAGGTGAAGCCAACGGCCATCACCTTGTGAACAACACCGATGCGCCTGCGACCTTTCTGGTGGTGGGCACACGGACCCCGAACGAGACCGGCTATTACAGCGACTTAGACATGATGGTGAAGGATGATGAGAACGGATTCTCCTTCACCCGGAAAGATGGCAGCCCGCTAGCGGCTGACCAGATTGGAGATGACAATGACTGATTTCACTCTGAGCAAAGACGCGGACGGCGTCGCCATTATCACCTGGGACGTTCCAGGAAAATCCATGAACGTGATGTCTTTTGACGGCTTCGCACAGTTGAGCGATTGCATCGATCAGGCACTTGCCGATGACGAGATCAAAGGCATCGTTATCACCAGCGGGAAAGAAGGATCGTTCGCCGGTGGCATGGACCTGAACCTGCTTGCGGTGATGAAAGAACAGGCGGGCGACAACCCAGCCAAGGGCCTGTTCGAAGGCACCATGAATATGCACGGCGTGCTGCGCAAGATCGAGCTGGCGGGCATGGACCCCAAGACCAAGAAAGGCGGCAAGCCGATTGCAACCGCCCTGCCCGGTACAGCCGCAGGCATTGGCATGGAACTACCGCTGTCGACGCATCGCATCTTTGCAGCTGAGAACCCAAAGGCGAAATACGGCCTGCCTGAAATCATGGTTGGCATCTTCCCCGGCGCTGGTGGCACCACCCGTATGGTCCGCAAGGTCGGTGCGATTGCAGCCGCTCCGCTGTTGCTGGAAGGCAAGATGCTGGACGTCAAAAAGGCGAAAAGTGCAGGCTACATCGATGAGATCGCAGAGGATCCAGTTGCCGCGGCAAAAGATTGGGTGCTGAACGCCAAAGATGCGGACATTGTGAAGCCTTGGGATGCCAAGGGTTACAAAATGCCCGGTGGCGCGCCTTACCACCCTGCCGGTTTCATGAACTTCGTCGGCGCCTCGGCAATGGTGAATAGCAAAACTCAGGGTGCGTTCCCTGCCGCCAAGGCGTTGCTAAGCGCTGTTTACGAAGGTGCGCTGGTTGATTTCGACACCGCGCTGAAGATCGAAGCCCGTTGGTTCACCTCCGTTCTGATGAACCCGTCTTCGGGTGCCATGATCCGATCACTGTTCCTGAACAAGGAAGCCTTGGAAAAAGGCGCCGTGCGTCCTGCGGGCGTACCGGATCAGTCAGTCAAGAAGATCGGTGTTCTGGGCGCTGGCATGATGGGTGCGGGTATCGCACTTGTGTCGGCGCAGGCCGGTATGGAAGTTGTTCTGGTCGACCGCGATCAGGAAGCAGCAGACAAAGGCAAAGCCTATACCGAGACGTACCTGGACAAAGGTATGAAGCGCGGCAAGGTTACGGCTGAAAAGAAAGAGGCCATGCTGGGCCGCATCACCGCGACCCCTGACCTTGATCATCTGAAGGGCTGTGACCTGATCATCGAAGCCGTCTTCGAAGACATGGGCGTCAAGGCCGAGATGACCAAAAAGGTCGAGGCGATCATTCCCGAGGACTGCATCTTTGCCTCGAACACCTCGACCCTGCCGATCAGCGACCTGGCCAAAGCTTCGGTGCGTGCGGATCAGTTCATCGGCATCCACTTCTTCTCGCCCGTCGAGAAGATGTTCTTGGTCGAGATCATCAAAGGCAAGGAAACCGGTGATCGCGCAGTGGCCAAGGCGCTGGACTATGTGCGTCAGATCCGCAAGACGCCGATCGTGGTCAACGATGCCCGCTTCTTCTACGCCAACCGCTGCATCATTCCCTACATCAATGAAGGTGCCCGGATGGTGACCGAAGGCGTCAGCCCGGTTCTGATCGACAACGCGGCACGCCAGTTGGGCTTCCCTGTCGGGCCGATCCAGCTGACTGATGAGACCTCGATTGATCTGGGTGCCAAGATCGCACGCGCGACCAAGGCCGCGATGGGCAACGAATATCCTGAAAGCCCGTCCGATGATCTGATCTTCTGGATGGAAGAACAGGGCCGTCTGGGCCGCAAGGCAAACGCGGGCTTCTTCGACTATGACGAAAAAGGCAAGCGCGTCGAATATTGGAAGGGTCTGCAGGACAAGTATCCGCTGGCAGAGGATCAGCCCGACCTGATCGAAGTGCAGGAACGCCTGATGTTCGCTCAGGTTCTGGAGGCCGTCCGCGCATTGGAAGAAGGCGTTCTGGAAGACATCCGCGAGGGTGACGTCGGCGCAATCTTGGGCTGGGGCTTTGCACCTTGGTCAGGTGGCCCGCTGAGCTGGCTGGACATCATCGGCACCCCTTATGCGGCCGAGCGCTGCGATCAGTTGACCGCACAATATGGGGAACGGTTTACCTGCCCGCCGCTGCTGCGTGAGATGGCAGATAAAGGCCAAAGCTTCTACGGGCGTTTCAACCCCGAAGCCAAGGCTGCCTAAACAGTTGGTGCTGGCGTAAGATACCTTACGCCAGCACCCTGCTTATCGTGTTTGGTTGGCCTGCCGTTCAGATCACTGGGAGAGGCCGACCCGGACGACCCGGGCGACGCGCACCCCTGCTGGGTCTCAAAGGGACAACTTGTTCCAGTGAGATGGGTGCAGGCAGCGCACCCAACGGGTTGGCAAGGGCTGCCACGCGGCCCTCAGTTCGTATATCTTCGACCAATTCCGCCGCTGTTTCGCTTTCGGCAATTTGATAGCCCGCACTTGTGCCGCTGTGGCCGCCGAATCGCCCTGACGGGCAGAAGGCGCGCATGCCGCCTTCCATATAGACCACTTCATCCTCGTCAAAGAACAGTGCGCTGACATCGAATGATGATGCCGGGACGTCCGACTTGATGCGGAACAAACCGCTCAACTTTCGTGCTGCCACAACAGTCAGATCTGCGGTGCCATGCTCCAATGCTATACCCTGTTCAGGCATGATCCAAATCGTACCTGGGCTGTCGACGGCACTTGGGGGTACGCGGACTGGCAAATACTCGATCCGACTTTCTTCAGTAGGAACCGAAATCGTATCGACAGAAATGCGCCTTACTACCTTAAAGCCGTTCTCGACTGTCCGGATCAGATCACCAGGCTGAATGTCTTCAATCGGCGTCCAGCCGTCGACAGTTGAAACCCTGGTCCCGTGGATCAAGCCGCCACGGCGCGCGTTCAGTTCTACTCTGGTTTCGAATTGTGTCCGGCTTTCCGGAACATCTGAAATACCCATGTCACTCACTACTTCAAACACGTGCCTCCCCCCCTGCTGGCACCAAAAACAATAGATATTCATTAGCATCCAAACCGATCACGCGTCCAAATTTTGACACATTTGAGCCTGATTTGGGTCCCAAACCCCGTTGGATAACGCTAAAAACGGAACAACGATCTGTAATCGCCCGGTATTAAGTCCCGCACGGAAACTATATTTCTGTCATCTAATCAAAAGAGTATCCGAATCTGTCTATATCTTCAGCGCAAGCCTCGGCGATGGTCTCCTGTGATGCGGCTGAATAATAGCTGCGGTAATCTTTCGCCCGCTCTGATCGATTCAGGTGCGGCAGCGTGATCCGGAACCCCAAATGGTCAAACAGAGGCTCTGCGTCCTGATCAAACGCTTCGAGCCTGATGAAATCCTGGCATTGTTCAATACCATCGGCTCGCGTCACGTAGTGCCGCGCCGGATGCTGACGGAGCGACTGTTGCGTCGCAGGGTGGCAGACAAATCCTTCAAACGAATGGGCGCGGGCCAGCGCGATTGCGGGGTGATCAAAGCCTTGCACCTTGAGCCAGTGATAATAGCTGACAAGCCGATCCCAGGGATTTCGGACCAGGGTAAAGACTGTCATCCCCGACAACTCATCCGGTGAAAGAACACCTTCGATATCGGCGAGGGTTGAATGTTTCCAAAGGCGGCCACGCGCCGATAGCTGTTTGATCCGCCTATTGCGTTTCTTTGCCTTGGGCGTATCTCCCAGCAAAATATCATCCTTCATCGCGCGCTGTTCCAAAGCCAGCGACAAAGATGTCCCTCCAGTTTTGGGAATGTGGACGAAGATATAAGAGCGACCGCGCGAAATGATCACGATGCGGCCTCTGTAGCGGCGGGACGCGTGGACCGCCAGGCCAGCAGAACTCCGGCCGTTGCGATCAGGCATATGCCGAGGATCTGCAGAACACCGATATTCTGCCCAAAGACCCTCCAGGCGAACAAGGGTCCAAATATCATCACCGAGTATTCAAACACCGCCACATAAGAGGTCTCACCGATCTGATAGGATTTGATCAGCATGAATACCGCAATCGTCGACCCTATTGCCTGAACTATAATCCAAGGAATTGCCGGTCCCATTTGCCAGACCCAGCCACGGGTGACGAAGCCCTCCGGCCCAGCGACCGGAACCCCCGGAAACAAGGATAACACGATCAGCCCTACCGCTCCGGCCACTCCCAAGGTTGTCACCATAGCCGCCAGCAATGCCGTCGTGCTTTCCTGCGCGCAGTGGCTTCGGGTGATGACTGAACTGAACGCGTAGAACAGCCCTCCGGCGACCGGCAACAGCGTTTTTGCATCAAACTCGCCGGGATTCGGCTGCAACACGCACAAAATCCCGGCAAACCCTACTGCAACGGCCAGAATACGCCATGGGCCTATCCGTTGCTTCATGGCGACGGTTGTAATCAACAGCACAAAGATCGGCGACGTGAACAAACCCGCCAACGCCTGCGCAATCGGCATCAGCGCAAGCGAGGCAAAATAGAACAACATGGCCAATGTGATGAGAACACTACGCAGGATCACGGGGCCAAGCCTAATCGGGCGCAAGCGGCCCAGCCCAAGCAGTGACAGGCCCATTATCAGCGGTAGCATGAGCAGTGCCCGGCTGAAATGGAACTGCCACAGACCGATCGTTTCGGCCACCAAGATGACCACATTATCAATCACGCCGATGATTGCCATAGCACTGACCATCAGCACCGAGGCCAAAACCGGTGAAGTCTGGGTGTCCGCCTGCATCATTTTCCCCGCGGCATGATGGAGAGCGGTAACAGAATATTCCGCTCGTCTAGGTATCCAGCACATTTCCTGAACGTCGCGCAACAGGTTTGCGCCGGTTGAATTTAGCGTGTTAAGCTGGCTCCAATTAAGAACGAGCAGACATCACCCCGATGACGGCACTGAAACAGTTCCAGCGGATCGAAGCCACCGGTCTGTGGCGCCCCTCGCCCGATGTTCAGCGGCGCGAGGTTGTTGTGTCGATTGGTGAAGCGACGCTGACGATATCGGATTTCAACGACCGGGCCCTGACTCATTGGTCGCTGGCTGCGCTAGAGCGCCAGAACCCCGGTGTTTTCCCTGCAATTTACCACCCGGATGGCGACCCACAAGAGACGTTGGAACTGGCCCAATCCGAAACCACGATGATCGAAGCCATTGACCGTCTGCAGCGTGCCATCGACTGGTCACGCCCCCACCCCGGGCGTTTGCGGTGGTTCAGCGTGGCCGGGGTTGTGGCTGCTGTGGCCGCGCTGATGCTTCTGTGGTTGCCGTCGGCACTGCAAAAACATGTCGTATCCGTTGTGCCCGAAATCAAGCGTATCGACATCGGCGACACGATCCTGAAGCGCATTGAACGCGTGTCGGGCCGCGCCTGCGCCTCCGAAGGCACCCAAGAGGCACTGGACCATCTGGCGGCAAGAACCGGCGTACGCGCGGTTGTTATCCTGCCTGCCGGGGTTCAGACCAGCCTGACCCTGCCGGGAGGAATTGTCCTGTTGAACCGATCTCTGGTCGAAGATCACGAAGACCCCTCGGTCGTGGCCGGGTACATCCTTGCGGAACGTGCACGTGTGCAGGCACAGGACCCACTGGATGATCTGCTGGACCGTACTGGCATCAGATCTGCGTTCCGCCTGCTGACAACCGGTGAGCTGACACCTCAGATTGTCGACAGTTATACCGAAGAAGTTCTATCAGAACCCCGTCCGACTGTACCCGACGAGAACCTGCTGGAAATTTTTGCCGAGGCAGCTTTGCCCTCAGTCCCCTTTGCTTATGCGACGGACGTCACAGGTGAAACCGTGCTGGGCCTGATCGAGGCCGACCCGATGGCGGGCCAGCCCCTGCAACAGATACTGCCAGATCGCGAATGGGTCCGTCTGCAGAATATATGCGGCGGATAAGCCCGCTTATTTGGTCCCGAACATCCGGTCGCCCGCATCGCCCAGACCCGGCATGATATAGCCTTTTGAGTTCAGCTCACGGTCCAGTGCGGCGGTGACTATGTGAACATCCGGGTGCGCCTCTTTCATGCGGGCAACACCTTCGGGGGCAGCCAACAGGCAGAGGAAACGGATATCCGTCGCGCCCGCCTCTTTCAGCAAATCAATCGCAGCGGCCGAACTGTTGCCGGTTGCCAGCATCGGGTCGACAGCAATGACCAAACGGTCCTTCAACCCCTCAGGGGCTTTGAAGTAATATTGGACGGGCTTCAAAGTCTTTTCATCGCGGTACAGGCCAACAAAGCCAACACGGGCCGAGGGGATCAGTTCCAAAACGCCGTCCAGCATTCCGTTACCGGCGCGCAGGATAGAAACCAGCGCCAGTTTCTTACCTGCCAGGATGGGGGCGTCCATCTCTTCCATCGGGGTTTCAATGTGCCGGGTAGTCAATGGCATTTCGCGCGTGATCTCATAGGCCAGAAGCAAGGTGATCTCACGCAGCAACTGACGGAATTCGGCGGTCGAAGTGACCTTGTCCCGCATGAGCGTCAATTTATGCTGCACCAACGGGTGGTCGACGACGGTCAGGTGTTCGCTCATGATATCTCCAGTCTTTTCTTGACCCGCGCACGGGTCGCTTCATCGCAAAAAGCCGCATTCAGGGCGGTTTCATTCAGG
The DNA here is from genome assembly GCF_059610225.1 of Ruegeria sp. YTSA105. NCBI lineage: Bacteria > Pseudomonadati > Pseudomonadota > Alphaproteobacteria > Rhodobacterales > Roseobacteraceae > Ruegeria > Ruegeria sp. YTSA105. The sequence continues at coordinate 423,136 of NZ_JBXWNE010000002.1, forward strand.
GCGGCAAAATCCTCGGCCTCCCAACCGAAAGCTTTGGCCAACATCTCATATTCACGCCGCATTGTGGTATGGAAAAACGGCGGATCGTCGGTGGACACGGTGACCTTGACACCTGCCTCGCGCAACTTGGAAATCGGGTGGCTGGCAAAGTCAGGAAACAGGCCCAGAACCACGTTCGAGCCTGGGCAAACCTCGAGCGTCACACCACGATCAACGATCTCATGCACAAGGTCGGGTTCTTCGATCGCACGCACGCCATGGCCGATGCGTTCAACTCCCAGATCACGGATCGCATCGCGGACACTATCCGGCCCACCGAACTCTCCGGCATGGGTGGTCAGGCATAGTCCGGCCTCGCGCGCGCAGTCAAACGCCCACTTATAGTCGCCCTGAACCCCCATGGATTCATTGCCCCCCATACCGAACCCGGTAATCCAGTCGCCCGCAGTTTCAGCAGCACAATATGCACTGAGCTTGGCCTGTTGGGGTCCGAAATGCCGGACACAGGTCACCACGCCGCGCAGAGTGATATCGTATTTCCGCTCGGCTTCATCAGCGGCATCCTGAATGGCACTTAGATAGTCGCGCCAGGCCACCAAATCGCCACCGCCACAGAAATCGGGGCTCAGAAAGCTTTCCGAATACACCACCCCGTTCGCCGCGCTTTCTTCAAGAATAGCCAACGTCAGACGGCGGAAATCCTCGGGCGATTTCAGCACTTCACAGGCGGCCTCATATACGCTGAGGAAATGGGCGAAATCCCGGAAATCATAAGACCCGTCATGTTTGAAAATCCCGCTCAGGTCGATGCGCTTTTCATGCGCCAGCTGACGGATGAAGGCAGGCGGCGCGGCACCTTCGTGATGCAAGTGCAGTTCGATCTTGGGTAGGTCAGCGACAGTCATAGAAAGCTCCGCCCCGGCCCTTGTGCCGGGATATTCAGGTGATGTGCGATACTGGCGGCAATGTCGGCGAATTTGACCTGACCGATCTGCCCCGCACCCTGCCCTGCAATCAGGACAGGTACTTGCTCACGCGTGTGGTCGGTGCCGATCCAGCTTGGGTCGTTGCCGTGATCAGCGGTCAACAACATTAGGTCATCGGGGCGCAACCGGGTCAGAATTGCACCTATCTCTTGGTCAAACCATTCCAGCGCGCGGGCATAGCCGCTGATGTCGCGCCGATGGCCATAGAGACTGTCGAACTCGACAAAATTAGCGAATGTCAGGCTGCCCTCTTCGGCCTCATCGACCAGATCGGACAGATGACCCATCAAGTCAGCATCCGACCCTTTGCGCAGCGTGTCGATTCCCTGCATGGAAAAGATATCGCCGATCTTGCCCACTGCATGAACACGGCGGCCCGCATCCTGACACCAGTTCGTCAGCACCGGAGCGGGCGGCACGATGGCAAAATCCTTGCGGTTGGTCGTGCGGGTGAACCCTTGTTCGGGCGAGCCGACAAAGGGCCGTGCGATCACACGCCCCACTTTCATCTGGTGCAAACGTGGGGCCAGCGCGCGGCAGAGGTCAAGCAGACGGTCTAGGCCGAAACTTTCTTCATGCGCGGCGATCTGAAAGACACTATCGGCCGAGGTATAGCAGATCGGCCAACCGGTTCGCATATGCTCGGCCCCCAATTCGGCGATGATCGTGGTGCCCGAGGCGTGGCAATCCCCCAAAACCCCTTCGGTTCCGGCGGCCTCGGCTGCGACCTTGCTCAGATCAGCCGGAAATGATGGTGTTGTATTGGGAAAGTAATGCCAGTCCCACGGCACAGGCAGCCCTGCTAGCTCCCAATGCCCCGATGGCGTGTCCTTGCCCGGAGAATCCTCACAGGCGCAGCCCCACAGACCTGTCGGCTGGGCCAGCAAACCCGGCGTTTCCGCACCCGAGGCCAGCCGTGCCGCAGCACCCAACCCCAGCGCATCCAAATGCGGTAGATGCAAAGGCCCGGATCGCCCCTCTTCCGCCTGACCTTGTGCACAAGCCTGCGCGATATGGGCCAGAGTGTTTGCCCCAGTATCCGGCATGTCGCCATTAAAGAACTGATCAGCATCGGGCGCGCCGCCGATACCCACAGAATCCATCACCACAAGGAAGGCGCGGCTCATGGCGTGATCCTCTCGTGGACAAGGGATGGCACCACTGGTTTACCCGTTCCAAGCGTGATCGCCTTTTGAACAGCATCAGCCGCACGTCGCGCGGCATCCTCGCGGGCGGCATGGACGACAGCCAATGGAACGCCTTTTTCGACCCGGTCGCCCAGTCGCACCAGATCTGACAGCCCGACCGCAGGGTCGATCACATCGCTTTCAACCTGACGTCCGCCACCCAATTCGACAACCGCAAGGCCCAGCGCCTCTCCGTCTATCGTGGTTACATAGCCCGCAGCGGGAGCGGGCACTTCCAGGATCACGCTGGCTTCGGGCAAATAGCGCGACCAATCGTCGACAAAGTGAATGGGTGCCCCAACTGCGGCCATCATGCGGCCAAACCGTTCTGCGGCACGGCCATCGCGGATGACCTTGGCGATTTTGTCCCGGCCTTCATCTGAAGTGGCAAACATACCGGCGTCAGCCAACAGAACCCCACCCAGTTCGGCAGAGATCACAGCCAACGGCGCGTCAGGCGCTTGGGTCAATACCTTCATGACCTCATCCACCTCAAGTGCATTGCCCAGCGCAGAGGCAAGCGGCTGGTTCATATCGGTTATGACTGCCGAGGTCCGACACCCTGCAGCGTTGGCGGTTTCCGTCAGCGCCCGTGCCAGATTGCGCCCGTCATCAAGGGTTTTCATAAAGGCCCCACTGCCAACCTTAACGTCCAGCACCAGCGCATCCGGGCTGGCCGCAAGCTTTTTCGACAGGATCGAAGCGGTGATCAGGTCGAGGCTTTCAACTGTCGCCGTGACATCCCGAATGGCGTAAAGCCGTTTGTCCGCTGGCGCGATTTGCCCGGTGGCGCCGACAATGGCTGCCCCCGTTTCGTTCAGCACCTGCACCAGCCGGTCCTGGCTGATCTGGGTGGTCACACCGGGGATGGATTCGAGCTTGTCCAGCGTGCCGCCCGTATGTCCCAGTCCCCGGCCAGAAATCATTGGCACATAGGCCCCAAGCTCGGCCAGTGCGGGGGCCAGTACCAGGCTGACGCTGTCGCCCACACCCCCGGTCGAGTGTTTATCGATTACCGGACCTTCCACATCCCAGTTCAGGACATCGCCGCTGTCGCGCATCGCAATGGTCAGATCGGCACGGCCCTGCGCGCCCAACCCACCCATGCAAACCGCCATCGCAAACGCCCCTGCCTGCGCGTCACTGACCCCACCATCGGCAAGCCCCTGGGCAAACCAGTGCAGTTCCTCGGCGGAGGGTATATCCTTGCGGCGCAACTTTGCGATGATCGAGCGGGCGTCCATGGGGTCAGACATCCTCCATATGCGAGGCGTCAAATGCGCCTGGCAGCAGATCCCCGATAGTGGTTTTCAACTCCGCCCCGTCCAAGCTGGCCAATACCACCTTGACGTCACGCTTGCCGAACTCGGCCAGTTTCTGGCGGCACCCCCCGCACGGCGGTACTGGCTGAGGAGACGACGCGACCACGTAAACCTCGGTCAGTTCCTGCTCGCCAGCAGCAACCATGGCGGCAATGGCTCCGGCCTCGGCGCAAGTGCCTTCGGGATAGGCCACGTTTTCCACATTGCAACCGGAGTAGATCTGCCCCGACAGGGACCGGATCGCCGCGCCGACCTTGAAATTGGAATAAGGCGCATAGGCGTTTTCCCGCACGGACAAGGCTGCGTCTTTCAAGCTCATGGCGATTCCCTATTTTTTGATCATCTGGTCAGAAAGTCATACCCTAAATGAAAGCCCCCGGGGAATTGAAGCCCCGAGCGCAGAATTCCTGAGCCAAAATGCTTAATCCAGAACCGTATTGAACACGCCAGGCAGCGTGACCTCAAGCAGTTCAACATCATCGGTCGGATCAGACAGGCGTGTGCGCATACCCGGCGGGATGACAAAGGCATCGCCCTGTTCCAGCCGATAGGGGTCACGCCCCTCGCCTTCGAGCGTCAACTCACCGTTCATAACGAAGGTGAAATGAATATCGGTATCATGTGTAGCCCAGGCGGTGTCACCCTGCCCCCGACGCACCACCTGAACGCCTGCGACACCCATCGTGTTCTGGGCAATCGTGGTGTCGCGACAGATATAGCCCGGCAAACGGAACGGCCCCCATTCTGCTCCCTCGGCCCGGTTGTAGACAAAGCGCTGGCCCTGCCATTCGCGATCCGGGCGGTATTGCGGGGTCGGCAACTGCATTTCGTGGTCGATTTCGGTGACATGTTCGGCAGGAACACCAATTTCGATCACCTGCACATTGTCCGATGCCTCCAACACACGATGGCGGATTTCGGGCGGCTGGATAAAGCAATCGCCGGCGGTCAGGCGCATCTTATCGCCCTGATCCTCGTAAACCACATCGACCCAGCCATGGATGCAGAAAATCAACTGAAACCCGACCTTGTGGAAATGCACCATGTCCGGAACCGGACCGCCATCAGGAATGCGGATATGGCTGGCAATGATCGACCCGCCCAAGCGATCGGGTACCAGATCGCGATAATGCATTCCGGCGCGCCCGATGACCCACGGGGCCTGATCCTTGAGTCTGCGCACGACAAAGGAATGCACGGTATCCGGCATCACCATCGGCGGGTTCAGTTCATCAATTTCAACACGCGTCCCGTTCGGCGCGACCAAACTGCGCTGGCCAGCCGCAAACTCATCCGGATTTTCGGTCAGAATGCGCAACATTCCGGGCGCCTCGGGTGCATCCTGTTCGATCCGTAATCGCAATCCATGCCCCGAGAACACGGCGACCCGAGGGTCATCAGCCGGATAGATCATATCCATCCGCATCCCCAGTACCTTGGTAAAAAACGGGATGTCGTCACGTAATTCCTGCGTCGGCAGACGAATCTCAGCTTTGGTCTGATTGCTGGTCATTCAAGTTCTCTTCGGTCGTGGCTTTGGGCCATCCGATCAGAACAGAAGCCAAAATGCCAATCGAAAAGAACATCTCAAGCGTTTCTTCCAACACAAACAAACGCATGATCATCTGGTCCGATAGGTCGTCTTTCAGTGCGCCACTGACTTCTTCCAACCCCTGTGCAACCACCGCACACATACCGGCCAGAAAGAACACCATTAGAAACGGGACCCGATGCTTGAACGCACGCCACCCGTTTGGCACCCCGTGCCAGAGCAAGCCGCCCAGAACCAAAACAGCCAGGATGACGCGAACCGCGTTCATATCAAGCAGCGTGTCCAGCCCATTCAGAATCCCATATGGCAAGCTATCTACGGCATAGATATCCGCAGCAAGTTCGCGCTCTGCCAGCAGCAAACAGACGAGACCGATATAAAGACGGGAAATCCCGCGATACCGGAAAAGCGCAATGCCCCCGGCCAGAACAAGTGCCGCGGCCGAAATGGATTCGAACGGGCCGCCCTCATGGCTGAGGGACATCGCCTGCACCGGCCAGATACAGAGGACCACCAAGATCAGCAACGCAACTCCAATCGCTGCACGAAACAGCGGCTGGTCCAGCCCAAAGGACCGCTTGGTATCGGTTGTGACGGGTATCGACTGAGATTGTTTTTCCGGGGTCATCTTGGGCCTTCGATCTCCTGTGGAAGCGGTGCCGAATATGAAGATGCGCGACCGTAACCATATTAGAACATAATTCAACCTACGGCCGTGTTTGGCAAAAATCCATTTATGAAGTGACGTCACGTAGCCAAGGCGCCAGAAATAGTTTAACCCTTCAACCAAATTCGGAACGGAGATGAATTGCCTATGTCTGACACTCCCAACCTGCGACAGGCCGCGCTTGATTATCACGCTCACCCAAAGCCTGGAAAGCTCGAAATCAGGGCTACGAAACCCATGGCCAACGGTCGGGATCTGGCGCGCGCCTACTCGCCTGGCGTCGCCGAGGCCAGCCTGGAAATCAAGGCCGACCCATCCAACGCCGAGCTTTACACCGCGCGGGGCAATCTTGTTGGCGTAGTCTCGAACGGAACAGCAGTGCTGGGCCTGGGCAATATAGGCGCTCTGGCTTCTAAGCCGGTGATGGAAGGCAAAGCGGTTCTGTTCAAGAAATTCGCAGGGATCGACTGTTTCGACATCGAGGTTGACGAATCCGACCCCGAAAAGCTGGCCGATATCGTTTGCGCGCTGGAACCCACGTTCGGGGCAATCAACCTTGAAGACATCAAGGCACCCGATTGTTTTATTGTCGAAAAACTGTGCCGCGAGCGGATGAACATCCCCGTTTTTCACGATGACCAGCACGGCACCGCAATCGTCGTGGGCGCCGCTGCCAAGAACGCGCTGTACGTTGCCGGGAAAAAGTTCGAGGATATCAAAATCGTCTCGACCGGCGGAGGCGCGGCTGGGATCGCCTGCCTGAACATGCTGGTGAAGCTGGGTGTGAAACGTGAAAACATCTGGCTGTGTGACATTCACGGGCTTGTCTATGAAGGGCGAGCCGAGGACATGAACCCGCACAAGAGCCAATTCGCGCAAAAGACTGATCTGCGCACGCTGGATGACGTGATCGGGGATGCCGATCTGTTTCTGGGGCTTAGCGGACCGAATGTCCTGAAACCCGAAATGGTCGCGAAAATGGCCAACAGACCAATCATCTTCGCGCTGGCCAACCCGACGCCCGAGATTCTGCCGGACGCAGCTCGCGAAGTGGCCCCCGATGCGATCATCGCAACGGGTCGCAGTGATTTTCCCAATCAGGTGAACAACGTTCTGTGCTTTCCTTTCATCTTCCGGGGCGCCCTGGATGTTGGTGCGACCGAAATTAACGACGCTATGCAGATCGCCTGCGTAGACGGTATCGCTGATATGGCCCGGGCAACGACCAGTGCAGAAGCCGCCGCCGCCTATAAGGGCGAGCAACTGACATTCGGACCTGACTATCTGATCCCAAAACCTTTTGACCCGCGCCTCGTCGCTGTTGTGTCCTCGTCAGTGGCCCGGGCGGCTATGGACAGTGGCGTTGCCAGGCGTCCGATTCCAGATATGGAGGCCTATAAAGAGCGCCTGAACCAGACTGTTTTCAAATCCGCCCTGATCATGCGCCCGGTTTTCGAGGCCGCAGCAGCTGCGTCGCGCCGAATAGTATTTGCCGAGGGCGAGGACGAACGTGTGCTGCGCGCCGCTCAGGCCATTCTGGAAGAAACCACGGAAACACCGATCCTGATCGGACGTCCCGAAGTCATCGAAGCGCGATGCGAGCGCCTGGGCCTGACCGTGCGTCCCGGCGAGGATTTTCAGATCGTGAACCCTGAACATGACAATCGCTACTATGATTACTGGACCTCATATCACCAGATCATGCAGCGCCGCGGTGTCACCCCTGATCTGGCCAAGGCCATCATGCGCACCAACAGCACAGCCATTGGGGCGATCATGGTCCAGCGTGGCGAGGCCGACAGCCTGATCTGCGGAACCTTTGGCGAATACCGCTGGCACCTAAGCTATGTCGAACAGGTGTTGGCCAATGGCGACCTGCGCGCACATGGCGCTTTGTCTCTGATGGTTCTTGAGGACGGCCCCTTGTTCATTGCCGATACACATGTGCGGCAATTACCAACGCCTGCAGAGCTTGCCGAAACCACCCTGGGCGCGGCCCGTCATGTCCGGCGTTTCGGGTTGGAGCCAAAAATCGCGTTCTGTTCGCAATCTCAATTCGGCAATCAGGCCGAAGGCTCGGGCAAGCGCCTGCGGGCCGCTTTGGAAATTCTGGACTCGGAGCCGCGCGATTTCACATATGAGGGTGAGATGAATCTGGACGTAGCGCTTGACCCTGAACTGCGGTCGCGCATCTTCCCGCATTCACGTCTAGAAGGTGTCGCCAACGTCCTGATATTTGCCCACGCAGATGCCGCCAGCGGTGTGCGCAACATCCTGAAGATGAAGGCCAACGCGCTGGAAGTTGGCCCGATCCTGATGGGTATGGGCAACAAGGCACATATCGTGACCCCCTCGATCACCGCACGCGGGTTACTGAACATGGCGGCGATCGCAGGAACGCCTGTCGCTCATTACGGGTAATGGGTCACGGATCCCCTCCGGGCACCGAAACAGGTGCCCGGACTGATTCCTTCATATTTGCACCAATACATTTGCAGTTTTGCAAAACTGTGAATTCGGCGCGCAAAATCCATAAATTGCCGACAGGTTTGCAAAAATTTGCAGGGAAATTCTTATACATCTGCAAATATTTTGCGATAAAGTGACGCCCCGTCACTTCGACCGCTTGTCTGCCCCCTATACCCCGCCCTAGACACGGTGCAGGGATTTTTCGGAGGAGACCAAAGTGGCATATCAGGACGTTTACCAGAGCTGGAAATCCGATCCAGAGGCATTCTGGATGGAAGCTGCAAAAGGAATTGATTGGGTTCGGCCACCCAGCAAGGCTTTGTTTGACGACAATGCTCCTCTTTATGAATGGTTCTGTGATGCCAGGGTCAACACCTGCTGGAATGCAGTTGATCGCCATGTCGAGAATGGTCGCGGTGAACAGACGGCCATCATCTATGACAGCCCAATCACCCACACCAAGCGCGAGATCTCATATGTCGAACTGCGCAATCGGGTCGCTACTTTGGCCGGGGCATTGCGGGCAAAAGGTGTCGAAAAGGGCGACAGGGTTATCATCTATATGCCGATGATCCCCGAAGCGCTTGAGGCGATGTTGGCCTGTGCCCGGCTGGGTGCGGTGCACTCGGTTGTGTTTGGTGGCTTTGCAAGCAACGAATTGGCGGTCCGTATTGATGACGCCAAACCAAAAGCAATCATCGCCGCTTCTTGCGGGATGGAGCCGGGCCGTGTGGTGCATTATAAACCGCTGCTTGACGGTGCCATCGAACTTGCCAGCCACAAGCCCAATTTCTGCGTGATATTCCAGCGCGAACAAGAGGTTGCGCATTTGATCGAGGGGCGTGATTTCAACTGGCACGGGTTCCAGTACGGTGTTGAGCCTGCGGAATGTGTTCCTGTCGATGGCAATGATCCAGCTTATATCCTGTATACATCGGGCACGACCGGAGCGCCCAAAGGGGTTGTGCGGCCAACTGCCGGTCATCTGGTCGCGCTGAACTGGACGATGAAGAACATCTATAACGTAGACCCCGGCGATGTGTTCTGGGCGGCCTCGGATGTCGGCTGGGTCGTTGGCCACTCATACATCTGCTACGCGCCGCTGATCCACGGCAACACCACGATAGTGTTCGAGGGCAAGCCGGTTGGAACCCCAGACGCAGGAACCTTCTGGCGGGTGATATCCGAGCATAATGTTCGCAGTTTCTTCACTGCTCCCACCGCAATCCGCGCGGTCAAACGTGAAGATCCCAAGGGGGAATTAATCCCTGAATACGACCTCTCCTGCCTGCGAGCCCTGTTTCTGGCCGGAGAGCGGGCGGATCCCGACACGATCGAATGGGCCAAAGACGCGCTGAACGTTCCGGTCATCGACCATTGGTGGCAAACCGAAACCGGTTGGACCATCGCGGGCAATCCGCTGGGGATTGAAGAACTGCCAACCAAGCTAGGGTCACCTGCCAAGCCGATGCCCGGTTACGATGTGCAGATCCTGGACGAAGGTGGCCACCCGATGAAACCCGGAGAGCTGGGTGCGATTGCGGTGAAACTACCCCTGCCCCCGGGCACCCTGCCGACGCTGTGGAACGCCGAAGACCGGTTCAAAAGCTCGTACCTGAACCACTTCCCCGGATACTATGAAACCGGCGATGCGGGCATGGTCGATGAGGACGGCTACCTTTATATCATGGCGCGCACCGATGACGTGATCAACGTCGCCGGCCATCGTCTGTCCACCGGCGGCATGGAAGAGGTTCTGGCCGAACACCCTGACGTTGCCGAATGCGCCGTGATCGGCGTGTCGGACCAGCTGAAGGGCCAGATGCCGGTTGGTTTCCTGTGTCTGAATGCGGGCTGTGACCGCGACCATGGTGACGTCGTTCAGGATGTCGTCAAGTTGGTTCGCGAAAAGATCGGACCGGTCGCTGCCTTCAAGCTGGCTGTGGTTGTCGACCGGCTGCCCAAGACGCGGTCGGGCAAGATATTGCGCGGAACCATGGTCTCGATTGCGGATGGCAAGGACTACAAGATGCCCGCCACCATCGACGATCCGGCGATTCTGGACGAGATCACCGAGGCCCTCAAATCCATCGGCTACGCCCAGTAGAAAATCGGCGCGCCTGCCGCCTCTTGCAACCTGACACCGGGCCTCTACTGTCTGACCAAGACAGTGAGGCCCCATGACAGAAACCGACATCTGGCGTCTGAACGCCACCGATCTGACCGCGTTGACGCGCAACAGGGAAATCAGCGCGGAAGAGGCCGTCAAAGCCTCCATCGACCGGATGCAACAGGTCAATCCTGCGCTGAATGCGGTTGTTGAAGATCTGAGTTCACAAGCGCTGGACCGTGCGCGAAATCTGGACAAGGCGGTCGGTGACGGAGAGCAGCCCGGCCCCCTGCATGGTGTGCCGGTCACCATCAAGATCAACGTCGATCAAAAAGGACATGCGACCTCGAATGGGGTCGTTGCCCTGAAAGACGTGATCGCCCCGGATGATGCGCCGGTTGTTTCCAACCTGCAAAAGGCGGGCGCCATCGTCATCGGTCGCACCAACACGCCCGAATTTTCATTCCGTGCTGACACAGACAACGAACTGCATGGCCGCACGCATAACCCCTGGGGACGTCATATCTCGCCCGGGGGATCTTCTGGTGGCGCGGGCGCAGCTGTGATGGCTGGGATCGGTGCGCTGGCCCATGGCAACGATATAGGGGGCAGTCTGCGATTTCCTGCCGCCGCCAATGGGGCGGTTACCGTCAAACCGGGTCTGGGTCGTGTTCCGGCGTGGAATCCCAGCCAATCGGCAGAACGGGGCATATTGGCACAATCGATGTCGGTGCAGGGTCTGATCACGCGCTCCGCAGCGGACCTGCACCTGTCCATGCCCAGCTTGATCGCGCCCGATCCGCGCGATCCGTTTCACGTGCCGATGCCGTGGCGGGGTGAGGACCAAACCGGCCCGATCAAGGTCGCCTTCACCAAGCAGACCTTTGGATACGATTTGCATCCCGAAGTCGACAAGGCTCTGGATACGGCACGCGATGCATTGATCGAAGCAGGCTATGTAGTGGAAGAGGTCGCACCACCCGATATCTTTGAAGCTGGTCGTGGCGGGTACCGCGCCCTGATGGGCGAAGTTTTGACCTTGTTGAAAGCCGATATCGAGGCTGCGGGATCAAAAACAATCCGCGACATATTCGAGGTCTACTTTCAGGAATTCCCACCCATAGTTGGCACAGACCTTATAAAAATGCTGGCCAAGCGCAGCAACTATGCGCGCGAGTGGTCTCTGTTCATGCAAAACTATCCTCTGGTCCTGTCACCATTCCTGCCACAGCCGTTCTTCAAACCGGACCGAGACACCGAGGGCGCCGAGGGCGTGCATGAAGTTCTGGGCTGTGCGGTCTATTCCTATGCGATGAACTTCATCGGCCTGCCCGCGGCATGCGTTCCGGCGCGGCTGGCCGAGCTGCCGCATGGGCCGCAGCCGATCAACATCCAGATCGCAGCCCGCAGATGGCGCGAGGATATGGCGGTAGACGCCGCCGCGGCAATAGAAGACCGGGTGGGGCAAATGTGCCTGCCATTGTGGAAGAAAATGGGGACGTCCTTCTAAATAAACGTTGTCCAAAAAAATTGACCCCGGGGTTTTGTACCCGGGGTCCGCTTTCTAAAATATGCCTAGAAATCCGATAACGAGCGTAGCACCACCTACCCTCGCCCGCACATAAACTGCACGTTCATTTCGAAACCGCCGTTGATGGCCACTCACTTCCACCATGGCGTGTTCTCCAGGCAAGTTCACAGTACCTTAATGTTAATCGGATTCGTGTGAACTGGTTCACACAAGCGCGATTAATTCATACCTGGCCTTTCATTTAGGTGAACTGCTCCGAAATCAGACGCTCTTCCAGGCCGTGGCCCGGGTCGAACAGGATACGGTGCCGGATCGCCGGTTCAGATCGAATTTCGACCCAATCAATATCCGGAAATGAATTTGAATCCGCATCCGCCATGACCGGCCGCTTGTCCGCGTCCAACACATCGAACCGCACCTGGGCGATTTTGGGCAGCAGCGCGCCCCGCCAGCGTCGCGGACGAAAGGCTGCAATCGCTGTCAGGGCTAGAACATCCGATCCAATCGGCAGGATTGGCCCATGCGCGGAATAGTTATAAGCCGTCGATCCTGCTGGCGTTGACAGCAAAGCGCCATCGCAAACCAATTCATCCATGCGCACGCGACCGTCCACACTGATCCTCAGCCGCGCCGCCTGAGGGCCTGCCCTTAGCAAAGAGACCTCATTGATGGCTAGCGCCTCATGGATCTTTCCGGACTGATCCATCGCGCGCATCGCCAGCGGGTTGATGACCTCTTCTTCAGCGGCGGAAAGACGGTCCATCAGATCTTCTTCGTGGAACTCGTTCATCAGGAACCCGATTGTTCCACGATTCATGCCATATACGGGCGTATCGAGGTGCTGCATGTTGTGCAAAGTGTGCAGCATAAAGCCGTCCCCACCCAGCGCGACAATTACACCTGCATCACGCGGCGCCGCATTGCCATAGCGCCTGACCAGTTTGTCGCGTGCGGTTTGAGCCACCTTGGCGTCGCTGGCAAGAAAAGCGATTCTTTGAATCATCTATTGTGGTTTCCAGTGCTGCACATTTGGTTCCGAAACAATCATACCTTTCCCCTATAGACCAGACTTGACGCCACCGTTGGCCAAATCGTCGCTTTAAGCCTTTTGCCGATGCCCCGTTTCCGATAGGAAATCCGCAAGAAATCCCAGCATTGTGGAGCCCCCATGAACGCCAATCTACGTGATACCGGTTTTTTCACCCAGTCTCTCTCAGAGCGCGACCCAGAGCTGTTCGGCTCGATCACGTCCGAGCTGGGCCGTCAGCG